>JBGCDB010000001.1:0-105010 GCA_045104955.1 Roseobacter sp.
TGATCCTCTTGGTCTTCGTCTATTTGGTCAGGGTCATCGCCCAGCTGATCGCCGTATCCCAGATCAGAAATCATCTGACGCGCGAATTTCGCAAATGCCGCTTGATCGGACAGGGTGCTATCAAGGTCTTCGAGTGTGCCACCCGCTTGGTCCTCAATAAAGCCGCGCCATAGCTCCATCACGTTTTGCGCGCCCGATGGTAAATCGCGCCCCGTCGCCAGATGGCGGATCAGATAGCCCGCAGCCGTGGCCAGCGGCACATCGGCTGCCTGTGTCACCTGATCATAGCCTTTGCGCATTGCTTCATGGCCGATCTTGGCGTCGATATTGCCCGCTGTGCCGGGCATGTCGCGTGCGCCCATGGCTTCGCAGCGCGCGGTTTCCATTGCCTCGTATAGGTCACGCGCCATCTCGCCTTGTGGCGCATATTTCGCATGTGTCTGCCCGTTGTGGTACCTGCGGTTCAATGCCAGTGCATCTGCTGTGCCGCGCGCCAGCAATACCTCGGCTCGGGTCATGCGGCGGCTCACCTGTGGCAAGCGCATCGCGTCGCCGGACATGCCCGCCGGGTCGACGGAGTATGACACCGTCAGATCAGGGTCATCCGCCATGACCTTGGTCGCCTCTGTCAGCGCCTTTTTGAAGGCGTCTGCTGGGTTGTCACTTGGTTTGCTCATGGCGGTGTCGCCTCCTTGGCCGGTGTAGTGGGGCAGGCCCCACCCAACTTTACCCCAAGCTTACGCTGGCCGCACTTTCGGGCAGCTCTTCGTCAAACAAGCGCTGATAGAATTCGGCGACCGTTTGCCGTTCTAACTCGTCGCATTTGTTCAGGAATGACAGGCGGAAGGCATAGCCCACGTTGCGGAAAATCTCGGCGTTTTGGGCCCATGCGATGACGGTCCGTGGCGACATCACGGTGGACAGATCACCGTTCATAAAGGCGGTACGCGTCAGGTCTGCAACGG
The DNA here is from genome assembly GCA_045104955.1 of Roseobacter sp. Classification (GTDB taxonomy): domain Bacteria; phylum Pseudomonadota; class Alphaproteobacteria; order Rhodobacterales; family Rhodobacteraceae; genus Roseobacter. The sequence continues at coordinate 966 of JBGCDB010000001.1, forward strand.
TGACCATTTGCTTGACCGTTTTGCGACCTTTTTCCGTGTTGTAATGCGGGTTTTTGGACAGAACGATTGCGGTTTCCGCATCAATGCTCAGGTAATTGAGCGTGGCCACCAGCGACCACCGGTCCATCTGGCCTTGGTTGATCTGCTGCGTCCCGTGATACAGACCCGTCGTGTCGCCCAAACCAACGGTGTTGGCCGTTGCGAAAATGCGGAAATAAGGGTGCGGTGTGATCACTTGGTTTTGGTCCAATAGCGTCAGTTTTCCGTCGACTTCCAACACGCGCTGAATCACGAACATAACGTCGGCGCGGCCTGCATCGTATTCATCAAATACAATCGCTGTCGGGTTGCGCAGCGCCCACGGCAGAATGCCTTCTTGGAAATCGGTGACCTGTTTACCGTCTTTCAGCTTGATCGCATCCTTACCAATCAGATCTATCCGGCTGATATGGCTATCCAGGTTTACCCTCACTGCAGGCCAATTCAGCCGTGCGGCCACCTGTTCGATATGCGTCGATTTACCCGTGCCGTGATACCCTTGGATCATGACGCGGCGGTTGTGCGAAAAACCTGCTAAAATGGCGAGCGTCGTGTCAGGGTCGAACTTGTACGTGCTGTCCAGATCGGGCACGCGGTCGCTGCCCTCTGCAAAGCCCTTGATGACCATGTCTGTATCGATGCCAAAGACGTCACGGACGCTGATGTCTTCTGTCGGTTTTGAGTTTATGTCCAGTGCGCCATCGGCCATGTGCGTCGTCCTTCGAATAAAAAGTCAGTGCTCGGGTGGAACAACACCCGCTTCGTCTGGTGCAATATATTGCGACGAGGTGCAATAGAAAGGGCGATCCAGTTCACTAGAACTGTTAGGCCATCAGTCTTTGAAGTTTCTGCTACCCTTGATTTGGTCCCATGCCCAGACGACTTCTTGCAATTGTTCTTCTTGGCTGCGGTCGCCGCCGTTCATGTCAGGGTGCAACACTTTGATAAGTGCTTTGTAGGCTTTGCGGACCTCGGGTTTGGACCACGTGTCTTTAGCCTCAAGAATTTCCAAGGCGCGGCGTTCTGTGGGCGGCAGTCTGCGGCCCGCCTGCGCGCCCTTGCCCGGATTCTGCGTAGCGTTAGATCCTAGGACCTGATGCGGGTCTTCAATACCCAGCCGCGCCCATGCACGCGCTTCGGGATCGCCCATCGGTTTTGTTGCGCGTTCCCACACTTTGTCTTTGGACATCTGCGCATTCAATTCGGCCTCGGTCGTGCCGTCAAAGAAATTCCACTTAAGGTTATATTCACGCACATGCGCTTGGCAAAACCAAAAGTAGTCATCCAAAACGTCGGGGGCTTTGGGGGCGCGGTATTTGCCGGGCTCATCACAGCCTTCATGATCGCACACGCGGCGCGACGTCTCGGACGCGCCCGACATGCCGCGTCTGCCGCGCGGGTTTTTCTTCTTTGACGAAGAGACGGACATATCAAATCCGAAGGGATCAGGCTTTGGCATATTTTGGCACCTATACGAGTCGAGGCCGCTTAGTTTAGACTGCGAGAGGAAAGAGTGAAGGGGGCAGAATAAAAAAATGTCTAAACGACAAGAGATTGAAGACAGTTTGCGTGCGGCATTTTCGCCAACCGCGTTAGATGTAGTAGATGACACCGAAAGTCACCGAGGGCATGCAGGTTTCACCGAAGGCGTGGAGAGCCACTTTAACGTAATGATACGGTCTACGCAGTTCGAGGGTATGAACAGATTGGCGCGACACCGTGCGATCCACAGCGCATTGGGGGCTGATCTGATCAGCCGTATCCACGCATTAGCGCTTGATGTAGGTGTTTAAGAACGTGTTCTAGTCGTCTGATTTTTTTGATGCATTTCGCGTTTCTGCGAGCTGTTTAAGGCTACTGGTCACACCGGACACTTCGCTGAGTTCTTCTACCCCGTTATCGCGCAGCATTCGGCTGGCGCCTTCGCTTTTTGACGCGTCGTCGTCGGGTGTTTCGGGTGCCACAATATCTGGCATTGGATCGTCCAGTTCCAATTGCTTGCGTTCGCTTGTTGATGGCTCGGGCGATGCGATGGCTTGCTGGGTGATTTGTGCGATCGCAGGAGTGGCTTCTTTCGGCCTGCGGAACACTAAAACGTTACGCCAAGTCGTGGTCTTTGAGGTCAAGCCTGAGCGTTCGACTGACGGCAGTGTTTCGGCACGCTGGTATTCCCATCCGTCCGATGCCATCGCGTTCATAATTTCTTCCAGCGCGTGGGAAAACCGCCCCTCCGCTGACTTAATTCCTTTGGCTTTGACGCCCCGTGTTGGTGCCGCAACCACGCGATATTCGTACTGTGCCATGCCATTCTCTTCCCTTGCTGGCGCTCTCTATAGCAAGCTGTATGGGGCACGAAAAGATGTCATTAAATTTGCGGCGTTTTCCGTTTGATGCCGATGCTGCTGCCGACGCGGGCAGGGCGGGGAAAGGCGCTGTGTTTGTCGTGCAATTGCGTCAGCTTCGCCAGGATATGTGCTGGCATGGGCGCGACTTTGGGTCCCGATTGGTCGATGTGCAGGCCCATGGCTTCTCCTGTTGCAGCACACCAGCCGTCTTCATGCCAAATCTCTTGATAGGTATGAAAGCGTTTTTCGTCAAAATCCACCAACTGAAGACTTACCCGCAGCACATCGCCTAGGTGCAGTTCCCGCAAGTAAGTAATATGAAATTCCGCCGTGTAAGTGGTAAAGCCGGTTTTTTGGTAATCTGGCCCAAAGCCAATATCTGGATAGATCTCGTCTGCGGCCTCATCAAAAACGACTGAATAATAAGCCATATTCATATGGCCGTTGTAATCCAGCCATTCGGGACGCACGGTCATTTTTGAAGACCAAAAAGGTTTGTCTTCCATGATCATGCGACCTTTTTTGACTGAATGGGCCCACGCCTGCGCCAAGCCCCGGGTTATTGCGCCAGCTTTTGCGCCACCAATTGATTCACCGCTTTGGGGTTTGCTTTGCCGCCCGTGGCCTTCATTACCTGACCAACAAACCAACCCGCCAACTTTGGGTTTTCCTTGGCTTTGGCAACCTGTTCAGGGTTGGCCGCGATGATCTCGTCTACGGCAGCTTCAATCGCGCCCGTATCGGTAACCTGTTTCATGCCACGTTCTTCGACGATCACGGCAGGGTCGCCACCTTCGGTGTAGACGATTTCAAACAAGTCCTTGGCGATCTTGCCTGAAATCGCGTCAGAGGCGATCAGATCAATCACACCGCCCAGTTGCGCGGGCGTTACCGGGCTATTGGTGATGTCGGTGTCGTCTTTCTTGAGACGACCAAACAGCTCGTTTATGACCCAGTTTGCCGCCATCTTGCCGTCGCGCCCTTGGGCCACGGCCTCGAAATAACCTGCCGAATCTAAATCGGCGGTCAGCACGCTGGCGTCATAGTCAGACAGACCAAAGTCCCCCATGAAGCGGGCCTTTTTAGCGTCTGGCAGTTCTGGCAGGTTGGCCGCGATGTCATCGACCCATGCCTGTTCAATCTCAAGCGGTAGCAGGTCAGGGTCGGGGAAATAGCGGTAATCATGCGCTTCCTCTTTCGACCGCATGGACCGGGTTTCGTTTTTATCTGGATCATACAGCCGTGTTTCTTGATCCACCGTGCCGCCTGCTTCGACAATGGCGATCTGGCGGCGTGCCTCTACCTCGATGGCTTGCTGAATGAACCGCATGGAGTTCATGTTCTTGATCTCGCAGCGCGTGCCCAAGTGGCTGAAGTCTTGCGTGGCTTGGTATTTTTCATACTGACCGGGCAGGCAGATCGACACATTGACGTCGGCGCGCATCGCACCCGATTGCATGTCGCCATTGCAGGTGCCCAGATAGCGTAGAATTTGACGCAGCTTGCCCAGGTAGGCGGCGGCTTCTTCGGGGCCGCGGATGTCTGGCCGCGAGACGATCTCCATCAGGGCGACTCCGGTCCGGTTCAGATCCACAAATGACATGTTCGGGTCCATATCATGGATCGATTTGCCGGCGTCCTGTTCTAGGTGGATGCGTTCGACCCTTACCAGACGTGCGGTGCCATCGCCCATTTCCACCAAGACTTCGCCTTCGCCCACAATTGGGTGATACAACTGGCTGATTTGGTAGCCTTGCGGCAAATCGGGATAGAAGTAATTCTTGCGGTCAAAGGCGGATTTCAGGTTGATATCAGCTTTTAGGCCCAACCCGGTGCGCACCGCCTGTTCGACACAAAATTCGTTGATCGTCGGCAACATGCCCGGCATGGCCGCGTCAACGAATGAGACATTCGCATTGGGTTCTGCGCCAAACTGGGTTGAGGCCGCCGAGAAAAGTTTGGCGTTTGACGATACCTGCGCATGCACTTCCATGCCGATCACAAGTTCCCAGTCGTGTTTCGCCCCGGCGATTACCTTGGGTTTGGGTGTCTCATAGGTCAGGTCAAGCATGGGTGATCCCTCAAAATCCGAGCGGTTTATCGGGGTTTAGGCCAGCGCGGGCGGTGCTGCAAGACCTTGCGCGGTCAAAGCGGATTTTGCGTCAGTAGTTCTGTGGCATTGCCTGCCAGCTCAGCGTGTAGCTACCGGTTGTGCGATCCGGCAGCAGGTCGCGGTCCATCACACGTGCTTGTGTTGTGAAATTATCGTCGATCCGTACCACCAGCAAGGCCGTGAAGGGCGCGGACAAGTCCACTTCGACCACGCCCGTCGGATCGTTGGGACGAATGCATAAAACCTCAAGCCCGGACGCTGCACAGGTGCGTTCTGGCCCTTCAAGGTCCACATTGTAGTGTAGCGCTGCAAAGACATGCGCGATGGTCCGGTAGACGGGCAAATGCTGTCCGGTCATTTCGAAATACCCTTTGGCCGCCCGCAGCAGGTTGACGTGCAGTGCCGCAAGTCGTGCAGAGGGGTCGCTTGTTGCAGCTGCACAAATGCGGTCATCCGCACCGGTGGGTGTCCGGTGCCATTCGATCCAGTCGCCACTGTCCCAGTGTTTTGCGTCTTTAGGTATACGTCCCATGATGTGTCCTCTTTAAAAACAATGTCCCGTCAGCTGACTTCGGTGACTGGGCCGTCAGCCGTAAAAACGATGCGCCGACCATCGGCGATTTCGCGGCGAAAAAGCATGGCGATCACGCGTAACGCATAGTGCCGCCCTGCAGCAGCAAAACGGCGTGGGGATGGCACATGTAGACTGTTGTCAAAACCAGAGGCGGCATGCGCCCAAATAAGCGGGTGCAATTCAGTCATATGCTTGCGCACGATCCAATGCGCGCAATCGGCAATGCGCACTCGGACAGCGTCTGCTTTTGGGTTACCAGTCCGGTGGCCGCCCAATGTGTACGAACAAAACGCAGCTAGAATATTGGTGGTATGCTGGTCACCGAAACGATCCAGAATGTCCTGTAGCCCTTCTATGAAAAAACCAACATCCAGCTGTAGACATGCTTCGGCGTCGCTGGCCAAAACGTCAAACATTACCCACGTATACCCGCCCGCACCCCATTGTGCGTGTGTGCGTGCAGCGGTGCGGCGGGCCTCCAGCTCAAGTTCTGCATGACTGCCAAACCACCGCGGTTGAAGATAGTTTCCAAGCGCGCGCATAGGCCCCGGGTTCAACGGGTTCAGGTCAATCAGCTTTTCGTAGCTTCGCGAAATATCCGGGCCGGTCACGATACCTGCGCCATTCAAGGCGCAGCAGGCGGTTTGATAAAGAGGGGATCGCGTGTGGCTTTGATCAAACGGATGCAAGATATCGCGGGCGCGGTCAAAATGCGCCTCGAACGCTTCTAGGTTCCGGGCTGGGACTTGGGCGGACCAATCTGTGCCACGCCATGCCCACCCGATATCCATATGCGCATGTGCAACTGTAATAGCACATATCGCATTGTCAGGGTGTTCTGACAGCATTTCTTCCAGCCCCTCAATACCTGCCATCAGCGGGGCGTCTTTTGGCGGGGCGCCATCAATCAATGCATGTTCGGCTGCGGCCACTACGTCGGCGCGGGCCCCAAAGCACAAAAGCTCTGCGATGGGCATACCGGCGGGTGTGGCGGCGCAGCTTTGGTCGGCTTGCGATACCTCTGCGCTTAAAGTGTCCCACATATCTTGCCGCGCAAGGAATTGGCCCCGGTTGCGGTGGCTGTCGCGCGCGCGGTCTTCTGATGTGGGGTCAGGGCAGGCGATCTTGAGCGCCGATGCGCCTTGAATTGTGTCTTGCGTCGGTCGCAAGGGCAGCGGCGCCTGCTGAATGCCAGCAGTGCGTCGAGGCGCGTCAGAGCCCCTACGGCCAAGTTTAGACAAAAGCGACATTTACGATCTTCCAACAAAAAACTTAATCCTAAGATGCCGTTTGTTTTGGGCCGAAACATGGCGTCGGCGCGGAGATATCGCGTTGATTGCAGGCCCTGATCGGAACAGTTCGTCATAGTTATTCTTGAGCTCACAATGATGCGCAAAGCTGGTCAGGACTGGTTGTTTTGCGCACGTCTTTTTCTTCAAATTATTCGTAAGGGATTGATATTGAACGGGTGCTCTGCGCAAATAAGGTCATGAAACGTATGATCATAGCCTTATGTGCTGGCCTATTGCTTGTCGCTTGCGAAGAGAAAGAGCCTGCGCCCGAAATCGAAGCAGCGCCTTCTGTGTCACAGATCGAACTGCCCGCAATGCGTTGGTCAGAGGCAGAAAATCGCGCCCTGTGGAATGAGGCGGCATTGACTGCCCTTGATACGCATGGCCGTCCTTTGTTAGAAATAGTGCCGTCGGACATTGATACATGGTGCCCAAACTACCGGGCCTCTGATGACGCGGGCCGTGCTGCGTTCTGGGTGGGTTTCATGTCGGCGCTGGCCAAACATGAAAGCACGTATAAGCCGCGGGCGGTCAACCCAAATGGCAAATGGTTTGGGCTTTTACAAATTTCCCCCGCCACAGCGCGTGGCTATGGATGCCGGGCTGAAAGCGGCGAGGCGTTGAAGGTGGGTGGTGAAAATCTAAGCTGTGCCATTCGCATCATGGCAGTAACGGTGCCGCGTGATGGGGTGATCGCCGCAAACGATGGACGTTGGCGTGGGGTGGCTGCAGACTGGGGGCCGCTGCGACGGTCTTCGAAGCAAAACGATATCGCCGGCTGGCTGAATGATCAGCCTTTTTGCCAAGAACCAACCTAACCCTAACCAATCAAGGAAAAATGATGCCGCTCTGTGCGAATGCCGCGTGCATTCAGCGCGGCTTCTAGCAATGTGTCTGGGGGGGTGCATTCATAGGGCAGGCGGATTTTGCGGCCCGTGGTCAGGACGGCTGTTGCCCGAACCGAAAAGTCTAACCGGGTATCCAGCCGAACGCGGTCAATTTCGGACCAACTGACCTTTGCGTCGCGACGTCCGGTGAACCAGCAAAGGTCACCTTCGGTGAAATCAAGGCCAGAGGCGGGGTTTTTGATCAACTCCCAGACAGCGGGCAGGGTGAAAGCTGCGATCACAGCCATCAACCAAGGGGCGGCCTCGACCAAGATTATCGCCGCAATCAGGCAAAACCAGATGCCTCCAACCGCGATCAAGGCCGCTTTGCTGCGCCCTTGCCGTCTGTAGCTGAACGGCTCAGCGTCCACCCGTGACATCCAACGTGGACCCTGTCACATAGCTAGCTTCATCAGAACACAGCCACATAATTGCCTGTGCGACTTCTTCGGCAGATCCTTTGCGTTTCATGGGGACCATATGCGCCAGCTTGTCAGCGCGGCCGGGTTCTCCGCCTTTTGCGTGCAGTTCAGTTTCTATCAGCCCGGGACGGATTGCCATAACGCGGATATTATCTGCTGCAACTTCGTCAGATAAGCCTTTGGTAAATGTGTCAATTGCGGCCTTGGAAGCTGCGTAATCAACATACTGATTGCCTGATCCCAAGCGCGCTGCTGCAGACGAGATGTTGACGATCACACCGCCGCGCCCGGCCGCTTGCATGCGCAACACGGCCTCTTTGGCGACAAGGATCGCGCCAATGACATTGACATCGAACATACGTTTGAGCCGTGCGTGATCCATGTCTGTCACTTTGGCGGTTGTGTCCACGATACCTGCGTTGTTGATCAGCGCGTCCAGCTTGCCATAGGTTGCATCAATTTGCGCGTAGATGGCTGAAACCGCTTCAGGATCAGCAACATCGCCTTTGCACAGTAAAACCTGCGCACCTATTTCTTCGCAGGCTTGGGCCACTGCCTGCGCCCCCGCGTCGTCAGAACGGTAGTTTAAGGCGAGGTCATACCCTTGAGTGGCGGCAATTTTGGCGCACGCCGCACCAATACCAGCAGAGCCGCCGGTGATCAGGATAACAGGTTTCATCGTCTAATTTCCTCGAATTCTAGAAAGCATTTCTGTGGTGTCGCGGGACAGGTTCGGTGTGCTTAGGATGCGGTCCAACGCCTCAGCTATTTTGTCTTGTCGTCCGGTATCATAGCGTCGCCAGGTCTGGAATGCAGAACACATCCGGGCCGTGGTTTGCGGGTTCACCGGATCTAGCTTGATCAGCCAATCCGCCAGCAAGGCATAGCCGCTGCCATCTGCAGCATGAAAGCCTGCGTGATGCATGGCCAGCGCGCCAAAGACAGCGCGGAAGCGGTTCGGGTTTTTCCAATTAAAATCCGGGTGGTTTGTGAGTTTTTTTGCGACCTCTGCGGCCTCGTTCGGGGCGGCCTGCATGACTTGCAGCCCAAACCATTTGTCCATAACCAGGCGGTCGCTTTGCCATTTGTTTTCAAAGGCCGCAAGGGCGCTATCACCCTGGTTTTCACGCAATAAAATAGCCAAAGCTGCAAGCTGTTGTGTCATGTTGTCGGACGTGTCAAATTGTGCTTGGGCTTTTTGCCCGCCATCGCTGCGCGCAATCAGACTAAGTGCTGCATTCGCAAGTGATCGTTTGCCTGCCTGATCGGCGTCAGGTTTGTAAGGCCCGGCTATTTGGTTGTCCGCAAATAGAGCAGGCAAAAGGTCCGACAAATGCGCGGCTTGCGCGCCGCGCATCGCCTCCAATGCGTCCCATATCGCTTGGGGGTCTGGGACCGTACCTGAATCAAACAGGGCCGCGGCCAAGTCGGATTGGCTGGGCAGGCCTAACATCAGCGCACGGTAGGCTGGGTCCAGTGTGGCGTCGCTTAGTACCGCGCGGATGCCGTCAAGATAGGCAATGTCCGGTGCGCTATCTTCCCGGATCATCGACAACAGACTGTTACGCGCCAAAGTGCGGCCCGCTTCCCACCGGTTAAATGGGTCGGAGTCGTGCGCCAACAGAAATGCCGTATGCTCTGAGGCGAGCTCACTTTCCAAGACAACCGGGGCAGAAAAGCCCCGCAAAATAGACGGAATAGGTCGCTCAGATAACCCTTCGAAAGTAAAAGACTGGCTGGCCTCTGTCAGCTCCAATACTTGGCTTTTCACAACTTCTTGGCCGTCTGGTGACAGCAACCCTGTGACGATTGGAATGACCTGTGGTTTGGGGGCCGGTGTTGTGGCAGAGGCGGGCAAGTCTTGGGTGAAGGTCAAGATGTAACTACCGTTGTACCAAGCATCTTTTACGGTTACGCGTGGTGTTCCCGCTTGCGAATACCAGCGTTTGAATTGGGTCAGGTCGCGGCCCGTGCTATCTTCAAAAACTCTAAGCCAGTCTTCGATTGTGCAAGCTTGCCCATCGTGACGGTCGAAATACACATCCAGCGCTTTGCTATAGGCTTCGGCCCCCACAAGACAGCGTAGCATGCCAATGACTTCAGCGCCTTTTTCGTAGATGGTGGCAGTGTAAAAGTTGTTTATCTCTTGAAAGCTTTCGGGCCGCACGGGGTGCGATAGCGGGCCTTGATCCTCAGGAAACTGCCGCGCGCGCAGGTCAATGACATCAGAAATACGTTTGACCGCAGCCGAGCGCATGTCACAGGTAAACTGACTGTCACGGTAGACGGTCAATCCTTCCTTAAGGCAAAGCTGGAACCAGTCGCGGCAAGTGATGCGGTTGCCCGTCCAGTTGTGGAAATATTCATGCGCGATAATCGCCTCAATCCGTTCAAAATTCGTATCAGTTGATGTTTCAGGCGAGGCGAGCACTGCAGACGAGTTAAAAATATTCAGGCCCTTATTCTCCATTGCGCCCATGTTGAAATCATCCACAGCGACGATGTTAAAGATATCAAGGTCGTATTCACGACCGTAGACGTCCTCGTCCCATTTCATGCTGTCTATCAGCGCTTGCATGCCAAAGGCGCATTTGCCTTCATCGCCCGGTCGTACATACAGGTTCAACGTCACATCCCGCCCTGACGCGGTGGTGAATTGGTCGGGGTGGGCGATTAGGTCGCCCGCCACCAACGCAAATAAATATGCAGGCTTGGGCCACGGGTCATGCCATTCAGCGTAGCCATCAGACGTGGTGACGGGATTGCCATTTGATAACAAGACAGGGTGCGGGCCGTTTATCCGCACTGTGAAGGTGCTCATCACATCGGGGCGGTCCGGGTAGTAAGTGATTTTGCGGAACCCTTCCGCTTCGCATTGGGTGCAATACATGCCGTTTGACATGTACAGACCTTCGAGGGCTGTGTTGTTTTCGGGGTCAATCTCTACTTCCGCTTCCCAGACAAAAGGGGCGGAGGGCACGTCACACGTTAACCCTTCGGGCGTTATTGCGGGGGTGACAGGGGCGCCGTCAATGGTAGAAGAGACTAGGGTAACATTCTCACCATGAAGGAAAAAAGAACCTTCTGCATCAGGCTTAGGTGCGAATTCAATCCGGCTTTTGACCCGCGTCTTGGTTGGGTGCAGATCAAAGGTAAGCTCGACATTTTTCACGTCAAAGCCAAATGGCGTGTAGTCGCTTAGGTAAATCGTTGTAGGGGCTGCGTCGCGCATAATGACCTGCATTTTTTGGGGAACGAATGTGATGATTGGGACGTTAAGGCGACATGTGCCTGTCTGCAAGGTGGGCGCAACCTGCAACGTAGAGGAGTGGAAAATGTCAGCACCTGATGTCAACGTCGAAAAGCAAAAACACCGCCACCGGGGTTTGATTTGGGGGCTTTGGGGCGGAGCGCTTGTCGCCTTGGTCGTTGTTGGCCTGTATGTGATGGGGGCGTTATGAAGATGCGCCGCAAAGGCGATTTGCCGCAAAAGCTATGTGCAACCTGCGGCAAACCCTTTGCGTGGCGGAAAAAATGGGAAAAGGTCTGGGAAGAGGTGCGATATTGCTCCAAACGGTGCAAATCTGAGCGCGGTTCGATATCTTAAAAAGCAAGAGAGCCAGTGTCTTGCCTCATTTGGACAAACTGCCTAAACCTGCGCGCATCGTCGATAATAGCGCGCCCGAGGAGACACAGGCAGATGACCACGTTCCAAGACAAACACGATTTGAATGTCGCAGATACGCTTGTTCGTTTTATCGAGGACCAAGCATTGCCCGGTACTGGCGTCGAGACGGAAGCTTTTTGGGCGGGTTTCTCTGCATTGGTGCATGATCTTGGCCCCGAAAACCAAGCCTTGTTGGACAAGCGCACAGCCATACAGGCGCAGATAGACAACTGGCACATCGCGCGGCGCGGCCAAAGTCACGACCACGAAGCCTACAAGGCGTTTCTGCAAGAAATCGGTTACCTTGTGGAAGAAAAAGGCGCGTTTGAAATTGATACCAGCAACGTTGATGCGGAAATTGCATCTGTGCCGGGCCCGCAACTGGTCGTGCCGATCACCAATGCCCGATATGCGTTGAATGCCGCAAATGCGCGCTGGGGCAGTTTGTACGATGCCTTTTACGGCACAGATGCGATGGGCAGCCCGGCGCCCAAGGGTGGCTACAATCAGGGTCGTGGCGCGCGGGTCGTCGCCCGGGCGCGGGTCTTTCTGGACGAGGCGTTCCCGGTTACAGGCACCAGCCATGCGGATGCGCGCCGCTATGTGGTGCACAAAGGCGCCTTACTGATTGACGACCAGCCGCTGGAAAACCCCGAACAATTTGTTGGGCATCAAGGTCACCCCAAGGCGCCCGATTGCGTCGTACTGCGCAACAACGGTTTACACGTAAAGCTGATTTTCGACCGCACGCATATGATTGGCGGGCGGGACCAGGCGGGCTTGGCGGATGTGCAGATGGAAAGCGCGATTTCGGCCATCATGGATTGCGAAGACTCTGTGGCTTGCGTTGATGCCCAAGACAAAGTTGTCGCCTATCAAAACTGGCTTGGGCTGATGCAGGGCACATTGGAAGAAACCTTTGAGAAGGACGGTAAAACTCAGACCCGCAGATTAAATGACGACAAAGTGCTCGTGGGTCCGGATGGCCAAGATGTCGTGCTGAAAGGCCGTGCGTTAATGTTGGTGCGCAATGTCGGCCACTTGATGACGAATCCGGCAATTACGGACCGTGAGGGGCGCGAAGTTTTTGAAGGGCTAATGGACGCCATGATTACCACGCTTGTGGCGATGCATGACCTGCAGCGTGCAGGTGGAAATTCGCTGACTGGATCTGTTTATGTTGTGAAGCCCAAGATGCACGGCCCGGAAGAGGTCGCCTTTGCCGATCGTATCTTCACTCAGGTTGAAAAAGTGCTGGGGTTGCCACAATACACCGTAAAGCTGGGGATCATGGACGAAGAACGGCGCACGTCTGCCAACCTCAAAGAATGCATCCGCGCGGCGAAATCACGCGTCGCGTTTATCAACACCGGGTTTCTTGATCGCACGGGCGACGAAATTCATACCTCAATGGAGGCAGGGCCCTTCAGCCGCAAAGACTTTATCAAGCGCAAGACCTGGATCACAGCTTATGAGAACCAGAACGTCGATATTGGGCTGGAATGTGGTCTGAGCGGTAAAGCCCAGATCGGCAAGGGAATGTGGGCGATGCCCGATATGATGGGCGCGATGATCGAACAAAAGATCGAGCACCCCAAAGCGGGCGCGAATTGCGCCTGGGTCCCAAGCCCAACGGCCGCGACCCTGCACGCGCTACACTACCACCGAGTGAATGTTTTTGAGGTACAAGCCAAACTCAAGGCAGGGGGGCGGCGCGCTTATGTTGACACGCTGTTGAATATTCCGCTGGCCGAATACCAAAAGTGGACCGAAGAGCAAAAGATGCGTGAAGTCGAAAACAACGCACAGGGCATCCTGGGCTATGTGGTGCGTTGGGTTGATCATGGCGTGGGCTGTTCCAAAGTGCCCGATCTGAACGATGTAGGTTTAATGGAAGACCGTGCAACTTGCCGGATTTCAGCGCAGCATATCGCCAATTGGCTGCATCATGATATTGTGGATGCACAGCAAGTGATGCAAGCCATGCGCAAGATGGCTGTTATCGTGGATGGGCAAAATGCGAACGATCCGCTGTATAAGCCGATGGCGCCGGGATACGATGGTATCGCGTTCCAGGCGGCAAGTGATCTTGTGTTCAAGGGGCGCGTACAGCCATCAGGCTATACCGAACCTGTGCTTCACGCGCGTCGGTTGGAGCTGAAAGCGCAGAGTTGACAGCCGAGCTGCATCTTTTTTAATCGGCCAATTGGTTTTTGAGCGCGCGCGCACAGGCTACTGCGCGGTAGTGGGCTATTAATTGGGCGTCACAGGTGGTTATATCACGCGGCGCAGCAGTAAGGGATTCAAATGAAACGGCCAGTTATTGGTATCATTAGTAATTCGTACCTTATGAATGACGAGTACCCGGTTCATGCTGGGGGCACAATGAATTCAACGGCGGTGGCACAAGTCGCCGAGTGTATGCCACTGTTGATCCCGTCTGATCCGAAACTTGTTTCTGTTTCGGATTTGCTGGAAACCTGCGATGGTTTTTTGTTCACCGGCGCGCGCCCCAACGTACACCCTGAGGAATATGGCGAAGACGAAACGCCCGCACATGGTGCTTTTGACCGTGACCGTGATGCGATCGCCTTGCCTTTGATTCAGGCCTGTGTCGAGCGTGGTCAGCCGTTTTTTGGCGTATGCCGTGGGTTCCAAGAGGTGAACGTCGCGATGGGTGGCACGCTTTATCCTGAAATACGTGAGTTGCCGGGTCGGATGAACCACCGGATGCCACCTGATGGGACGTTGGACGAGAAGTTCGAACTGCGCCATCAGGTTGAGTTTCGGAACGGAGGTGTATTTCATCAGCTGCTGGGGGACCAGGCGGTGATGACCAATACGCTGCACGGCCAAGGGATAAAGACCTCTGGCTCTCGGGTTGTCATCGATGGGCATGCGCCTGATGGCACCCCAGAGGCGATCTACATTGAAGGAGCGTCCGGCTTTACCCTATCAGTGCAATGGCATCCCGAATACAAAGCCGCTGAAGACCCCGTGTCACGCAAGCTTTTTGGGTCTTTCGGCGATGCCGCACGCGACTGGGTTGCAGGTCGGTCCGGGCGCGCGGCAAAAGTCGCTTGATCCCAACAATGGTGCAGACAAGCTGCACCTTACCCCGCGATTGTTATGTGCCGGGCAGCGGGTCCACTTAAGGGCTGTGTGAGGTTAGAGATACCATCTTGGCCGGTTTCGCGTTGTGCTCGGTGAATTGAACTCCACGCCCAGTCCGTTGGGTTTTTGACGAGGCCCGCTGCTACAGGGGCGCAGTGGATCATCCTCGTGTGTGTTGCGAAATCATGAGGGTCGCGGATGAGATGTTCCCAAAACCGGCGTTGCCAGATACCTTTTTCACGCCGTGTTATCTGCGATAGCGTTCTGCTTTGTGTTGGGGGCAGTGCGCAAGAAAACTGTGTTTTTAGATATCGCCACCGGATGCAGAAATCATCATCGTTGCTTGGCAGGGTCCAAATCGTATGTATGGCGGCGGGTAGGACCACGATTGCATCAATGCGGAAAGGATACCGTGTGCAAGTTTGACGAGTTGCTGTTCTGAGCAAACCAATGTGGTCGATCAGAAGCGTAGACTGCTGGTCGGCAAGTCTTGAGGTAAAGAAATACGTGCCGCCCGGGCATTTTAGCCGTCTGTAGTGTGACATCCCGTACTCTAGTGCGAGCATGGTTAAGGGAGTCTTTAACGGTCGGATCATGCCGCCGGGTAAGGTGGACCTAGGTCCACTCTACCTATTTCACACCATGCCACCGGCAATCTCAATAGCCTGTCCGTTGACGCTTTGAGATCCAGGTGACACTAACCACAAAGCCGCAGCCGATACCTCTTCGGGCGCAATTAAACGCTTGTGGCGGTTTGCGGACACCATCACATTGCGCGCTTCATCGTTACTGAGCCCTGCACGTGTGGCGATAGCGTCTGTATTGCGGGTGACGATCTCAGTATCGACATATGCCGGGCACAGCGCGTTAAAAGTATATGGGCTGCCCACATAGTCTTCGCTCAAACCTCGGATCAGCCCGATCATGCCATGCTTTGACGCGGTATAACACGAAGCCCCCTGCAATCCACGCAGCCCGGCCACGGAAGATACGGCAATCACCCGCCCCCAATCTGTTTCGCGCATAGACTTCATAGCCTCGCGGATTGTTAAAAACGCGCCATCCAGATTAGTAGCCATCATATTGCGCCAGAAAGACAGTTCGGTTTTGTGCAACGCACGTCCCTCTGCAATCCCTGCATTGGCCACGCATATCTGAATGGGGCCGCGCGCCGCGACTGCGGCTTCAATTGTCGCGACGACTTCACCCTCTTGTTGCACGTCCATGGCCATTCCATATAGCCCCGGCGTAGATGCGGTAACCTGATCCAGCACAGCTTGGCGACGCCCGGTGATGGTCACCACACATCCAGCGTTTGCCAATGCTTGCGCGATGGCCAAGCCTATCCCCGTGCCGCCGCCTGTGACCAGCGCATGTTTGCCATTCAGATCCATTAGCTTTCTCCCCCGCTCTTTGGTGTTTCCGCGACTTGTCCGCGTTTTGTCCTAACATGTGGTGAGATGTGGATCGCCGCAACCAGAAGTGAACAAGACCGGCATGCCATTGCGGTGCTCTGGCATGCAAGATAATAGCAAACACAGTGATGTAGCCCCGAGATGACAGGAATATTCCCGTGAAATGGTTCGACATGCCACCCATCTGGCTCGCAGCATTTGCGATCATCGCTTATGTGCAAGGCACTTCTTATAAATTTGGTCTTAGTTTGTATCACCCGGTCACGATGTTTTTGTCGGGGCTGTTGATCGGGGGCGGGGTTGTCTTGGTGCTTTTGGCCGTGATGGAATTCAAAAAACACCGGACAACGATTATTCCGCACCAAATGCCGAGCCAGATGATTCAAACTGGGGTCTTTAAAAGAACGCGAAATCCAATCTATCTGGCTGACATTCTGATATTGACGGGTCTGATCCTGTGGTGGGATGCGGTTTTGTCTCTTGTGCTGGTCCCGCTGCTGTTCTGGGTGCTTGAAACCCGCTTTGTCATCCCCGAAGAAAACCGCTTGCGGCGCCAATTTCGCGCTGATTTTGCACGCTATACCCAAAAAACCCGCCGCTGGATGTGACATTGCGCCTTATGATAGCGGTCACATAAACCCTAACGCCTTGTACATGCCTTGCGATACCGCTAGTGGACATCGCACTTCTGTGCACCAGATTGCTCATAAACGTACCAAACGGGGGAGCTTCAATTGAAGATCGGGACACCAAAAGAGATTTTTGCGGGCGAAGCGCGCGTGGCGATGACGCCAGACAGTGCTTTGCAGCTTCAAAAACTCGGACATGAATGCGTCGTAGAAACCGGTGCTGGCGAAAAAGCTGGCTTTTCGGACGCGGATTACAAAGCGGCAGGCGTTGAGGTTGTAAAAACCGCAGCAGCGCTTTGGAAGGCAGCCGACATTGTGGCCAAAGTCCGCGTACCGGACGATGGCGAGATGAAGCGCCTGCGCGATGGCCAGACGCTGATCTCGTTCTTCAGCCCCGTGGCGGATGAAGCCAAGATGCAAGCGGCCGCCAAAAAAGGCGCCACTGTCATTGCGATGGAAATGATCCCACGGATCAGCCGGGCACAGAAAATGGACGCGCTGTCGTCAATGGCGAATATCGCGGGCTACCGCGCTGTCATTGAGGCGGGTAACAACTTTGGCCGTTTCTTCACCGGCCAGATTACGGCAGCGGGTAAAGTACCCCCGGCCAAGGTTCTTGTTGTTGGTGCCGGTGTTGCGGGCCTTGCAGCCATCGGTACATCCACATCTTTGGGCGCAATTACATACGCCTTTGACGTGCGCCCAGAAGTTGCCGAGCAAGTTGAATCAATGGGTGCCGAATTCGTTTACCTCGATTTTGAAGAAGAACAGCAAGATGGTTCTGCTTCTGGTGGCTACGCATCGGTTTCCTCGCCTGAATTCCGCGAGGCGCAACTGGCCAAGTTCCGTGAATTGGCGCCAGAAGTTGACATCGTCATCACCACAGCGCTGATCCCGAACCGCGAAGCGCCCGAGCTTTGGACCGAAGACATGGTCAAGGCGATGAAGCCGGGCTCTGTCATCGTTGATCTGGCTGCTGAAAAAGGCGGCAACTGCAAGCTGACCGTGATGGACGAAAAGATCGTGACCGAAAATGGTGTGACGATCATTGGGTACACGGACTTCCCAAGCCGGATGGCGACGCAAGCCTCGACATTGTACGCAACCAACATCCGCCATCTGATGACGGACCTGACGCCTGAAAAAGACGGCGCGGTCAATCACAACATGGAAGACGACGTGATCCGCGGGGCGACCATTGCGCACAGCAAAGAGGTCACCTTCCCGCCACCACCCCCCAAAGTGGCAGCGATTGCGGCGGCACCCAAAAAAGAAGCCGCCAAAGAGCTGACGGCCGAAGAAAAACGTGCAGCCGAAATCGAAGCCTTCAAGCTGCAGACCCGCAACCAAGTGGGCCTGCTGGCAATTGGTGGCGGTTTGCTGTTGGCAGTGGGTCTTGTGGCCCCAGCCAGCTTTATGCAGCATTTTATCGTATTCATCCTGTCCGTGTTTATTGGCTTCCAGGTTATCTGGAACGTTGCACACTCGCTGCACACGCCCTTGATGGCGGTCACGAATGCGATTTCTTCGATCATCATTCTAGGCGCCTTGATCCAAATCGGATCAAGCTCGTTCCTGATCACGGTATTGGCGGCTTTGGCGGTCTTTATGGCCTCGATCAATATCTTTGGTGGCTTCCTCGTGACACGGCGCATGCTCGCCATGTTCCAGAAATCTTAAGGGGTAGGGAACAATGGAATACGGATTTACTATTGCAGCCTATGCGGTTGCGGCTGTTCTCTTCATCCTCAGCCTTGGCGGCCTGAGCAATCAGGAAAGCGCGAAACGCGCGGTCTGGTACGGCATCGTCGGTATGGCGATCGCGGTTGTGGCTACTTTGATCGGACCGGGCCAAGGCCTTGGTATAGTCTCGATCGTATTGATCGCACTGGGGGCCGCTGTCGGATACCAACTGGCGACCAAAGTGCAGATGACCCAAATGCCAGAGCTTGTGGCGATCATGCACAGCCTCGTCGGTTTGGCAGCTGTCTTTGTTGGCTTTAACGCCGATATCATGATCAACAACATGGACAGCCTTTTTGCGGCAAACGACCTTGTGCTGGGGGCGACCGAAGACGGTAGCTTTACAGCGATCGGTTTGCCCAAAGAAGTCTATGACGGATTGTCTTCATTCGGCCAGCTGATCGCCAAGAAATCTCAGGTAGAGATCAATATCCTCAAGGTCGAGCTTGTGCTTGGTATCTGGATCGGTGCTGTGACATTTACAGGGTCGGTCATTGCGTATGGCAAACTGGCGGGCAAAGTGGATAGTGCTGCCACCAAACTGCCGGGCGGTCACTTGCTGAATGCTGGTGCTGCTGGTCTGTCGCTGATCTTTACCATCATGTATTTGGGCGGCTCAGGCAGCTGGACGCTGGTGCTGCTGACCATTCTTGCACTGTTTATCGGGTACCACTTGATCATGGGCATTGGTGGTGCGGACATGCCGGTGGTTGTCTCCATGCTGAACAGCTATTCAGGTTGGGCTGCGGCGGCGATTGGTTTCTCGCTGGGGAATGACTTGTTGATTGTTGTAGGCGCGCTTGTGGGCTCCTCTGGTGCGATCCTCAGCTATATCATGTGTAAGGCGATGAACCGGTCGTTTGTCAGTGTGATCTTGGGTGGCTTTGGCGGCCCGGCAGGTGAGCAGATGGCAGTTGAAGGCGAACAGATCGCGATTGAAGCAGACGGTGTTGCAACAGCGCTGAATGAAGCCGACAGCGTTATCATCATCCCGGGGTACGGGATGGCTGTGGCACAGGCACAAACAGGTGTTGCGGAACTGGTGCGCAAATTGCGCGCCAAGGGCAAGAACGTCCGCTTTGCGATCCACCCTGTGGCCGGGCGTCTTCCGGGCCATATGAACGTTTTGCTGGCCGAGGCAAAAGTGCCCTATGACATCGTGATGGAAATGGACGAGATCAACGAAGACTTCCCCGACACGGACGTCGCCATCGTAATCGGCTCCAACGATATCGTGAATCCTGCGGCACAGGATGATCCCAACAGCCCCATCGCCGGTATGCCGGTTCTGGAATGCTGGAAAGCCAAGCAGGTGTTTGTCTCCAAGCGCGGGCAGGGCACGGGCTATTCGGGCATCGAAAACCCGCTGTTCTTCAAAGATAACACGCGCATGTTCTATGGTGATGCCAAAGCGTCGCTGGACAAGCTGTTGCCGATGATCGACTAAAATAGCTTTTCAGCGTCATGTCATGCACGGCGCTGTGACAAAACGCCCGGTGCGAAAGCGCTGGGCGTTTTCTGTTTGGGCTTGTTACAGCGGGTAAGGCTTACTATCCTGACTACTATAGTCAGAAATAAAGTGCGCGATGCCTATCACCCGATTGCACCTTAAGACTGCTGTTGCAGTCCCCCGGACCCATGACCCGCTGCCCCCGGGGCTTGTGGGGTTACGCAACTGCGCGCGTGAGGCCCGGTTATTTGACAACAGTGCAAACCCGCTCACGGCGTTGTTGCAGATGTTGCCCGCCAAACTAGGCAAACGGCTGGTGTTCTTTGAACCGACGGCGCGCGACGTTTCGTTTGACGAACAATGGGTGCTGAACCTGCTTGATGCGCTGCGCCAAAAAGATACCGATCGTTACCGTTTTGCGATGCTGAGCCGGTTGAATAAGGCAGATGCGGCGGAAACCCATTTCCTGGTGTGTAAAGCTGCATTGAAACTAGACGTCTAGATAAATTGGCCTATCTTGCAATGAGCCAGCAGCCGCCAGCCCTATTGCAACCCGATCCAAGGACATTCCAAATGACACAACCCGCGGCAGACCTAAGCCCAACAGCACGCGAAGCGATTGCAGATGCTCTCAACCAATGTGTGGCAGAGACTGCAGTCGTCACGATGATGGCGCAAAACTTTCACTGGAACGTGACAGGCATGGCTTTTGGCCCGCTACACGACCTGTTTCAAACCATCTATGAAGACCACTTTGTCGCGCAAGACGATTTGGCTGAACGCATCAAAGCGCTTGAAGCCCACGCCGAAGGGACACTTGCAGGCATGATTGCGCGATCCAAGGTGGCCGAACATGATGGTCACGCTGATGATAAAACAATGATCGCAGCAATGCGCGATGCGCAGGTTACTGTGGCTTCTACGTTGGCGGCGGCGGGTGCGCTTGCTGCAGAGCACAATGATACTCTGACCGAAGACTTATGCATCGCACGGGGCCAGACCCACGAGAAATTCGCGTGGATGCTGCGCGCACTTTTAGGCTGAACGTTAGTTCAGCTGGCAAGGTATCGATACGCCTTTCTTGGCGCATTTGCGCGCGTAGGCGGTCCGCCAGCCTTTGTACTTTCCCAACGCTTCTTGTTGGCGGGCAAGCATCTGAACGAAAGCTTCGCGATGCTTGTCCTTTTTCAATGTCTTGAAAAGTGACTTTTGCGTTTTTGTCATCGCACAGCCGATGCAATGGCCTTTGCGTTTGTATTTGCATACGTCGATGCACGGGTTGGGAACTCTCGATTTCATTTTGTTAAAATCAACTTTCCTGTTTGCGTGATCCTTAAGCTGTACATGACCCCGTCCAGTTCTAGGCCCGCACGTCCCTCTTCGCCCGTAAGGGTGCGCACGTCATAAATCGGGAACGGTTGGGGTACCGCATTGTCAGTGCATTGCTTTTTCATGCTTTTATTTCTGACTATTATAGTCAGAAATTGCAAGCCTTTTTGAGAATGTTTCGCAATACTGCGGCGACAGGGCGCAGGTATGCTGTGTTTTCAGGCACTGGCGCTTGGAAAAGCAGCCACTTTGATGCGCGATTGTATACTGTTGCACGCCAATAACATATTGAAAAATATTCAAAAAATATTTGACTTGGCGCGATTGCACGTTATCCCTCATGTTAATCCCGGAGAGATTTGATGGCACCTATCGACGACCACCCCTTACGCTATAAAATGGCAAATGAGCTGCATGCGCGGCCTTTTCCATCGATGGCGGCACCTTGTTCTGCGGCTTACATCGCAATCAAACAGCCTAACGATGCAGTAAGTCGCGATCGCCAAGTTGATCTGGACCACCTGACGGCTCTGTTAGACCGGCACGGTGCGCCACACCCACAACCAGGTGCGACACATTACTATGGGCAGATCGGCAAGCATTGGCTCAAGTGGGAACAACATACCGAATTCGTGACCTATACCGTCTTTTCTGAAATGGAAGCCGCCCGCGCTTTTGATCCCAGTGAGTTCGAAGTGTTTCCGGCCGAGTGGCTGGCAAAGGCACCGGGGCAACGGATAACGTCGGTGCTAATCGATATCCGCAAACGCCCCGAAGATGACGCCAAGATCAATGCAAATCTGGACGACTGGTTTGTGTCTGAAAGCCTTGCAGCAGCGTCTGTGCTGGATGACGGTGCCATCGTTGCAGGTGATTTCCGCATAGATCAGAACGGACATTTGCGGTTTGCCGTCTTTGCAGGGGCCGATACCAGTTCGCGGCGTGTGGGGCGGATTGTGCAGCGTCTGTGCGAGGTGGAAACCTACAAGGCGATGTCCATGCTGGGGTTCGCGCGGGTGCGGTCTTTGCAGCCCAAGCTGAATGCGCTGGACACGCAGTTGACCGGATTGATGAGCAAGATGTCCGATGAGAACGCCAGCGCGGAAAGCACGCTGAATGACCTGCTGTCCATTTCAGCTGAGCTGGAGACCCTATCGGCGCAATCTTCTTTTCGGTTTGGGGCAACCGGCGCTTATGAGGCCTTGGTCAATCAACGGATTGAAGCACTGCGCGAAGAACGGTTTCAGGGCCGTCAGCACTTTGCTGAATTTATGATGCGCCGCTATGCGCCTGCAATGCGCACGGTATCCGCCGCTGAACGCCGGCTTGAGGCGATGTCCAGCCGGTCAATCCGTGCGTCCAACCTGTTGCGGACACGCGTCGATGTGGAACGATCAGCGCAGAACCAGTCGCTGTTGGAAAGCATGGACAAACGATCAGACCTGCAGCTGCGCCTGCAACGTACCGTGGAAGGGCTGTCTGTTGTCGCGATCAGCTATTACGCAGTGTCTTTGGTGGGCTACACACTTTATCCGCTGTCACAAGCCACAGGGGCCACCAAAGGCACCTTGACGGCACTTGTAACGCTGCCTGTTGTATTGTTCGTTTGGTGGGCGATCCGACGTCTTCGATCCAAGGTGGAGTAGGACGCAGCAGGCCGCTTTTACGGCCCGCGCGTTGATTTATCGGCCGCGAATGCGCGGATCGAGCGCATCACGCAACCCGTCGCCAAGATAGTTTACGGACAACACAGTCACCGAGATCAGGATACCCGGCAGCATCACCCGTTCTGGGAACTCCTCCATCCGGGGGACTGCATCTGACAGCAGCTTACCCCATGTGGGAAAATCTGACGGGAAGCCAACACCCAGGAAAGAAAGCGCGCTTTCGGTGATGATCGCCGTCGCCAAGCCCAAAGTGGCTGATACCATGATGGGCGAGACAACATTAGGCAACAGGTGCCGCCTGATGATCAAAAATGGCGTGGTCCCGATAGACCGGGCAGCCAACACGAATTCGCGTTCCTTGAGGGCCAGCACTTCTCCGCGTACAATCCGGGCGGTGGGCATCCAAGAGGTGATGCCAATGACACCCACGATCAGGATAAACATGCCCCCTTCAGGCCCGAAAGCCGCGCGCAAAGGCTGACGAAATAGGGTCACCGCGACCAACAAGAGCGGCAAAATGGGCAGGGACAAGAACAAATCGGTGATCCGCATCAACAGCCCATCTAGCTTTTTGAAATAGCCAGCGGTGACGCCCACTAATGTGCCAATCACCAGTGACAGCACCATCGCAGCCCAGCCCACCGCCAGCGACGCTTGCCCCCCCGCGATCAGCGTCGCCATGATGTCGCGACCAAGGTTATCAGTGCCCAAAGGGCGCGACCACATTACTTTGGCGTCACTGTCCCACAGGGCGGTGTAGATCGGGCGCAAGTCCTTGTTGCGGATATCCAGCGCTTTGGGATCTACCTGCCAGATCAGCGGTCCGATCAACACAAACAGCGTGATACCCAGCAAAAAACCCCCGCCAATCAGCGCGCCTTTGTGTTTGCGGAACTGGTCCCAGACGTCCTTCCATTGGCTGCGTGGCTCTTTTTGCGGCTCTTTGTCCTTAAGCGCGCCATAGCTTTCCATGTCGGCGTTTTGATCAGTCATAGCGGATCCTCGGGTCAAGAACGCCGTAAAGCACGTCCGCGATCAGGTTAAACATCACGATGAGGATCGCGAAGATAAAGGTCAGGGTCATCACCATCGGCAGGTCGTTGGCAAACAACGCGGTCAGCAAAAGCTGCCCGATGCCGTTCACCTTAAAAAGCGTCTCAGTGATGATTGCGCCGCCAAAGATTGACGGGATGCCAAGGGCAATCACCGTGACAATCGGGATCATCGAGTTGCGCAGTACATGCACCATAACCACAACGCTTTCTTTCAAGCCTTTGGCGCGGGCGGTGCGGACGTAATCTTGGTTCAGGTTATCGAGCATGGAGGCGCGCATAAACCTGCTGATCTGTGCGGTGGTCTGCAGGGCCAGCACCATCACGGGCATGATCATTTGCTGTAGTTGCACCTTAAAGCTAGCCCAATCTGTGACCACATGGGTCGTGTCATAAATTGACGGGAACCAGCCTAA
Source organism: Roseobacter sp. (assembly GCA_045104955.1). Lineage (GTDB taxonomy): Bacteria > Pseudomonadota > Alphaproteobacteria > Rhodobacterales > Rhodobacteraceae > Roseobacter. The sequence continues at coordinate 25,120 of JBGCDB010000001.1, forward strand.
ATTGACCGAAAAGATCACAATGACCACAACGCCAGAGAAAAACGGTGGGATAGAAAAGCCGATCATCGAAACGAATGTGCCTGCCTGATCGAACAAGGAATACTGCTTGTAGGCGGAGTAGATGCCGATGGGCAGCGAAATCAGGATGCCGACAATGTATGACATGCCGACAACCCACAGCGTCTGCGGCATCCGCTGGATCACGATGTCCATGACGGGCGAACGGGTCTGCCACGAGATCACGCGCTGCTTGCCTTCGGCAAAGGTCGTGCCGAACCAGTGATCGATCAGCACTTGCGGTTCGACCCAGAAAAACTGGACCAGCCACTTCCAGTATTGGATGTGAATGGGTTCACCCAAGCCAAGCGCTTCGCGCATGCGTTGCTTGACTTCGGGGGGGACTGTCAGCGGCACCTGAGACATCGGATCACCGGGGGCAAGCTGCAGTAACAGGAAAATGACGAGGCTGATAAACAGCAGCGTTGGTACAGAAAGAACCAGCCGCCGAATGGTATAAGTCAGCATGAATGCGCTTTCGTTGCGTCGGGGAATTTTATGGTCTTGGCTGTTGCGCTTGGCAACAAGAACAAATGCTCTGCAAAGAAGTAAGGGCGCGCTCGATATGCGCGCCCTGCCTCAATTCTCATCAGCTGTCGATGCGGTACCAGTCTGCGATGTTCCACAGCTCGGAATCCCACACATTCAGGATCACACCCCCCAGCGAATTCGCATGGGCAGAGTTACGACCACGGTGCGTCAGCGGGATGATCACATACTCTTGCATCAGCATGTCGTTCATCGCTTTGGCTAGCCGTGCGCGCTCATCGATGTCGCCTGTTGTGGCCATTTCGGCGATCATGGCGTCGTACTCTTCTGAGCAAAAGCGCATGATGTTGTTGCCTTGCCACTGTGTTTCAGGTCGCGGTGCCTGATCACACGCCCAGTTGGCCATATAGCCTTCAGGGTCCGTGCCGTCGAAGTTGTTGGTATACATTTCAACGTCGGCATAGAACTTTTGGAACGTGTCCGGGCTGCCCGGCTCACCACCAAAGAACACGGATGCATCAAGGTTGCGCAATTCGGTTTCAATGCCGATCTGTGTCCACCAGTCTTTGATCAGCGCCTGATAGTCCTGGCGCACAGCATTCGTGGATGTTTGATATAGAACAGACAGTTTCATGCCGTCTTTTTCGCGCACACCGTCGCCGTCGCTGTCAACCCAGCCTGCTGCATCCAGTACCGCTTTGGCACCTTCGATGTCTTGTGTCAGGCAGCTGTCGTTTGCCTCAGATGCATAAAGCGCAGGCGCGGGCAGCACGTTGCAGGTCAACCGGCCAAAGTCACCGTAGCCAACCTCTGTCAGCAAGGCGCGGTCGATGGACATGGACATCGCTTGACGCACCGCTTTGTCACCCAAGAAGGGGTGGGGGTGGGCTGCTGTCGAACGCTCGCCCTCGGGCAAGTCGGGCGATGGGTTTGTCAGGTTGATGTGGATACGCTCAACCGACGTACCAAAGGACACGACGTTTGTACCGTTGCCTGCTTCTTCCATGCGGCTCAGCACGTCGGGTGCAAGCTGCAGATTCCAAGCGTAGTCGAATTCACCGGTTTCATGTACCGCACGACCGGCAGAGTTCGCATCACCGCCACCTTTGAATGTGACGCTTGCAAAGGCGGGCTTGCCCGCTTCACGGTAGTTTTCGTTGGCGGTGAACGTGATCACGTCATTGGGGCGGAATTCAGAAACCACGAAGGGGCCTGTGCCGATTGGGTTAAAGTTAGCCTCTGTGCACTCGGGCGCTTTGGGCCCAAGGCAATCTGCGAATTGAGCCGCTTGCAAGATTGGGGCCTGCGCGCCAACAAATGGGCCGTATGGGAAAGGCTTGGCTACGCTGAAATTGATCACAACAGTCAGGTCGTCTGGTGTATCGATAGACACCACATCATTGTATTTTTCAGCCTGTGCACAACCGCCGCCGTCTGCAGTGCAGTATTCCCAAGTGAATTTCACATCAGCAGACGTCATCGGCGTGCCATCAGACCACGCCAAACCTTCTTTCAGCTTCCAAGTGATCGACTTAAGGTCTTCGGCCACGCCACCATTTGCAACGGTCGGCACTTCGTCAACAAGCCATGGTACCATTGCGCCAACTTCGTTGTAGCGTGCCAATGGCTCAATAACGAGCGATGCCGCTTCAAGATCTTTGGTGCCGCCAGATAGGTATGGGTTCATGATCGATGGGGCTTGCCAATAAATAATATTGACCTGACCGTCGCGTCCACGCTCGCCCTCATGGCCATCCGCAAGGACAACCGGGGCAAAAGCTGTGGTCGCAATAGCGCCCATCAGTAAGGTTTTAAGGTTCATTTTATTCTCCATGTTAGACACGCGAATGCCGTTTTTATCTGACGTTCTGGGAAGGGACGCCATTGTCGCTTGTGCGGGCCGGACGGGCGGCCAGGCGTATGGTTTTACGCCGCGACTGCACGATCCCCCCGGATGCGCATGATCATCACAGCATGTTTTGCAAAAAATGCAAGCCTTGTGATTGTGTAAACGCATGAAACTGCGGCTCAGGGTTTGACAGTGGTCCTTTCTTGGTCATAGCGTCATAGATCAACCATTAGGGGTGAGTATGCTAGACCAAGACGCCGGCCAGACCGCGCCACATCCGATTGCGCAGATCAAAGGGTTGAGGGTCGAATTTCAGACCAAAGACGGCCCTGTCGTGGGTGTCGAGGACGTGTCATTCGACATTAACCCCGGCGAAACCGTGTGCGTGGTGGGGGAAAGCGGGTCGGGTAAATCCGTATCGTCCCTGTCTTTGATGCGCTTGGTGGAATTTGGCGGGGGCGAGATCACCGCAGGCCAGTTGCTGTTTGACCGTGCGGCGGCGGATGATGTGGATTTGGCCACGACTGATGCTGAACTGATGCGCTCCATTCGCGGCAACGAAATCGGTATGATCTTTCAAGAACCGATGACGGCATTAAACCCGGTGTTTACAGTTGGGCGCCAGTTGACCGAAGGGTTGCGGCTGCACAAAAAACTGAGCAAGTCAGATGCAGATGCCCGCGCGCTCGAACTGCTGCGCGAGGTCCGCATCCCCGAGCCAGAGCGCCGTTTGACGCAATATCCACATGAGCTCTCGGGTGGCATGCGCCAGCGTGTGGTGATCGCAATGGCATTGGCCTGCAAACCCCGGCTTTTGATTGCGGATGAACCCACAACGGCGTTGGACGTGACCATTCAGGCTGAAATTCTGGCGCTGATGGATAGGCTCAAGCGTGAAACCGGCACGGCTGTCATGTTCATTACACACGACATGGCCGTTGTCGCCCAGATGGCCGACCGCGTAGTCGTTATGTTTCGCGGCAATAAGGTCGAAGAGGGCCCGGTTGCTGAGATATTTGAAAACCCGCAGCACCCTTATACAAAGGCGCTTTTGGCGGCTGTGCCCAAGCTGGGCGAGATGAGCGGCAAAGACTACCCAGAACCGATGAAGCTGCTGGGCCGCGAAAACGCTGAGATCAAACCGATCACTGGCACCAATGAAGTCTTGCTGAGCGTGAAGAACCTGACCACGCGCTTTCCGGTAAAAGGTGGTTTTTTCCGCCGTACCGTGGCGAATGTTCATGCGGTCGAGGACTTGTCCTTTGATATCAACAAAGGCCAGACCCTAAGCCTTGTGGGCGAATCTGGTTGCGGTAAATCTTCTGCAGGCCGGTCTATACTGCGCTTGGTGGAACCGCTTTCAGGGCAGATCAACCTTGATGGCAAGGATATCATGGCGCTGGATCAAAAGCAGTTGCGCGAGGCGCGTCTTGATATGCAGATGATCTTTCAAGACCCCTTTGCGTCTTTGAACCCGCAAATGCAGCTTGCTGATCAGGTGGCGGAACCAATTCATAATTTTGGCACCCTGACGGGGGATGCGGTGAACGAACGCGTTGCTATGTTGTTTGACCGGGTTGAACTGCCGCGCAGTTTCATGCGCCGCTTCCCGCATGAGCTGTCAGGCGGGCAACGCCAGCGCGTCGCGATTGCGCGTGCTTTGGCCCTGAACCCCAAGCTGATCATCGCAGACGAGGCTGTTTCAGCGCTGGATGTCTCCGTACAGGCGCAGGTATTGAACCTGATGATGGAACTGCAAGCTGAACTGGGGGTGTCGTTCTTGTTTATCAGCCACGATATGGCTGTGGTGGAACGCGTCAGCCATCAAGTGGGCGTCATGTATTTGGGCCGCATTGTTGAATTGGGCCCGCGCGCTAGCGTTTTCGAAAACCCGCAGCACCCCTACACCCAAGCCTTGATGAAGGCCGTTCCCATTGCTGATCCGCGTCAGCGCAAAGATGAAAAAGACCTCAACTTTAAACCAATCCCGTCGCCCATCCACCCGGCAGGCTATGCACCCGATCCATCGGTCTACCGCGAGGTGGCACCGGGCCATATGATCCTTGAAACTGACAGCGGGTATTGATCCGATATGACTGATCGTTTGTCGCCGCTCGAAATTATGCGGCATCTCGTTGCTTTTCCGACTGTCAGCCGGGATACCAATCTGCCTTTGGTCGATTGGGTAGAAAACTATCTGCAAAGCCACGGGATTACGCCACATCGCTATACCGACCCTAACCAACCCAAGGCTGCGCTTTTTGCCCATGTTGGTCCATGGGAGGAAGGCGCGATCGTACTGTCTGGTCATACGGATGTCGTGCCCATCGATGGCCAACCGTGGGATACAGACCCTTTTGAGGTGGTCGAGAAAGATGGCAAGTATTTCGGCCGCGGCACCTGCGATATGAAAGGCTTTGATGCGCTGGCCATCTGGGCCTTGGTGGAAGGCTATTACACGGACCTCAAACGCCCGCTGCAATTGGCGCTCAGCTTTGACGAGGAAATCGGCTGCACCGGCGCGCCGCCTTTGATAGATGCGATGCAGCCTGTCTTGCCCAAAGGTGCCGCAGTCATCGTGGGCGAGCCGTCGATGATGCAGGCGGTATCTGGCCATAAGGGGAGTGCGGGTTTTGATGTGCATGTGCGCGGTTTCGAAGTGCACAGCTCCTTATTGGACCGGGGTGTCAGCGCGATCATGTACGGCGCCAAAATGATTGAATGGGCCAATGAAATGAATGCCGCCAATCAAGCCAGCGCGCCGGGCGCTTTGGCACAGGCCTTTGATCCTGCCTTTTCCACGGTGCATGTGGGGACGATCTCTGGCGGAACAGCGGCCAATATCACGGCCAAGGACTGTCATTTCGATCTGATCGTGCGAGTCGTGCCCGGCGACAGCGAAGCCGAATGGAAGCAAAACTGCTATGCGCAGGCGGCCAAAGTCACCGAAATGATGCAAGCCGTTGTCCCTGACACAGGCGTTGATTTGATGCCACGGTTTGATGTGCCAGCGCTGGCTCCTGAAAACGCAGGCACCGCAGAGGCTTTCGTGCGCAGCTTGACTGGCGACAACGCAAGCCACGTGGTCAGCTATGGCACAGAGGCGGGGCATTTTCAGGCCGCAGGCTACTCGGCCGTCGTCTGCGGGCCCGGTGATATCGCCCAAGCGCATCAACCCAACGAATTTATCACCAAAGTACAATTTGAAGCCGGACATGATTTCATGCGCAAGTTGGTAAAGCGCCTCTCAGAATAGCAGTATTGCGCTGGGTAAGGTGGACCTTGGTCCACCCTTTTTTACGGTTACATCGATGACACATCCGTTCCCCTTATCTTTGCACACGCAGGTTGCGTACCCTGGGCCGCCACCGGCGCAGGCGGATGTTGTTGTCATTGGTGGCGGTGTCATCGGTGTCTCAACTGCCCTTTTTTTGGCACGGGCAGGCCAGCGGGTCGTCTTGCTCGAAAAAGGCCGCATCGCTGCTGAACAATCAGGCCGCAATTGGGGGTGGATCCGCCAACAGGGGCGTGATTTGGACGAGTTGCCGATCATGATGGAAGCCAACCACCACTGGCGCGCATTGGCTGCAGACACCAATGTCGATATCGGTCTGACCCAATCTGGCGTCACCTATCTTGCCCGCACACAAGACCAATTGGCCGCCTATGAAGCGTGGCGCAACAAGGCAAAAGGCGCAGGCGTCGATACAACGCTTTTGTCAGCAGCTCAAACAGCGCATTTGGTGCCTGGCATGTCAAAGCTTTATGCAGGTGCGTTGCATACACCCTCGGACATGCGCGCAGAGCCTTGGGTTGCGGTACCTGCTCTTGCCGGAATCGCTGCACGTGCGGGGGCGCAACTCGTTGAAAATCATGCAGTGCGCTGTCTTGATCTTCACGCAGGAAAAATCATTGGCGTTTTCACGGAAACAGGAAAAATAGCGACGTCGCAGGTTGTACTGGCAGGTGGTGCGTGGTCTTCGCTCTTTCTGGCAAACCACGGTGTCCAGCTGCCACAGCTTTCTGTGCGTGCCACCTTAGCCGCAACATCGAACTTGCCTGTGATCACACCCGGCGGTGTGGCGGATGACACAATCGCCTTTCGCGCCCGCCAAGATGGCGGCTATACTTTGGCACCCGGCAGCTTTCATGAACTGATGATCGGCCCTAGTGCGTTTCGCGATTTACCCAAATTTCTGACCCAGTTGCGCGCTGACCCGTTCGGGACGCGTTTTCTAGCCAAAGCGCCAAAGGGCTATCCCGATGCCTGGGGGACGCCCCGCCGCTGGGATGCGGATATGGTCACACCGTTCGAACGGATGCGCGTATTGAACCCCACGCCAAACGCCGCCAAACTAGCTAAGCTGAAACGCGAATTTGCACGGCTTTTCCCTTTGCTGCCAGATTTCGCTTTCAAATGCACGTGGGCTGGTATGATCGACACGATGCCTGATCTTGTGCCTGTTGTGGACCGCGTTGATGCAATCCAAGGGCTTACGCTTGGCACCGGGATGAGCGGTCACGGTTTTGGCATTGGTCCTGCGATGGGACGTATCCTTGCAGATATGGCGATGGGGCGACCAGTGGGGCATGACCTTCGGCGTTTTAGGTTGGCGCGGTTTTCAGATGGGTCGCAGATCGATCTGGGGGGTGGGCTGTGATAGAAGGCAGCGCTTGAAGGTCAGATTTTCTCACCTATTGTAGGGCACTGACGCAATAGGCGCGAATAAGATGCGGATGCGCGCATCGCTCCCGCTGTTTCATCCACTTTGCCTCATCGAAGAGGCGCGCCTCATCCAATTGGAGACACCGTTTTATGCCGATTAAAAATCGCTTTGCTGAACTTCAGCCTGAAATTGCTGAATGGCGCCGGGACTTGCACGCGCACCCCGAACTCCAGTTCGATACGCACCGCACTGCAGCACTTGTGGCAGATAAGCTAAAGGTGTTCGGCTGTGATGATGTGGTCACGGGGTTGGGTCGCACAGGAGTTGTCGGTGTGATCAAAGGCAAGTCAAATACATCGGGCAAAGTGATCGGCTTACGTGCTGATATGGATGCGCTGCCCATCCGCGAAGCGACCGGGCTCGACTATGCCTCAAACACGCCCGGCAAAATGCATGCCTGTGGGCATGATGGGCATACAGCAATGCTGCTGGGGGCTGCAAAATACCTGGCAGAGACGCGAAACTTTGACGGTCAGGTCGCCGTGATCTTTCAACCTGCCGAAGAGGGCGGCGGCGGTGGGCGTGAAATGTGCGAAGACGGCATGATGGACCGGTTTGGGATTCAAGAGGTTTACGGCATGCATAATTGGCCCGGTCTACCGGTGGGAGAGTTCGCCATTCGCAGTGGTCCGTTTTTTGCAGCGACTGACCTTTTTGAGATTGAAATTGAAGGCAAAGGTGGGCACGCAGCTTTCCCCCATAAAACGGTTGATCCCACCGTTGTGGCCAGCCACATAGTATTGGCCGCTCAGTCCATCGCCAGCCGCAACACTGATCCCATCGAACAATTGGTGGTTTCAATCACAGCATTTGAAACGTCCTCGGATGCGTATAATGTCATTCCGCAAAAAGTGCTCATGAAGGGCACGGTGCGCACATTGAGTGCCGACGTGCGTGATTTGGCGGAAACCCGGCTGACCAAAATCGTTGAGACGGTCGCGGATGGGTTTGATGCGGTGGGGCGTATCAACTACATGCGCAATTATCCAGCAACCGTAAACCATGATATCCAAACTGAATTTGCGTTATCCGTGGCCAAGGCGGTGTCAGGCGACTGTGCGCACGCGGAGTTGGTCATGGGGGGCGAAGACTTTGCTTTCATGCTGGAAGAAAGGCCTGGCGCGTATATCCTGATGGGCAACGGTGATACTGCAGCACTCCATCACCCAGAGTATAACTTCGATGACGAAGCCATTCCAACCGGCTGTAGCTGGTGGGCAGAAATTGTGGAACAGCGTATGCCAGCAAGCTGAGCACGGGGTAGGGTGCACATATGTGCACCTTACCTATCAGCCTGCCAGCAGGTGTCGGTAAAGGGCAACCAATGTCGCAGCTTCGCGTTCAATTGAAAAATTTCGGACGACATGATCACGCGCGTTTTGCGACCAACGCGCTTTTTTTTCAGGGTCGCCGATGATGTCTTCGGCGGCAGTGCGAATGGCATTTGCGTCACCCGCATCCACCAATCTGCCCGTCTTACCTTCCACAATAAGTGTTTCAAACGCGCCGACACGCGTTGCGACCACTGGACAGGCGCAAGCCATTGCTTCTATGGGCGTAAGGCCAAAACCTTCCCACCTTTGCGGGGCGACATACAGGTCCAGAATTCGGTACCAGTCTGCCATGGCTTCCGTCGGGACTTCGGGCTTGAATAAAAGCCTGTCTTCTAAGCCTGCTTGTTTTACTTGCGCGCGTAGGCCCTGATCAAATTCTTTGTAAGCATCTGTTGCGCGACCCATGACGATCGCGGTAGCGCTAGGGTGATCTGTTAGCAGCTCGATCATTGCATCTACAAAAACATCGGTGCCTTTTTGCGCCCTGATCCGGCCATAACACCCGATCACCGGACCCTCGGCAGGCACGCCAAGTGCGATACGCAATGCAGCGCGATCCCTGGTCGGTGCAAATCCGTCTACGTCTATGCCATGCATAACAACCTGGCTTGGCCCTTCCAGATACGCTGCAGTTTTGTCGGATGTGGCAACAACGGCATCCATACGCCGGATCAACCACCTTGTCAGTCCAGTTTGTTTGCGTTGTGAAGCCGACGTGAACAAAAGCTTCAACCGTTTGCCCAAAAGGTACCGCAGCGCCAGCCCGCCAATCATCTCGACGTTGCGCCGGGCATGCCAGACGCGCCATCCCCCGGCACCCGGCCCGCGCCGTGACATGAAAATAAGCGAGCCAAGGGGCACTTGCGGCACATGATCAGGAATAACGGGGCCTGTGGCCACGATGTCAATATCTGCTGCTTGCACTGGTACCAAACGCACCACGGTTGCCGTCACGCCGGACAGACGTTTTTTAAAGTTGGGTGCAATAACCTCGATCTTGTCAGCAGGCAAAGGGGGCGGCGTCACCGGTTGGTCTCCTCCAGTTTGAGAGCGTTGACCAAACGGCGTGCAATCGCATCGAGCTGCGCGGATTTATTACGCACGAAACCGCGCGCGGCACGTCCCGCGTCCTCTACCGCTTCTGGACTATTCAAAAGCGTTTCGACAGCAACTTTCAGGCTGGTTTCATCTTCTACAAACTGTGCCGCTTTGTTGGTCACCATCTCGTTGTATGTCTCGGCGAAATTAAACACTTCAGGGCCTGAAATTACACCTGCACCGGCAAGGGCGACCTCAAAAGGGTTGTGACCGCCCACTGGTTTAAGCGAGCCGCCTAAAAAGATTACCTTGGACAGGGCGTACCAATTGCCCAGTTCGCCCAATGTATCGGCCAAATAAACAGAGTCTTCTTGCGGCAACTCGTTTTGCGAGCGCGTGCAATAGCTGAGCTGTTGTGCTGCGATTGCGCGGGACACCTCTGTGCGGCGGTCAGGGTGGCGAGGGGCCAGTATCAGCAACAGGTCAGGCCAGTCTCGCAAAAGCGCCTTATGGACGCGCAAAATAATGTCTTCTTCACCTCGGTGCGTTGAGGCCGCGACCCAAACCGGCCGCCCCTTGAGAGCCACGCGCACAGGGGCCAGCACGCCCGGGTCTGTGGGCAAAGGGTCTGCAAGTGATTTAAGGTTGATCCCACGTGCCACACGGTCTGCAGGTGCATGCATGTCGACCATCGCTTGGGCCATTTCGTCGTTCTGTGTCAGGATCAGGTCAAATACATCTAAAACATAGCGCGCGGTCTTTGGACGCTTTTGCCATGCTGCTCGTGACGAAGTGCTCAGGCGCGCATTAACCAAAACGATCCGCGCATCTGTGTCCCGCGTCCGGCGCAACATCTGGGGCCATAGTTCGCTTTCCACAAAAACGGCGGCATTGGGGCGCCAGTGGCGTAAGAACCGCCCGACAGGGCCTGCTGCATCCAAGGGCGCAAACTGGTGGATCGTACGGGGGGGCAGGTGTTTTTCCACCATGCGCGCAGATGTCGCGGTGCCTGAGGTAATCAAAAACTGTGCGCGGGGCACGATATTGCCCATCGAGGTGATTAACGCCAGCACAGACATGCTTTCGCCGACAGACGCCGCGTGAAACCATACCAGAGGCCCGGATCCTTCGCGTGATGCGGTCGCATGGCCCAATTTTTCATGTGCTCTGACCACGGGAAAACCCGCCGCGCGTAGCTTGCGCGTCTCGACCCAAGCGAAGAAAGGCACCAGTACCGAAGCGGCAGCTGTGTACACCAAAAAGAGAAAAGGGGGGCGCATGGCCTTTATCAGCCGCCCGTATGGCTCATGTGGCGTGGCATCTGACCATCAAGCCGCTGGCGGGAATAGTCAAAGTCATGCCCTTTTGGTTTGAGGGCGATGGCTGCACGGATCGCTTCTTTCAGCGGGCCATCGTCGTCAGGATGCGCGCGCAATGGCGCACGTAAATCTGCCGCATCCTCTTGGCCAAGACACATGAAAATTTCACCAGTGCAGGTGATCCGCACGCGGTTACAGCTTTCACAAAAGTTATGGCTTAGCGGTGTGATAAAGCCGATCTTTTGCCCGGTTTCTTCCAGACGGACATAGCGCGCGGGCCCTCCGGTGCGTTCCGCCAGATCCGTTACCGTGTAATGTTCGGCGTAGCGCGCGCGCACATCCTTAAGCGACCAATATTGACCCAGCCGATCTTCATTCCCGATATCGCCCATCGGCATAACTTCGATCCATGTCAGGTCGATGCCGCGGCTTGCGCACCACTCGGTGATGTAGGGCAGTTCTGCTTCGTTAAAGCCTTTGAGTGCTACTGCATTCAGCTTCACACGCATGCCAGCAGCCTGGGCTGCATCAATGCCGCGCAGCACTTGCGGCAAACGGCCCCAGCGCGTGATCTCGGCAAATTTTGCTTCGTCCAGCGTATCAAGCGATACATTCACCCGTCGCACACCTGCCGCATAAAGGTCGGAGGCAAACCGTTCCAGTTGGCTCCCATTGGTCGTCAGTGTGAGTTCTTTCAGCGTGCCGGCGTCCAGATGCCGGGTCATTTGCTGGAAAAACGTCATGATCTCTTTGCGCACCAGCGGCTCACCGCCCGTTATGCGCAGCTTTTCAACGCCTAAGTCGACAAAGTTCGAGCACATGCGATCCAGCTCTTCGAGAGACAACAGCTCTTTCTTGGGCAGAAAGGTCATGTTCTCGGACATGCAATAGACGCAGCGAAAATCGCAACGGTCTGTTACGGAAACACGCAAATAGGTGATGGCGCGCGCGAAGGGATCTATCAATGGTGCTGTCATAGGTTAATTGGTATCTATACAGCGGCAGTTGGGCAAGCAGATAACGACCAGTTTTATACGATCCAGGCGCGCGACCGCGTTAGTTTTTGGACGATTGATCTTTAATTAGATAGGTAGGCGCGCCGTCAATTGTATGCTGATTCCGCTGTTCCCAATGGGTATAAATGCCTTCTGGCCCCTTTTTTTCCGCCCAATTGGCCAGCGTGTCGCGTTCGCCTTTGTATTCCATGAACGGGTTCGCATAGCCGCAACTGCTTTGTACCATTTCGATTGATACGTCAAAGATCTGACGCGCCCCTACCGAGGCCGGAAAATGTGCATTCAGCGTCTCAAATTCGGCATCGCGCGGGTGTAGAATGCGTGCACTGCCATAAATCCGTAAAATCATCGGCTTGGCGTCAAATCCACACCACATCAGGGTGATGCGGTTAATCTGTGCCAAATGGCCAGCGGTCTCATTGCCCGATCCCGTCAGGTTGCGCCAAATAACCCGGTTGGCTCCCAAAACCCGCAGGCTGTCCATCCCCTTGGGCGAGACATTCACCCGCCCTGAAGGGCCCGCTGTACCGCAGAAAAAGATGTGCTGTGCCTGAATAAAGCGGGTTAGCGGGTCATTTAATGCTTCATATTGGGTCGCCATGGATTACTCCACCGTGACTGACTTGGCCAAGTTGCGCGGTTGATCAACGTCTGTGCCTTTTGCCACGGCCGTATGGTAGGCCAGCAATTGAGCAGGGATGGCATACAGTATCGGTGTCAGAATATCGGGGACTTGCGGCATTTCGATCGTACCGAATGCACCTTCACCGAAGCCTTCGATCCCTGCGGCGTCAGAAATTAGTATCACGCGCCCTTCACGCGCCATAACCTCCTGCATGTTGCTGACGGTTTTGTCGAACAGGGTGTCGCGCGGGGCCATAACGATGACGGGCACGCTTTTGTCGATTAAAGCGATAGGGCCGTGTTTGAGCTCACCTGCTGCATAAGCTTCGGCGTGTATATAACTGATTTCCTTTAGTTTCAATGCGCCCTCAAGCGCGAGGGGATACATCAAACCACGCCCAAGGAATAACACATCGCGCGCTTCTGACAGCTTTTGCGCAATGCTGTGCATTTCGGCATTAGTGCCCAAGGCGGTGCTGATCACATTGGGCAAACCGCGCAAACCAGACAGGTGATCTTCGAGCGCTTCTTGGGTCAAGACGCCACGGTCGTGCGCAGCTTTTAGTGCAAGGATCAACAAGACCGTTAACTGGCAACTGAACGCCTTGGTCGAGGCCACGCCGATCTCCACGCCTGCATGAATGGGCAGGATAAGGTCGCTTTCGCGCGCGATGGAGCTTTCGGGGACATTGACCACAGCCATCACGGTGCTGGCCTTGCCCGCGCAGTAGCGCAAAGCTGCCAGGGTATCTGCTGTCTCACCAGATTGGCTGACAAAAATCGCACCTGTTCGGTCGGGAATCGGCGGCTCGCGGTAGCGGAATTCGGACGCGACATCGACTTCGACGGGCAGGCGGGCAATCTGTTCAAACCAATACTTGGCAGTCAAGCAGGCGTAATAGGCCGTGCCGCAGGCCACCATTGTCAAGCGGTCCAACTTAGCAAAGTCCATACCGGGATCAGGCAAGCTGATTTCGCCTGCGCCCGAAACATAATGCCCCAAGGCCTGCGCAATCACGCTGGGTTGTTCCGCGATTTCCTTGGCCATGAAGTGTTTGTGTCCGGCTTTGTCGACGCGTGTGTCACCGACTTGGATGGTTTTAAGCGGGCGTCTAACCGACACGCCGTTCACATCAAAGATGTCTAAACTACTGCGGGTCATGACGGCCCGGTCGCCTTCGTCAAGATATGTGATTTGGTTCGTGAGTGGCGCTAATGCAATGGCGTCAGACCCGACGAACATCTCACCCGCGCCATGCCCGATGGCCAAAGGAGACCCCTTGCGCGCAGCCACAATCAGATCGTTTTCGCCGGAAAAAAGAAAAGCCAGCGCAAAAGCGCCTTCTAATTGATCAAGCGCTTTGAAGGCGGCCTCAACGGGTGCTGCACCTTGGTCCATGTGGTGCTGCGTGAGCAACGCGACCGTTTCAGTGTCTGTTTCAGTCTGGAACTGGATGCCATTGGCCCCCAATTCTGCACGCAGATCGCGGAAGTTTTCGATAATACCATTGTGCACAACAGCGACTGGTCCAGATTGGTGAGGGTGGGCGTTGTCAATGGTAGGCGCGCCATGCGTGGCCCAACGCGTGTGGCCAATGCCTGCCTTGCCGGGCAGCGGTTCATGCACCAGCAGATCAGACAAGTTCACCAGTTTTCCCACGGCGCGTCTGCGGTCCAGCACACCTGCGTTGACCGTCGCAATGCCTGCGCTGTCGTACCCGCGATATTCCAGACGTTTCAGCGCATCGACCAAGATCGGAGACGCCTCGTTGTTGCTCAAAACACCGATAATTCCGCACATATTAACTGCCTCTGTCCTGTTGGGCTTTCTTGGCCCTTAGTATTTTGAATAGTTTCGCGGCCGTGCCTGCCTTCTCAACCTGAGGGGCACGCGCCAAGGCCAAAGCTTCGGGTTCAACGTCAGACGTGATCACCGATCCGCTGCCTGTCATTGCGCCATCGCCAATGTGCACCGGGGCCACCAGCATTGTGTTTGAGCCAATAAAAACATGGCTGCCGATGTGGGTGTGGTGTTTCATTACCCCGTCGTAATTACATGTGATCGTGCCCGCGCCCACGTTGGTTTGTTCGCCCAGCGTTGCATCACCGATATAGCTCAGGTGGTTGACCTTGGAGCCGGTGCCGATGTTGGCGTTCTTTACCTCGACAAAATTGCCGATACGGACGTTTTCGCTTAGTTCTGTGCCGGGGCGCAGGCGGGCATAGGGGCCAATGACGCCGCCACGCGCGACATGGCAGCCCTCAAGGTGCGAAAAAGCGCGGATCGTGGCGCCGCTTTCTACTGTCACGCCGGGGCCAAACACGACGTTTGGCTCAATCACTGTGTCGCGACCTATGACAGTGTCAAAGGCGAAATGCACCGTGTCTGGCGCGGGCATGGTCACACCGTTCTCGAATGCATCGTGTCTTGCGCGGGTTTGGTATGCAGCCTCGGCGCTGGCCAGTTCAGCGCGGGTGTTGATGCCTAGGGTTTCGGCCTCGTCGCACAAGACGACGGTTGCTTTTAAATCCTGTGCGCGCGCCAAGGAAACGATATCTGGCAGGTAGTATTCACCCGCGGCATTGTCGTTTGTGACTGCGGCGATCAGATCAAACAGCAGGTTTGCGTCACAGGCAACCACGCCGCTGTTGCACAGTGTAATTGCGCGTTCTGCCTCTGATGCGTCTTTGAATTCTACAATGCGATCCAACTGATCGCCTTGCATGACCAAGCGGCCATAGCGCGCGGGGTCTGCGGCCTCAAAACCCAATATCACAACATCATTATCTGCTTGTGCGGCAACCATTTTTTCCAGCGTCTCGGGGCTGACAAAGGGGGTATCGCCGAAAAGGACAATCGCAATGCCTTGGAACGATTGCAAAGCGGCACGCGCTTGGGCAGCGGCGTGAGCGGTGCCCAGTTGTTCGGCTTGTTCTACCACGATGGCGGTTGCGTCATGTGACAGGGCCGCTTTTCGCACTTGTTCTGCGCCATGGCCTGCCACCACCACGATTTTTTCGGGTGCAAGGCTGGCGCCTGTTTGCATCGCATGCACCAGCAACGGGGCGGATGCCAAAGGGTGCAGCACTTTGGGCAAGTCCGAATTCATCCGGGTGCCTTTGCCCGCAGCTAGGATGACCAATGCAATATTCATGCGAATTCTCTTTGTGTTCTGTTACGCGTCTGTTTATCCGCTATGGCACGCGGCGCAAGGCGCGGTGGATCAAAGAAGGTTGCGTTCTGCAACATTGTAAAGCGCACATCTGTGGCGCAATTGAGGTCTTTGGGCAGTATGAAAACGGTAATATTCGATCTTGATGGGACACTGGCCGATACCAGTGGTGATTTGATTGAGGCGGCAAATGTTTGCTTTCGCGACATGGGGGCGGGCGATCTGCTTGACCCGGGGCGCGATCAAGCCACGGCTTTGCGCGGGGGGCGTGCGATGCTGCGTCTGGGAATGCAGCGGCTGGACCGCGCCGCGGATGAGGCGACCATAGATCGTTATTATCCTGTGCTTTTAGAGGCGTATGGCGCTGCGATTGACACGCATACGGTGCTTTATCCCGGTGCTATGGACGCGATTGAGGTGCTCAAATCTGGGGGCTATGGCGTGGGTATATGCACAAACAAACCCCAAGGTCTGGCTGAAACACTGATGCAAAGGTTAGGGGTGCGCGATGCATTCGCGTCGCTTGTGGGGGCGGACACTTTGCCCGTGCGGAAACCTGACCCGGAACCTTTGTTCGAAGCCGCGCGCCGCGCAGGCGGAAACCCGCAGGCTTGTATGCTGATTGGCGATTCTGATACGGACCGCAACACCGCACGTGCGGCAGGTGTGCCCAGTGTGTTGGTTACCTTTGGCCCTGCAGGGGGCGATATGGCTGCTTTGAATCCCGAAGCGCTGCTGGAGGATTATGCAGATTTACCCGCACTGGTTGACCAGTTGCTGGCTTGACGAAAGCCGCAGGTAAAGCCACTATTTTTCGGCAAAAGGAGTGCAGCGATGAGCGAGATTTTCACGGGCAGTTTTACCCAGCAGGACCCGATCCCGCAGGCCGCCATTGATGCTGCGATGTCTGTGCTGGAGCACGGGCGGCTACATCGTTATAACACCGCCCCCGGAGAGGTCAGCGAAACAGCATTGTTGGAGCAAGAATTTGCGGCCAGCGTTGGCGCGAAATACTGCCTTGCGGTGGCGTCTGGTGGCTATGCGATGGCCACCGCACTGCGCGCGGTCGGCGTGCAGGCGGGCGATAAGGTTTTGTCGAATGCGTTTACTTTGGCCCCTGTGCCCGGCGCGATCGCCGCTGTCGGCGCTGAGCCTGTGTTTGTGGGCGTGACCGAGGATTTGACCATTGATCTGGACGATCTTGAAAGCAAAATTGGGTCGGCGCGCGTTTTACTGCTGAGCCATATGCGGGGGCACATCTGCGATATGGACAGGTTGATGGCGATTTGTGATGCAGCAGGCGTGCGCGTGATTGAAGATTGCGCGCATACGATGGGCGCTGCGTGGCGCGATGTTCCATCGGGCCGTCATGGGGTTGTGGGCTGCTATTCTTGTCAAACCTATAAGCACGTGAATTCGGGCGAGGGCGGTTTTCTGGTAACTGACGACGAAGAGGTCGCGGCGCGGTCTGTGATGCTATCGGGTAGCTACATGCTGTTTGAGCGTCACCTCGCGGCCCCTTCGAAAGAGGCCTTTGATAAAATAAAATACGAGACGCCAAACATATCGGGGCGGATGGATAATCTGCGTGCAGCAATCTTGCGGCCACAGGTGGCGGATTTGTCTGCACAATGCGCGCGTTGGAATGAACGGTATTTTCGCCTCGAAGAGGGGCTGCGAGGCACTGCGGGACTAACGTTGACCCAACGGCCGGACCACGAAACGATCGTAGGTTCTTCGATACAGTTTCTATTGCTGGACTGGCCGACGCATAAAGTGCGCGAGGTGGTTGCACGCTGTGGGGCGCGCGGTGTGGAACTAAAGTGGTTTGGTGCGGCAGAACCTGTGGCTTTTACCAGTCGGTATGACAGTTGGCGGTATGCGCACTCAACGCCCATGCCGGCGTCTGACCGTATTTTGGCTGGTGTAGTGGATATGCGGGTGCCGTTGACGTTTTCGCTGGACGACTGTGACGTCATTGCGCGCATTATCCGCAGCGAGGTCGGTGCCGTTTTCCAAGACGCAGCCTGATCCAGCGGGGCGCGGGGCAAGCCCCGCGCACGACATTCTTATAGTTTTGTGCGCATGCACAAAACCGGCTGCCGCAGCGGTGCCGGACAGTATGACTTGACCGAATACCGACTAGCACCTACGATATGAACGCTTGTTCAATAAACGTGACAAACTGGCCTAAGGGGGGCTTTTGCTGATGTTCCACGCCACCATGCAATTTGATCTGGGTGACGATGTGAATGCGCTACGCGAGATGGTGCACCGTTGGGCGCAGGACCGTTTAGCCCCGATGGCGGCTCAGATTGATCATGACAATTGCTTTCCAAGCACATTATGGACGGAAATGGGCGATCTGGGGTTGTTGGGGATAACGGTTGATGAAGAATTTGGCGGCGCGGCAATGTCCTATCTGGCACATACCGTTGCCATCGAAGAGATCGCGCGCGCCAGTGCGTCGGTCTCGCTGTCTTATGGCGCGCATTCGAACCTTTGTGTCAACCAGATCAAGCTGAACGGCACTAAAGAGCAAAAAAACAAGTTCTTGCCGGGATTGATCTCGGGCGCGCATGTCGGTGCGCTTGCCATGTCAGAGGCAGGAGCCGGGTCGGACGTTGTGTCGATGAAATTGCACGCGGAAAAGCGCAACGATCATTACCGCCTGAATGGGACCAAATACTGGATCACCAATGGCCCCGATGCCACGACCTTGGTCGTCTATGCCAAGACTGACGCAGACGCGGGGTCGCGCGGCATCACAGCCTTTATCATTGAAAAAGACATGGTTGGTTTTTCCACGTCACCGCACTTTGACAAGCTGGGGATGCGGGGCTCGAACACTGCGGAGTTGATCTTTGAAGACGTAGAAGTACCCTTTGAGAACGTTTTGGGCGAGGAGGGCGGAGGCGTAAGTGTTCTAATGTCGGGCCTTGATTACGAGCGGGTCGTTTTGTCAGGCATCGGCACGGGGATCATGGCGGCCTGTCTGGATGCCATCATGCCCTACATGGCGGAACGCAAACAATTCGGCCAACCCATCGGGTCGTTTCAACTGATGCAGGGTAAGATCGCGGATATGTACACAGCGATGAATTCGGCCCGTGCCTATGTCTATGAGGTGGCCAAGGCCTGCGACCGCGGCGATGTCACGCGGCAGGATGCAGCCGCATGCTGCCTGTATGCGTCCGAGGAGGCGATGAAGCAGGCGCATCAAGCGGTGCAAGCAATGGGCGGCGCAGGCTATTTAAATGATAACCCTGTGGGTCGTATTTTTCGGGATGCCAAGTTGATGGAAATCGGCGCAGGAACATCGGAAATACGGCGCATGCTGATTGGGCGTGAATTGATGGCAAAGATGGTCTGACCCAATGAAACAGATCGGGTCAGACGAGGCGCATGGCGCGCTTTTGCGGGGGCACGGCGCTTTAGAAGCGGCGTACGTAACTGACGCCGATCAAGATGGGATCAATCTCGGCGGTGCCGATGGGGGTGCCATCCAGTCTGGCATCGGTGTCGATGTCAAACCAGCGCACGTTCAAACGGATCGCACCGTTGTCGCTAAAGAAGTAATCGACACCGGCCTGGACCGAGATCCCGAAGGAATCGTCCAGATCAAGCGACCCCAACGCCGTGTCTTCCTCAAAAAAGGTAGTGTAGTTGATGCCCGCGCCCACGTACGGTTTGAACGCCGAGTTTGTGGGGAAGTGATAGTTCAGCGACAATGTGGGGGGCAGGTGTTTGGTGCTGGCGTCGCCTACGCCCGCAATCGAGATATCATGCTCGAACGGGGTTGCGGCCAAAAGTTCGATGCCGATGTTGTCGCGAATAAAGAATTCAGCTGTCAGGATCAGGCTGCTGTCGGATGCGATTGTTGTATCATTTCCAGCCAGAGTTCCGTTGTCGGACTTTGGGTTCACGTTGCCGAAGCCGATACCAAAAGTGATGTCGCCTTGGGATTGTGCCAAAGCAGGTCCAGCAGCCAGTGCAACCAAGGCACTGATCAGGGCCGGTTTCATAAGGTTTCTCATATCATTCGTCGCTTTCTTGTCGTTCGTGGAAACATCATCCCACGGCCGGCGCGCGCGCGCTTTGATCTGGGTCAGTTTTTTAGCTGCAGCGCAGCATTTTTCATGCCTAGGCACGCGATATAATGCCGCGCTGGGTCTGGTTCGCTCCGTTTGGGCTTTTGGTTGTGGTTTTGGCGGCTTGGGGCTTTCGCTTGGGGTGGATCGCGGCGACGATCTCGGAAACAGATGTGATCGAAGGCTACACCGTGCGGTATCTGGAAACCTTTGGGGCAGTCGCGCGGGCAACAGATTGTGTGGGGCGACCAGGTGAAAGCGATGCGGTTTGGATCGTGGTCACCTGTGCTGCGCAAGACGGCCAGCGGATCGAATACCCAGTGGACCGATTTGGCAGGCTTTTGAACGTAGACTTAGGCGGCGGTGACCAATCCGCCCCGCAGACATGAAACGCACCAAGCGCGGGGTAAGCCTGCGCCTTAGAAAGGATGCACTATGAAGTTATCGTCGCAGGCCATTCCAAGCGCCGACAGCTTTCAAACCAACCGGCGCGCCCATTTGGCAGCCCTTGAGCCTGTCCTGCAGGCCGCGCAGACCGCAGCCTTGGGCGGCGGAGAGAAATCGCGCGCACGCCACTTAAGCCGGGGCAAGATGTTGCCGCGGGACCGTGTGGCAGGGCTTTTGGATGTGGGCAGCCCTTTTCTTGAGATAGGTGCCACGGCGGCGCATGGTTTGTACGACGGGGCGGCGCCTGCGGCAGGTGTCATCGCGGGCATCGGTCAGGTGCAGGGGCGTGATGTGATGATCCTGTGCAATGACGCGACCGTAAAAGGGGGCACCTATTACCCGCTGAGCGTCAAAAAACACCTGCGCGCACAAGAGATCGCGCAGGAAAATCATCTGCCGTGCATCTATCTTGTCGACAGCGGCGGGGCAAACCTGCCCAACCAAGACGAGGTCTTTCCCGATCGGGATCACTTTGGCCGCATTTTCTATAATCAGGCACGGATGAGTGCGGCAGGCATTCCCCAGATCGCGGTGGTCATGGGGTCATGCACGGCGGGCGGGGCCTATGTGCCTGCAATGTCGGATGTGACAATCATTGTGAAAAACCAGGGCACGATCTTTTTGGCGGGGCCGCCCTTGGTCAAAGCCGCCACGGGCGAGGTTGTCAGCGCCGAAGACTTGGGCGGGGGCGACGTGCACACGCGCTTGTCGGGCGTTGCAGATTACTTGGCGGAAGATGATGCGCATGCACTGGCCTTGGCGCGCCGGGCGGTTGGTAACCTCAATCTAACCAGACCAGACACCGTCGCGTGGCAAACGTCCGAGGACCCAGCCTATGATCCCGACGAGATCCTTGGCGTTGTGCCTGCCGATCTGCGCACGCCTTATGATATCCGAGAAGTCATCGCACGCGTGGTGGATGGATCACGCTTTGACGAATTCAAGGCCCGCTTTGGCGAGACGCTGGTGACCGGGTTTGCGCATATCAAGGGCTGTCCCATCGGGATTTTGGCCAACAATGGCGTGCTCTTTTCCGAAGCAGCGCAAAAAGGGGCGCATTTCATCGAACTTTGCGTACAACGCGGCATACCTTTGGTATTCTTGCAAAACATCACTGGGTTTATGGTCGGGCAAGCCTATGAGAACGAAGGCATCGCGCGGCATGGGGCCAAGATGGTCACGGCAGTGGCCTGCGCCAATGTGCCCAAGATCACGATGTTGGTCGGCGGGTCGTTTGGTGCGGGCAACTACGGCATGGCCGGGCGGGCTTATCAACCACGTTTTCTATGGACATGGCCCAACAGCCGCATTTCAGTCATGGGGGGCGCGCAGGCGGCGGGTGTTCTGGCGACCGTAAAACGGGACGCGATCGAGCGCGCCGGAGGCACATGGTCGCAAGATGAAGAAGCCAACTTTAAACAACCCACGATCGATATGTTTGAAGAACAAAGCCACCCTCTTTATGCCTCAGCCCGGCTATGGGACGACGGTATCATTGATCCGCGCAAAAGCCGCGATGTGCTGGGCCTTTCCTTGAGTGCTGCACTCAACGCCCCAATAGAGGAGACACGCTTTGGCGTATTTCGGATGTAATCGCGGGGCCTTTGTGCAGCTGCGCCAGGGTGGCCACTATGTTTGACACGATATTGATTGCCAATCGGGGTGAAATCGCCTGCCGCATTATGCAAACGGCGCGTGCGATGGGCATTCGCTGTGTGGCGGTCTATTCAGATGCTGACCGGCAGTCGAAACACGTACAAATGGCAGATAGCGCTGTGCATATCGGTGGTGCTGCACCAGCAGATAGCTACTTACGTGGCGAAAAAATTGTGCAGGCGGCTTTGGACATGGGGGCGCAGGCTATTCATCCGGGGTATGGGTTTCTGAGCGAGAACCCGGATTTCGTTGATGCAGTGGAAGCGGCAGGCCTTGTTTTCATCGGGCCTTCCGCGGATGCAATCCGCGCGATGGGCCTGAAAGATGCAGCCAAAGCCGTGATGACCAAGGCAGGCGTGCCTGTTGTACCGGGCTACCATGGCCGCGATCAAACCGATGCGCTTTTGGCGGCAGAAGCGGATAAAATCGGCTACCCGGTGTTGATAAAGGCTGTCGCGGGTGGCGGCGGTAAAGGCATGCGGTTGGTTGAGGCCGCACCCGACTTTGACGCAGCCCTCGCGTCGGCACGGTCCGAGGCAACAGCGGCCTTTGGCAACGCTGATGTGTTGGTGGAGAAATTCATTACGGCCCCTCGCCACATCGAAGTGCAGGTTTTTGGCGATGGCACCAAGGCCGTGCATTTGTTCGAGCGTGATTGTTCTCTCCAACGTCGTCACCAAAAGGTGATCGAAGAAGCCCCGGCACCTGGTATGACAGAGGCAGTCCGCGCTGCGATGGGTGCTGCTGCTGTGCGCGCGGCGGAGGCCATTGGCTACAAAGGCGCGGGCACGGTCGAATTTATTGTCGACGGCTCAAACGGGCTGCGACCCGATGGTTTCTGGTTCATGGAAATGAACACAAGACTGCAAGTCGAGCACCCTGTGACCGAAGCGATTACAGGCGTCGACCTCGTGGAATGGCAGCTGCGGGTGGCCGCAGGCGACGCCCTGCCGACCGCGCAAGAGCATCTGACGATCCAAGGTCATGCATTTGAGGCGCGGCTTTATGCCGAGGACGTGCCCGCCGGATTTTTGCCCGCAACAGGTACCCTGACACACCTTGTTTTCCCGCACGACGCGCGTGCCGACAGCGGGGTGCGCGCGGGCGATGAGATCAGCCCATTCTACGACCCGATGATTGCCAAACTTACCGTGCATGGGCCCACACGTGCAGTCGCGCTGTCAAAGCTCAAGCGTGCTTTGCACGCTTGTGAGATCGCAGGAAGCGTAACAAATCTGGCCTTTCTAGGGGCTCTGGCCGCCCACGAAGGCTTTGCGCAAGAACGCGTCGACACCGGGCTTATTGCCCGTGATCTCACGGCACTGACAGCACTGCCTGTGATGTCACCAATGCACGCGGTATCTGCAGCGATGCAGGCGGCTGGTCTAGTCCACCCGCCCCGTGATGCGGGCTTGTCACTCTGGCAGCCATTGTCCCAGAAAATCCCCCTTAGCTATCAATCCAAGGCATTGGACATCTGTGTCGAAGTGTTGGGACCAAGGCACCAAAGATGGCATGTCGCAGGTCAGGTTCTAAAGGCTATCCATACAGACGGCAAATGGTGGATCGACGGTCAACTGGCACCAAACACTTTGCGTGCAGGGGATCACATTACGGTTTTTGACAACTTCGGTCTGGTTTTTGAAACGCCTGACCCATTGGCGCGCGCCACTGCCATGCAAGGCGATGGCAACCTAATCGAAGCGCCCATGCCGGGTGTGCTCAAGCTGTTGGATGCTTGCCCCGGTCAGCAGGTCACCAAAGGGCAGCGTCTGGCTGTGTTGGAAGCGATGAAAATGGAACATGCGTTGCTTGCGGCCCGCGACGGCACCGTGGCCGAAGTGTTCGCGCAAACCGGTGATCAGGTGAAAGCGGGCAGCGCGCTTGTCCGGCTGGAGGCCGACACATCATGATCATTCTGCATCATTGCCCACAAACCCGGTCCATGCGCACCTTATGGTTGCTGTATGAGCTGGAAGTGCCGTTTCAACTGCGTAGCTATCCCTTTGATCGCACATTACGCGACCCAGAGTTTCTAAGCCTGTCACCCGCCGGCCGCGTCCCAGCAGTTGAAGTCGACGGCGAGCGGATGTTCGAAACCGGGGCCATCACCGAATACCTGTGCGAAAGGTTCAGCCCTGACAGATTAGGGCGTGGCCCTGGCAATCCGGACCGTATGTCTTGGCTTGTTTGGGTGCATTTTTCCGAAACCATCAGCCAGCACACCGCAGCATTGACCCAGCAACATATCGCCTTGCGCGAAGACCACATGCGAAGCCCTATCGTAATGAAGCTGGAAGCGGCACGGTTGGTCAAATGCTATGACGCGATTGAGGCGCGGCTATCAACACCGATTGAAAATCGCGATTATTTGCTGACGTCTGGGTTCTCTGCTGCAGATATCTCGGTAGGGCAGGCGGTCTATATGGCGCGCCATTTTGCACCGCTCACGGATCACCCCGCAACACAAAACTGGTACGACCGGATCACAGCCCGGGAAAGTTTTGCGCAGGCTCTTCCAGCGGGCGACGGCATTTATTCACAAGACTTTTATGCGCCTTGGCCCTTAGAGTGATCAAAACGCAAAAATGGGAGTGCGCGACATGAATCTGGGACCGTGTGAGATATTCGAAGTGGGACCGCGCGACGGGTTGCAAAACGAGGCGCGTGAAATTTCGGTTGCTGACAAGATCGCTCTGGTGGACTGTCTGAGCCGCGCGGGCTTTAGCCGGATCGAAGTCGCCAGTTTTGTGTCGGCCAAAATGATGCCTCAGATGGCGGGCTCTGGCGAGGTTTTGTCAGGCATCAGCCGCGCGCCGGGTGTGCGCTATGCAGCCCTGACCCCCAATGTGCGCGGGTTCGAAGATGCCCAAGCGGCCAAAGCGGATGAGATTGCAGTTTTTGCATCTGCGTCTGAAGGGTTCTCAAAGGCGAATATCAATGCCAGCATAGAAGAAAGCATCAACCGCTTTGCCCCCATTCTGGAACAGGCCCGCCATATCGATTTGCCCGTAAGGGGCTATGTATCTTGCGTGGTGGCCTGCCCGTTTGATGGGCCAACGGAGCCTGCGAAAGTTGCCGAAATCGCAGACAGGCTCTTTTCTATGGGCTGTTACGAGGTCAGCTTGGGGGACACCATAGGCGCAGGTACGCCTGACACGATCGCGCGTATGTTGTTGGCGGTGCGCGACGCGGTTCCCGTGGGCCGATTGGCGGGTCACTATCACGACACACAAGGTCGCGCGATGGAGAACATCGACGCCTCGCTTAGCCTTGGCGTGCGTGTCTTTGATGCAGCTGTCGGCGGCTTGGGCGGCTGTCCTTATGCGCCGGGCGCTTCTGGGAATGTGGCCACTGAGGCGGTCGCGGCACATCTGGAACATCTGGGCTACGACACGGGGTTGGATCTTGACGTGATTGCCAAGGCGGCGCAGATGGCGCTGTCGATGCGGACCCATTCAGAGCCCGCAGAGTAAAGCACGTCATGTTCGAGACAATTACACTGGATACAGATGCGCGTGGTGTCGCGCGTCTGGTACTGAACCGCCCCGACAAGCATAACGCGATGTCCGCACTGATGCTTGAGGAACTGACTACAGCCGCCGCCACGCTGGGCGCAGATGACGCCGTGCGGGTGGTTGTGTTGGCGGCGGCGGGCAAGTCCTTTTGCGCGGGGGGGGATCTGGCGTGGATGCGCGCCCAGATGGAAATGGATGGGCCTACGCGCGATAAAGAGGCCCGCAAGCTCGCAACCATGCTGGGTGCGCTTAATACACTGCCAAAACCGCTGATCGGCGCGATCCATGGCAATGCATTCGGGGGCGGTATCGGTTTGGCCTGCGTTTGTGACATGGTGATCGGCGTTGATACCGCAAAGCTGGGCCTGACCGAAACGCGGCTTGGGCTGATCCCGGCTACGATTGGGCCATATGTCATAGCCCGCATGGGCGAGGCGCGCGCGCGGCGCGTGTTTATGTCTGCGCGCCTTTTTTCGGCGGCCGAGGCCGTTGATCTGGGGATAGTGTCGCGCGTGGTCGCGGCAAACGATTTGGAACAAGCGATCGAGGATGAAGTAACACCTTATCTGTCCTGTGCACCCGGCGCAGTGGCTGCGGCAAAGAAACTGGCGCGTGATCTAGGTGGGAATATCTCTGACGCAGATATCGAGCTTTCGATCCGAGCGTTGGCAACCCGGTGGGACAGCGAAGAAGCTGCCGAAGGCATTGCAGCCTTCTTTGACAAGCGCAAAGCGAGCTGGATGCGCTGATCAGCGTAAAGGTCTTACACGGGGTTACACAGGCTCAGATCGGACAGCGGTAAAGGTTGCAATGGGCAGCGTTGTCGGGGGCGCATGGGCTTGGCCGTAAAAATATCCCGAGCCACCGATGCAATCTACATCAAATTTCAAGTCATTTTTTCGACACTGCGGCAGTTTAGCCGCCTGCGCTTGGTTGACCCTGAAGAGACACAGGCGTACACCTTTTGCAAGTTACGCTCGCCACGTGACACCAGACCGCTGCACTGCGGCATGCTTAAAGGAGCCTTCCCTTGGACGAAATGCTTCGGGAATATTTGCCAATCCTCGTATTTTTGGCTGTTGCCATTGGACTTGGCCTTGTTTTGATCCTCGCCGCCGTTGTGCTGGCTGTCCGAAATCCTGATCCTGAAAAAGTATCGGCCTACGAATGCGGGTTCAACGCTTTTGACGATGCCCGGATGAAGTTTGATGTGCGGTTCTACCTTGTGTCGATTCTATTTATTATCTTCGATCTTGAGATTGCCTTTCTGTTCCCTTGGGCCGTCGCCTTCAAAGACATCAGCATGGTTGGGTTTTGGTCGATGATGGTGTTCTTGGGCGTGCTGACCATTGGTTTTGCATACGAATGGAAAAAAGGAGCACTGGAATGGCAGTAGCCGCTGCAGGAGCCGCCGTCGCAGGTGCTGACCGCGATGTGGCCACCCAAGAACTAAACCGCGAGCTGCAGGACAAAGGGTTTCTGCTGACCTCAACCGAAGACATTATCAACTGGGCGCGCACGGGTTCGTTGCACTGGATGACATTTGGTCTGGCGTGTTGCGCGGTTGAGATGATGCACACCGCCATGCCACGCTATGACATGGAACGGTTCGGCACGGCACCACGGGCCAGCCCGCGACAATCAGACCTGATGATCGTGGCTGGTACGCTAACCAACAAAATGGCGCCCGCGCTGCGTAAGGTCTACGACCAGATGCCAGAGCCACGTTATGTGATTTCAATGGGGTCTTGCGCCAATGGCGGCGGCTATTACCACTATTCTTACAGTGTTGTGCGGGGCTGCGACCGAATTGTGCCGGTGGATGTTTACGTGCCTGGCTGCCCCCCAACGGCAGAGGCACTGCTGTATGGGATCATGCAACTGCAACGCAAAATTCGACGGACCGGCACCATCGTCCGCTAAGGCGGGCAGGGTGGTTTTGACCCGCAACGAGAGAGGACATCATGTCTGACCCTTTGAAAGAGCTAGGCACCTATATCGAGACAAAGCGCACGGATTGTGTGCTGGCGTGGGATATATCGCACGGCGAGCTGAACCTTGATGTGACACCGTCAAATATCGTGGGCCTTATCGAGTTTCTGAAGAACGATGCGACCTGCCGCTTCTCGACGCTCGTGGATATTACAGCGGTGGATTATACCGGCCGCGCGAAACGCTTTGACGTCGTCTATCACTTGCTCTCCATGTACCAGAACCACCGGGTGCGCCTGCGTGTCAGTATCCGCGAAGACCAGATGCTGCCGTCGGTGATTTCAGTGCATCCATCGGCCAATTGGTTCGAGCGTGAGATATTCGATATGTTCGGCATTTTGTTTTCCGGGCATCCGGATTTGCGCCGCATCCTGACGGACTACGGGTTCCGTGGCCATCCGCTGCGCAAGGATTTCCCGACTACGGGCTATACCGAGGTGCGTTACGACGAGGCGCAAAAACGCGTGGTCTATGAACCCGTGAACCTTGTGCAGGAGTACCGACAGTTCGATTTCATGTCGCCTTGGGAAGGGGCCGAATACATCCTGCCCGGCGATGAAAAAGACGCGGAGGCCAAGTAATGGAGGGTATTCTTGGCATTATCGTTGTGATCCTGCTGATCATTCCGATGCTCAAGCTGCTGCCGCATTTTGGCATTAACAAATACTGGGCGCTTGCGTGCGTGTTCCCGATCGTTGGCGTGCTGGGCCTGATCTGGTGGATGAGCATCAAACTGCAAGAGTTGGAGCGGCGTTGATGGATGGCGCGCATGATATTGATACAGGGTTAAAAGCTGCGGCCTTGGCCTATTGCGACGCGGTGTATTTCGCCAAAGCAGATGTATTTGAAGACCTGTGTCATGACCGGTTTCAGATGACGCTTGTCCAAGACGGCACAGCCACATTCTGGGACAAAGCGGCATACCTCGAACGGGTGCGCAGCCGCACGCCATTTCCGGCACCGGCCCAGTATGAGATATTTAGCATGGACAATGCGGGTGGCGACATTGCGCGCGTTCACCTGACGGTTGATGTGCCACCGCTGCGCTATGAAGATCACTTAGGTTTTGTCCATGTGGATGGGGCTTGGAAACTGTTAACAAAGGTGTTTCGCACAGCGGCGCACCTTGAGGGGGAGTAGAGACCATGATGGACGGCTCCAAAGGGTTTGACGACGCGCTGACGGGCGAGCAGAAAATCCGCAACTTTAATATCAATTTTGGCCCGCAGCACCCGGCCGCTCACGGCGTTTTGCGTCTAGTGCTTGAACTGGATGGCGAGATCGTAGAGCGGTGTGACCCGCATATTGGGTTGTTGCATCGTGGCACTGAAAAATTGATGGAAAGCAGGACATACCTGCAAAACCTGCCGTATTTCGACAGGCTTGATTACGTGGCGCCGATGAATCAGGAACATGCCTGGTGCTTGGCTATTGAAAAGCTGACCGGTGTCGAAGTGCCGCGTCGTGCGTCTTTGATCCGTGTTTTGTTCTGTGAAATTGGCCGCGTATTGAACCATATCCTCAACATCACCACACAGGCGATGGATGTAGGCGCGCTGACCCCGCCGCTTTGGGGGTTTGAAGAACGCGAAAAGCTGATGGTGTTTTACGAACGCGCCTGTGGCGCGCGGTTGCACGCCGCATATTTCCGGCCCGGTGGCGTGCATCAAGACCTGCCGCCTGAACTGATCGACGATATCGAAACATGGGCGCATGAATTCCCGCGTGTGATCGCTGACATTGACGGGCTGCTCACTGAAAACCGCATCTTCAAACAACGTAACGCTGATATCGGTGTGGTCACCGAAGACGATATCCTCGAATACGGGTTCTCGGGTGTGATGGTCCGTGGGTCGGGTCTTGCGTGGGATTTGCGCCGCGCGCAGCCTTACGAATGCTATGACGAATTTGATTTTCAAATCCCTGTTGGCAAGAACGGGGACTGCTATGACCGTTATCTGTGCCGTATGGAAGAGATGCGCCAGTCCGTATTGATCATCCACCAGGCGGTTGCGAAACTGCGCGCGCCAGAAGGCCAAGGGGATATTCTTGCTCGTGGCAAGATCACGCCGCCATCCCGGTCTGATATGAAAACCTCGATGGAAAGCCTGATCCATCACTTCAAACTTTATACCGAAGGGTTCCACGTGCCAGCCGGAGAGGTATACTGCGCAGTCGAAGCCCCCAAAGGCGAATTCGGCGTCTATCTTGTAGCAGACGGGTCCAACAAACCTTACCGCTCGAAAATCCGCGCGCCGGGCTTTTTGCACCTGCAAGCGATGGATCACATGTCGCGCGGCCACCAATTGGCTGACGTTGCGGCGATCATCGGCACGATGGACGTGGTGTTCGGGGAGATTGATCGGTGAGAAACGCCGCCGCTGCATTGCTTGTATTGTGGGCTGGGATGTCCACGGCCATGGACGTGGGCGAGAGCGAGTTCGTCTACTCCTCTGAATTATTGGCACGCGGGTTTGCTGTCGTGCCGGTCAGTGGGGTCGGCAACGCCAGCTTTGGCTTACAACAAAACAAAGAGTTTTACTTGTGTTTCATCGCCGACACGGGCGAGGCACAGGCGACCCGACAACGGGTCATTCTGGATGAAATAGCGGGTGAAAGCCCCGACAGGACGGTACCAAACGTGCCCGTCGTCTGTATCTTGACACAATAGGACCGACATGCTGCGCAGATTGCACCCCGACCAGCCCGATAGCTTCGCGTTCACGCCAGAGAATCAGGCGTGGGCAGAAGGGCAGATCACCAAATATCCAGAAGGCCGCCAAGCCAGCGCGATCATCCCTTTGTTGTGGCGTGCGCAGGAACAAGAAGGGTGGCTATCCAAACCGGCAATTGAACATGTGTCGGATATGTTGGGGCTAAGCTATATTCGCGGGCTTGAGGTCGCGACTTTTTATTTCATGTTTCAGCTGCAACCCGTGGGGGCCATCGCGCACATTCAGGTGTGCGGCACGACGTCTTGCATGATTTGCGGGGCTGAGGACCTTGTTGCTGTGTGTCAGGAAAAGATCGCGCCGAACCCGCACCAGCTTTCTGCGGATGGGAATTTCTCGTGGGAAGAAGTCGAATGTTTGGGGTCGTGTTCGAACGCGCCCATGGCGCAGATTGGCAAAGACTATTACGAAGATCTGACGGCAAAGCGGATGGGCGAAATCATTGACGAATTGGTCGCTGGCAAAGTGCCCGTTCCTGGCCCGCAAAACGGCCGTTACGCAGCTGAGCCGCTTAAAGGTCTGACGTCATTGACAGAATACGACAGCGGCAAGACGCAATACAACGCTTCAGCGCAGTTGGCAGTGGACATTGGTGATACGGTCAAGCGCATTGATGGGACCGAAGTTCCCTTGCTGATGCCATGGCAGGGGGCCAATCAAAACGCAGCCCCCGCCGCAAAACCAAAGGCCAAGCCAACCGCCAAAAAGCCTGCACCCGCAAAGGTAAAGTCAGAGCCGGACGCGGTACCGGCAGGGGCGAAACCCGATACGTTGAAAGGGCCGCGGGATGGCTCAGCCGATGATCTCAAACTGATCAAAGGCGTTGGGCCCAAGCTTGAAGCTGTGTTGAACGGCATCGGCATTTTCCACTATGACCAGATTGCAAGTTGGACCGATAAAGAAGTCGCTTGGGCGGATCAGAACCTTGTGGGCTTCAAAGGTCGGGTAAGCCGGGACGATTGGGTGCCTCAAGCCAAAGCGCTTGCCGCGGGCGAAAGCACAGAATTTTCCCAACGGGCGTCAAAAGACGGTATTTATAAAGAATGAGTTCGTAAATAACCGAAAAGGAAGTCCTTCATGAGCAACACAAATTCCAAGATTGAAGCAGCTGTTGGCAGCTGGTTGGCAGCGTTTGCCATCGGCACGATTGCAGGAACCATGCTGTGGTTCTTGGGCGGATGGGGATTTTTGCAAGCGGCTTTCATCGGCTTTTTGGTTATTGTCGTGGTCGGCTGCATTCTGATGTGGGTGATGATGTTACCTATGCCCGCGCCGAATGAACGTGAACTGAAAACGCCGCCTGTACCGTCGGCGCCCCCACCAACTGCCAAAGCACCCAAAGGCACGGCTCCGAAGGCAGCACCGCCGAAAGCGGCTGCACCAAAGGCAGCGGCGCCAACCGCTGCTGCTGCACCGACGGCAAAGGCTGCCGCACCGGCCAAAAAAGCACCAGCAAAGAAGGCGCCTGCGAAAAAACCTGCTGCCGCTGCGGCACCTTCGCCCGCGTCAGATGATCGGCCTACGATGATGATGGACGCGCCCGAAGGCGGACAGGCAGACGACTTGAAAAAGATCACCGGCGTGGGTCCAAAGCTGGAAACAACGCTGAACGAACTGGGCATCTGGCATTTCTCGCAGGTGGCAAAGTTCAAAAAGAAAGACATCGCTTGGGTCGACGAACGCTTGCGATTTAAAGGACGTATTGAACGAGACGATTGGGTTGGTCAGGCCAAGGAATTGGCCAAAGGCAAGGGCTAACCCTTTAGACGAAGCTAGGAGGCTTCATGAGTGCGCAAGATCAAGCAGCCTTGGAACGGGAACGTGCCTTGGCAGCAAAAGGACGGATGGTAAGCCTCGTTATTGTGGGGACCATGGTGCTTTGGGTGCTGTCTTTGTGGCTGGCCCCAAAATTGGGCATCACAACGCGGCAATCGCTGCTGATTGATCTGTTCGCGCTCGCAGCGCTCCTTTGGTCGTTTATACTCTCGATGCAATTGAAACGTGCGCGCAAAGCCGCGCGCGAAGACAGGTAAAAGGGGAAGCGGTATGCTTCAGGACAAAGATCGCATCTTTACCAATATCTACGGCATGCATGACCGTTCGCTGAAGGGCGCACAGGCGCGGGGCCATTGGGACGGGACAGCTGGCATTATCAAAAAGGGACGCGATTGGATCGTGGACCAGATGAAAGCGTCGGGTTTGCGGGGTCGTGGTGGTGCGGGTTTCCCCACGGGCCTCAAGTGGTCGTTCATGCCAAAAGAAAGCGACGGGCGTCCTGCTTATCTGGTGGTCAACGCAGACGAATCCGAACCGGGTACCTGCAAAGACCGAGAGATTATGCGTCACGACCCGCATACGTTGGTGGAGGGGTGCTTGATTGCCAGCTTCGCGATGAATGCGCATGCCTGCTATATCTACATCCGCGGCGAATACATCCGCGAGAAAGAGGCGCTGCAGGCTGCCATAGACGAAGCGTATGACGCAGGGCTCGTGGGTAAGAATGCAGCTGGTTCCGGGTGGGATTTCGATATCTATCTGCACCACGGCGCGGGCGCATATATCTGCGGTGAAGAAACCGCCTTGCTAGAAAGCCTTGAGGGCAAAAAGGGCATGCCGCGGATGAAGCCCCCCTTTCCGGCGGGTGCGGGCCTGTACGGCTGCCCGACTACGGTGAATAACGTGGAATCCATTGCCGTTGTACCGACGATCCTGCGGCGCGGGCCTGAATGGTTCTCGGGTTTTGGGCGTCCAAACAACGCAGGCACAAAGCTGTTTGCGATTTCGGGGCACGTCAACAACCCCTGCGTGGTGGAAGAGGCGATGTCGATCACTTTTGAGGAATTGATCGAGACCCATTGCGGTGGCATTCGCGGCGGCTGGGATAATCTAAAAGCGGTGATCCCCGGCGGGTCGTCTGTGCCGATGATCCCCGGTAAGGAGATGAAAGACGCGATCATGGACTTTGATTACCTGCGCGAACAACGCTCGGGTCTGGGCACGGCAGCGGCGATCGTGATGGATAACTCCACCGATGTGATCAAGGCGATCTGGCGGCTGTCAAAGTTCTACAAACACGAAAGTTGCGGCCAATGTACACCGTGTCGCGAAGGCACCGGTTGGATGATGCGCGTGATGGACCGTCTGGTCACAGGCGAGGCAGAGCCTGAAGAGATCGATATGCTGCTTGATGTGACCAAACAGGTCGAAGGCCACACGATTTGCGCGTTGGGGGATGCGGCTGCGTGGCCGATCCAAGGACTGATCCGCCACTTCCGTGATGAGATCGAAGACCGGATCAAGCACAAACGCACAGGCCGCGTGTCAGCGGTGGCGGCGGAATGAGCATCGCCATCCATACCTACGGGCTACTAAGAGCCGCCCATGGCGAACCGGAGGTTCAAGGTTTTGTAGATGGGATAGATACCATCTACGGAATTGCCGAGCGCAGTGACGGCTTTATTTGGCGATTTAGCGACTATGAGAGTATTTCGCCCGCGCCTGTTGGTCCGGCTGCACGGACGCTTTCCGTCTGGGAGACCGTCGAAAAGCTCAGGCATTTTGTGTATAAAACGATGCACGGCAAGTTTTTGAATAACAGAGCCAACTGGTTTTTTCAGTCAGACAAACCGATGATGGTTCTTTGGAACGTCTCGCGGGATGCTAGGCCAACCATGGACGAAGCCTACGAACGGCTTGAGCACTTACGTGCAAACGGGCCCGGAGAGTTTGCGTTCAACTGGGAAACAGCCGCGAGGTACGCTTGATGTATCTTGCGGAACTCAATGTCGGCCGTCTTGCAGCACCCGTGGATGACCCACGCGTGGCGGAGTTCATGGCGAACCTTGACCGCATCAACGGGATGGGCAAGCGCATGCCGGGTTTCGTGTGGATGATGGAAGGGTCGGGCGAACCTGGCACCGGCAACACCGAGGCCAAAATCGAAGGCGATCCACAGTATGTGTCAAACCTGACGGTCTGGGAAACGGTTGAGCAGCTGGAGACGTTCGTCTGGGGCACGATCCACAAACAGTTCTACGAGCGTCGCCAAGAATGGTTCGAAGTACTTGGTGAAATGCATTTCGTTATGTGGTGGGTGCCAGAAGGACACCAACCGACACTAGACGAGGCGCTTGAACGGCTTGAACATCTTAAACAAAACGGCGACAGCGATCATGCTTTTGGCTGGTCCTATCTAAAAGAAGCCACCCAATGGAAGGACAGCCGGTGCACGCCGGTTGCAGCGGAATAATATGAAACGCCTCAGCGCTGCTTTTGTGATCCTTGCGACCGTGTTGACGGCCTGTGGCCCTGATGCGGATGATATCTTGTTTGATGGTGAATTCTTTCGAACCAAGATCAAAACGGAACGGGGCAGCCGCCAAAACTTTGTTGTGACTGCTCGTCCGGTGCAAGCCTCCCTTGAAGGCGCGCGCGAAGCTGCACGCTACGAGGCAACCGTCTATTGCGTCAACCGCTATGGTCGGTCCGATATTATCTGGGCGGTAGGCCCTGACAGCCCCGACGAAGAGCTGCCAATCTCGGGTGATACGCTGACATTCGAAGGACAATGCCGGGAATGATGATGCGCTGCGCATATTGGCCGCTCTTAGGGACCCGTTATTGCATAACCGATGGTCGTGCGCCCATGTCTCGTGCTGATCTGTTCGGTATGGGAGAAACAGGATGTGGCGAGTGATGGCGGCTGTTGTTTTCAGCGTAGGACTGATGGGGGCTGCAGGCGCACAGCAAGTGTCATTGCGGGATGTTCCGCAAATCGACAACGGGCTTTTTGTGGTCGGTTTAGCGGATCAAATCCGCAAGCGCTGCCCTGTCATTTCGGCGCGGTTTTTCCGCGCAATCAACTACCTGCGCACTTTGGAAAAAGAGGCGCGCGCGCTGGGGTACTCCGAAGCAGAAGTGACCCGGCATCTGGAATCGGACGCAGAAAAGAACCGTCTGCGCGCGCGCGCCAAAGTTTATATGACCGACCGCGGATACGGTCAGAACGAAACGGGATACTGCGCACTTGGTCGTGCTGAGATCGCGCAAGAAACAAACATTGGCGCGCTTTTGCGCCTACGGAACTAAGACATGGGGGCTCTAGGCCCCGGATGAGAGAAAAAGGCGATTGATATGAGCGATCTTAAAAAGGTTGTGATCGACGGCACAGAGGTCGAAGTGGATGGGGCAATGACGCTCATTCAGGCCTGTGAGGAAGCGGGTATTGAAATCCCGCGTTTTTGCTATCACGAGCGTCTGACGATTGCAGGCAACTGCCGCATGTGTCTGGTCGAAGTCGTGGGCGGGCCGCCCAAGCCTGCTGCGTCTTGCGCGATGCAGGTGCGTGACTTGCGCCCGGGTCCCGAAGGCCAGCCGCCTGTGGTGAAAACGAATTCCCCGATGGTCAAAAAAGCACGCGAAGGCGTGATGGAGTTTTTGCTGATCAACCACCCGCTCGATTGCCCGATATGTGATCAGGGGGGCGAATGCGATCTGCAAGACCAAGCCATGGCCTATGGCGTAGATTTCAGCCGCTACCGCGAACCGAAACGTGCGACCGAAGATCTTGATCTGGGTCCGCTGGTCGAAACCCACATGACGCGGTGTATTTCTTGCACACGGTGCGTGCGTTTTACCACCGAGGTCGCAGGCATCCACCAGATGGGCCAGACCGGTCGTGGTGAAGACGCTGAAATTACGAGCTATCTGGGGCAAACGCTCGACAGTAATATGCAAGGTAACATCATCGACCTTTGCCCCGTTGGGGCGTTGGTGTCGAAACCTTATGCCTTTACAGCCCGCCCTTGGGAGCTGACAAAGACCGAAAGCATCGATGTGATGGATGCGCTGGGGTCCAACATCCGCGTGGACACCAAAGGCCGCGAAGTCATGCGGTTCTTGCCGCGTAATCATGATGGCGTGAACGAAGAATGGATTTCTGATAAAACGCGGTTTGTCTGGGATGGGCTGCGCCGTCAGCGTCTGGACCGCCCCTATATCCGCGAAAACGGCAAATTGCGCGCGGCCACTTGGCCCGAAGCATTATCGGCAGCGGCTGCTGCGATGAGCGGCAAAAAAGTTGCCGGCCTGATCGGTGATTTGGTTTCGGTTGAAGCTGCATATGCGCTCAAGCAGTTGATCGATGCGCAGGGTGGCGTTGTTGAATGCCGCACTGATGGGGCGAAACTGCCTGCTGATAACCGATCTGCCTATGTCGGCACGGCCACGATCGAAGATCTCGATACTGCAAAACGGGTCCTGATCATCGGCAGCAACCCTGCAGTGGAAGCGCCCGTTTTGAATGCGCGGTTGCGTAAGGCTTGGACCAAAGGAGCGACCATTGCGCTTGTCGGGCAAGCAGCTGATCTGACCTACGAACATGTCCATCTGGGTACGGACCGCGCGGCTTTGCAAAAGCTCTTGGATATGGATCACTCTGACAAACATGACGAGCCCGGCGTCATCATCGTTGGCATGGGCGCGCTGCGCGAAGCTGACGGTGCGGCTGTACTGGCGACTGCAATGCAGCTGGCAGAAGCGGCCAACGCGAAGTTAATGGTTTTGCACACTGCGGCAGGTCGTGTGGGTGCTATGGATATTGGTGCGGTAAATGACGGCGGCGTTGATGCCGTGGCTGAGGCTGAGGTGATCTATAACCTCGGTGCGGACGAGATTGAAATCAAAGATGGTCCCTTTGTCATCTACCAAGGCAGCCATGGTGATCGGGGCGCGCATCGTGCGGATATTATCCTGCCAGGTGCCGCATATACAGAAGAGCCGGGCCTTTTCGTGAACACCGAAGGGCGGCCGCAGCTGGCGTTGCGCGCGGGCTTTGCCCCCGGTGAGGCCAAGGAAAACTGGGCTATTCTGCGGGCGCTTTCTGGTGAAGACTCAATTCCTATCCCCGGTGGGTTCGGATTGCCCTTCGACAGTATCGGCCAATTGCGTCAAGCGCTAATCAAAGAGGTGCCGCATCTGGGCAAAATCGATGTGGTCCCAGAAAATGACTGGCGGCCCATGGCACAAGGAAAATTGGGCGATGCAACCTTCCAACAGGCGGTTACAGATTTCTACCTGACCAACCCCATCGCGCGGGCGTCTGAGTTGATGGCGGAGCTTTCTGCCAATGCCAAAGCCCGCCGCCAAGAGGCGCTAGCAGCAGAATGAACCGCTTTGCGCTCATATCTCCTTTGGCTCTTGCGGCCTGCGCGGCTCCGGTGCCAATGGCAGAGGATCTGATTCCCGAATACCTTGGGATTGAGACCGTATTGCTGGACGGGGATTTGGTGCAATTTAATGTGGCAATGACCAAAGCATTGTCCGAGGCAGACGTGCGACGCTATGCCGAATGTGCCGCAGCGCAGTATACGCTGATCCGAGGATACGGATTTGCGCGGCATTTGCGCACAAATGTATACAAAGAGGGTGGCGTGTGGTCAGCAGATGCTGTTTACACAGTCTCGCCAACCCTGCCTGATGGGCTTGCTAAAATCGACGCCGAAGTCGTCGTGGCAGACTGTCAGAATAGTGGAATACCGACGGTGTGAGGACCTATGGCTGATTTCTTAACCACTCCCGGCGGCGTTGCCGTGATCATCTTGGCCCAAGTGCTTGCGGTCATTGGCTTTGTTATGGTGTCGTTGCTGTTCTTGGTTTACGGCGACCGCAAAATCTGGGCTGCGGTTCAGATGCGGCGCGGGCCCAACGTGGTGGGTACTTTTGGCCTGCTGCAAACGGTGGCTGACGCGCTGAAATACGTCGTCAAAGAAGTCGTGGTGCCCGCAGGTGCGGATAAAACCGTCTTTATGCTGGCCCCAATGACGTCTTTCGTTTTGGCGCTGATCGCTTGGGCTGTGATCCCGTTCAACGAAACATGGGTGCTAAGCGATATCAACGTCGCTATTTTGTTCGTTTTTGCCGTTTCGTCGCTTGAGGTTTACGGCGTAATTATGGGCGGATGGGCGTCAAACTCCAAATACCCATTCTTGGGGTCGCTGCGCTCTGCCGCGCAAATGATCTCTTATGAGGTGTCGTTGGGGCTGATCATCATTGGCGTGATTATTTCAACCGGCTCGATGAACTTTGGCGGGATCGTCGCTGCCCAAGACACTGATCTGCACTTCTTTG
Organism: Roseobacter sp.; assembly: GCA_045104955.1. Lineage (GTDB taxonomy): Bacteria > Pseudomonadota > Alphaproteobacteria > Rhodobacterales > Rhodobacteraceae > Roseobacter. The sequence continues at coordinate 63,309 of JBGCDB010000001.1, forward strand.
GCTGGTACTGGCTACCGCACTTTCCGATGGTGTTCCTGTTCTTCATCAGTTGTTTGGCTGAAACGAACCGTCCCCCGTTCGACCTTCCCGAGGCGGAATCTGAATTGGTTGCGGGCTATCAGGTTGAATACTCATCCACGCCGTTTTTGCTGTTTATGGCTGGTGAGTACATTGCCATCTTCCTGATGTGCGCGCTGACATCGCTGCTATTCTTTGGCGGCTGGTTGTCGCCCATTCCTGGCATCCCGGATGGGGCGCTGTGGATGGTGGCGAAGATGGCGTTTTTCTTCTTTATCTTCGCGATGGTGAAAGCAATTACACCGCGCTACCGCTACGACCAACTGATGCGTTTGGGCTGGAAAGTTTTCCTGCCGTTCAGCCTTGTCTGGGTTGTTTTTGTAGCCTTTGCCGCGAAATTCGAATGGTTCTGGGGGGCATATGCCCGCTGGGGTATGGGAGGCTGATATGACACAGATCGATTACACACGCGCTGCGAAATACTTCCTTTTGCAGGACTTTTGGGTCGGTATGAAGCTGGGGCTCAAGTACTTCTTTGCCCCAAAAGCGACCCTGAACTATCCGCATGAAAAAGGGCCGCTTAGCCCACGGTTCCGTGGTGAACACGCGCTGCGTCGCTATCCAAACGGCGAAGAACGCTGTATTGCGTGCAAGCTATGCGAGGCGATCTGCCCTGCACAGGCGATTACGATTGATGCCGAACCGCGCGATGACGGGTCACGCCGTACGACGCGCTATGACATCGATATGACCAAATGCATCTACTGCGGTTTTTGCCAAGAAGCTTGCCCCGTCGATGCGATCGTCGAAGGCCCAAATTTTGAGTTCTCTACTGAGACCCGCGAAGAGTTGTACTACGACAAGGACAAGCTTTTGGCGAATGGCGAACGATGGGAAGCCGAAATCGCCCGTAACCTTGAGATGGATGCGCCCTACAGATGACCGACAACAACAACCCATTCGATGGCGCGAACCCCTTTGCCGCGATGATGTCTCAGGCGCAGGAAATGGCCAAAACATGGCCTGCGATGGAAGCATTCACGCCCAAGGGCTTTGAGAAAATGATGGGCACGATGCCCAAAGACATGATGGAAATGATGTTCGGCAATACGCTGAACGAAGGCGGGCTTGATGCGCGGACCCGTATGCTGCTGACCCTTGCGGGGATGACCATGCAAGGTGCGCAGAACGACATGGGCTTTCGTCAAGCGGTGCGCCACGCGGTCGAGGCGGGCGCCACACAACAACATATCGTTGAGACGATCGGGCAGATGTCGATGTTTGCCGGTTTACCTGCGATGACCCGCGCGCTGGAATTGGCGCAGCAGGTTCTGGACGAAGAAAAGGACGAAGAATGACCGTTTTTGCCTTTTACCTTTTTGCCATCAGCGTGATTGCGGGCGGGCTTTTTACCGTCATTAGCCGCAACCCGGTGCATTCGGTGCTTTGGCTGATCCTCGCGTTTCTGTCGGCGGCGGGGCTTTTTGTTCTGCTGGGTGCTGAATTCGTGGCGATGTTGCTCATTATTGTTTACGTGGGCGCGGTCGCTGTTTTGTTTCTTTTCGTGGTGATGATGCTGGATGTTGATTTTGCCGAACTCAAAGCGGAGATGGCTAAATACATGCCTCTTGCGCTGCTGATTGGCGTGGTGATCCTGATGCAGTTCGTCATGGCTTTTGGCGCATGGGAAAGCAACGCGGCAGCAGAAGGCATGCGCGCACAAGTGATCCCCGTGGACCGTCACAACACCGAAGCCTTGGGGCTGATCCTCTATGACCAGTATTTTCTGCTCTTCCAGCTTAGCGGGTTGATCTTGCTGGTTGCGATGATTGGGGCGATTGTTCTGACCTTGCGCCACCGTTCAGACGTGAAACGCCAAGACGTCGTTGCTCAGATGATGCGCGACCCGGCCAAGGCAATGGAACTTAAGGACGTGAAATCGGGGCAGGGTCTGTAATGCGCAACTTGTTCGCTCTTATTGCTCTCGTATCGGCCAGTGCAGCACATGCGCTGGTCCCTGAGCAATGCGCGCGGACAACGCACATCAGCCACGGCGGTCAGGCAGACCACGTCGACTTAGGGCAGGGCCGTGTGATGTGGCGCGACTGGTGGTCTCAGGAAGGGACATCCACGGACGTGACAATCATGGATTGCGCACCGGGTACAGCACTCAAAGCGCGCGTGGCCGAAGAGAACATGAACGCGCGGCTGCCCTTTGACAAAACGGACAAAGCATTGGAGGCGATCGCTTTACACGAAAAAGGCGCGCGCGTCTTTGCCACGCTAGAACGAATGGCGGCGGATTTGGGTGAATTTTCGCGCGACGTTGTCGTCGGTATTGAGACGCGTGAGACATGCGCTTGTGCGGCTTTCTATCCAGAACTGCGCGGCGATAAAGAAGAATTCAGGCTGGAAGGTCTGTAGGAATATGTATGCCCGTGCCAGGGCAGGTTGGGGCGGAAGCCTTAGCTGATAAGGGAACTAAAAGCGGGGACGAGGCGCCTCGAAAGGAAGTACGATGATCGGACTTGAACATTACCTAACGGTGGCGGCGACGCTGTTCGTTATTGGCATCTTCGGGCTGTTTCTTAACCGTAAGAACATCATCATTTTGTTGATGAGCATCGAATTGATGCTGCTGGCGGTGAATATCAATCTGGTCGCGTTTTCAAGTTTCCTTGGGGATCTTGTGGGGCAGGTGTTCACACTATTTGTGCTGACGGTTGCCGCTGCCGAAGCGGCGATTGGTCTGGCTATTCTGGTCTGTTTCTTCCGGAACCGCGGCACGATCGCCGTGGAAGACGTCAACGTGATGAAGGGCTAAGAACATGGAAACCATCATCCTTTTTGCCCCGCTTGTTGGCGCACTTCTTTGTGGGTTCGGCTGGAAGGTCATCGGCGAAACGGCCGCGTGTTGGCTGGCCACGGGCTTGCTGTTTTTATCTGCGCTTTTGTCCTGGGTTGTCTTTCTCAGCTTTGACGGCACGACCGAGCAGATTCAGATCCTGCGCTTTATTGAAAGCGGCACGCTGAGCACCGATTGGTCGATCAGGTTGGACCGTCTGACGGCGATCATGCTGATTGTGATCACCACGGTTTCCAGCCTCGTGCACCTTTATTCTTTTGGCTACATGGATCACGACCCACAGTGGAAAGAGGGCGAAAGCTACAAGCCGCGCTTTTTTGCTTACCTCAGCTTCTTTACCTTTGCGATGTTGATGCTGGTCACAGCGGACAACCTTGTGCAGATGTTCTTTGGCTGGGAAGGTGTGGGTGTCGCGTCCTATCTGCTGATCGGCTTTTACTACCGCAAGCCCACAGCCAATGCCGCCGCGATCAAAGCCTTTGTGGTCAACCGGGTTGGTGATTTTGGTTTTGCTCTGGGTATCTTTGCGCTGTTTTTCCTGACCGACAGCATCAACTTTGACGACGTCTTTGCCGCTGCACCCGAACTGGCCGAGACGCAAATCAGCTTCCTGTGGGCCGATTGGAACGCCGCCAATCTGGTGGCGATGCTGTTGTTCATCGGTGCGATGGGTAAATCGGCCCAGTTGTTGTTGCACACGTGGTTGCCGGACGCGATGGAAGGCCCAACACCGGTGTCGGCGCTGATCCATGCCGCGACCATGGTTACTGCTGGCGTGTTCCTCGTTTGCCGTATGTCGCCGATCATGGAATTCGCCCCCGAGGCAATGATGTTCGTCACCGTGCTGGGCGCCACAACCGCGTTTTTCGCGGCGACGGTTGGCCTTGTGCAGACTGACATCAAACGCGTGATCGCCTATTCGACCTGTTCGCAGCTGGGCTATATGTTCGTCGCTGCTGGGGTTGGAGCGTACTCGGTTGCGATGTTCCACCTGTTCACGCACGCTTTCTTTAAGGCGATGCTGTTTCTGGGCGCGGGGTCCGTCATCCATGCGATGCACCACGAGCAGGACATGATGAACTACGGCGGTTTGCGCAAAAAGATCCCCTATACCTTTGGGGCCATGATGATCGGCACGTTGGCTATCACTGGCGTGGGTATTCCGCTGTCCGGCTGGATCGGTTTCGCCGGTTTTGCCTCCAAGGATGCGGTGATCGAAAGCGCTTATGCAGCAGGTTCGGGCTATGGTTTCTGGCTGCTCGTGGCTGCAGCTGCGATGACGTCTTTTTATAGCTGGCGGTTGATGTTCCTGACGTTCTACGGCACGCCGCGGGGCGATAAGCACACCCACGAGCACGCACATGAAAGCCCAATGGTCATGCTTATCCCGCTGGGCGTTCTGGCGCTTGGCTCCGTTCTTGCGGGGGCGATCTGGTACAGCAGCTTCTTTGGGAAGACCAACGAGGTGATAAAGTTCTTCGGTGGTGAATATTCTGCCCCCGCAGACGAATTGAAAAAAGCCGTGGCAGAACGCAGCCCCAAGGCTTCCGAACTGAAATACGTGATGGAAAGCGCACCGGGCGAGGCAGGCATCTATATCGCGCCCGAAAACACGGTACTGCATGAGGCGCACTATGTCCCAACATGGGTGAAGCTGTCGCCCTTCATTGCAATGGTTGGCGGCTTTCTGTTGTCTTACCTGATGTACATTGTGAACCCGTCTCTGCCGGGGCGTTTGGCCGAAAACCAACGACCGCTGTATCTGTTCCTTAAGAACAAGTGGTACTTTGATGAGCTCTACAACGTGGTCTTTGTGGGCCCCGCAAAGTGGATCGGCAGCTTCTTTTGGAAACGGGGGGATGGCGACGTGATTGACGGTAGCCTGAACGGCGTGGCGATGGGAATAATCCCCTTCTTCACTCGCCTCGCAGGGCGCGCGCAGTCCGGCTATATATTTACCTATGCCTTCGCCATGGTCATCGGCATCGCCGTGCTTGTGACATGGATGACGCTTTCCGGGGGGGCAAACTAATGGACAACCTTCTGTCGATTGTCACCTTTATCCCTGCACTTGCAGCGCTAATCCTCGCGGTTTTTCTGCGCGGGGACGATGAGGCGGCAAACCGCAACGCCAAATGGGTGGCGATGTTTGCCACGTCAGCCACCTTCCTTGTGTCTTTGTTTATTCTTGCCGGGTTTGACCCGCAGGACACGGGCTTTCAGTTCGTGGAAGAGCGTGAATGGCTGATGGGCCTACAGTACAAAATGGGTGTCGATGGCATCTCTGTGCTGTTCGTGATGCTGACAACTTTCATGATGCCGTTGGTGATTGCTGCATCCTGGCAGGTTGAAACGCGCGTCAAGGAATACATGATCGCCTTCCTGCTGCTTGAGACGTTGATGCTGGGCGTGTTTATGGCGCTTGATCTGGTGCTGTTCTACCTGTTCTTCGAAGCTGGTCTGATCCCGATGTTCCTGATCATTGGGATCTGGGGCGGTGCGAACCGCATCTACGCGAGCTTTAAGTTTTTCCTGTATACCTTCCTTGGGTCTGTACTGATGCTGGTGGCGATGGTCGGCATGTTTGCTGATTTCGGCTCCACCGATATCGAAGGGATGCTGAACCATGAGTTCGCGTTTGAGACCTTCTCGATCTTGGGTATTCAGATCGTGGGCGGTATGCAGACGCTGCTATTTCTTGCGTTTTTTGCAAGCTTTGCGGTCAAAATGCCGATGTGGCCTGTGCACACTTGGCTACCAGATGCGCACGTCCAGGCCCCCACAGCGGGGTCGGTTGTGCTGGCCGCGATCCTTCTGAAATTGGGTGGTTATGGATTTATCCGCTTCTCATTGCCAATGTTCCCGGTCGCAGCGGACATCTGGGCGCCAATGATCTTGTGGATGTCGGCCATTGCCATTGTCTACACCTCGCTTGTGGCGCTGGTGCAGGAAGACATGAAAAAGCTCATTGCCTATTCATCTGTTGCGCATATGGGCTTTGTTACAATGGGGATTTTTGCGGCCAACCAACAAGGTGTGGATGGCGCGATTTTCCAGATGATCAGCCACGGATTTATCTCGGGCGCGCTGTTTTTGTGCGTCGGCGTGATCTATGACCGGATGCACACCCGCGATATTGATGCCTATGGTGGTTTGGTGAACCGGATGCCGGCCTATGCGCTGATCTTCATGCTGTTCACGATGGCCAATGTCGGTCTGCCGGGCACATCGGGGTTTGTGGGTGAATTTCTGACGTTGATGGCGGTGTTCCAAGTCAACACATGGGTGGCGGCAGTGGCAACCACTGGAGTGATCTTGTCAGCTGCCTATGCGCTTTGGCTTTACCGCCGGGTTGTCATGGGCGACCTGATCAAGGAAAGCCTCAAATCCATCACCGATATGACCCCACGGGAACGCTGGATTTTTGCGCCACTTGTGGCGATGACCCTTCTGCTTGGGGTCTATCCAGCGTTGGTTCTGGATATCACCGGGCCTTCTGTGGCGGCACTCGTCAGCCAAGTCGATACTGCACAGGCAGCGGCCGAAGCCGCCAGCCAACTTGCGTCAAATTAAAGGACGGAACGAATGATTGCCGCCGATCTGAACCTCATCATTCCCGAAATCGTATTGTCCGTTTATGCGATGGTCATGCTGCTTATCGCGGTCTACACGACCAAAGACGCGATGGCCTCGTTGATCGTTTGGATCACGGCGGGCTTGATGGTCGCCCTTGGGATATGGATTGCCGTCAACGGTGAAGGGACCAACGTAGCCTTTGGCGGTATGTTGGTCGAAGACGCCTTTGCCCGCTTTGCCAAAGTTACGATCCTGTTTTCCGCCGCAGCCGTTCTGGTTATGTCTGAAAACTACATGAAGCAACGCGATCTGCTGCGGTTTGAATACCCTTTGCTTGTTGCTTTGTCGGCTGTGGGCATGATGGTCATGGTGTCGGCAGGCGATTTGATGACACTGTACATGGGCTTGGAACTGCAATCGCTGGCGCTTTATGTGGTGGCCTCCTTGCGCCGCGATAGCATCAAATCCACCGAGGCTGGCTTGAAGTATTTCGTGCTGGGCGCGCTGTCGTCTGGTCTGCTGTTGTATGGCGCGTCTTTGGTTTACGGATATGCGGGCACCACACTGTTTTCAGGCATCATTGAAACCGCACAACATGGCGATGTATCGCTGGGTCTGTTGTTTGGCCTTGTGTTCCTCATTGCGGGTATGGCGTTCAAAGTATCTGCTGTGCCTTTCCATATGTGGACGCCCGATGTCTACGAAGGCGCGCCCACACCGGTCACAGCCTTTTTCGCAACTGCCCCCAAAGTGGCAGCGATGGGGCTCTTTGCGCGCGTGCTGCATGACGCCTTTGGCAATGCCGTCAGCGATTGGAGCCAGATCGTGGCGCTTTTGTCTGTGGCCTCCATGTTCCTGGGTGCTGTCGCGGCAATCGGTCAGACAAACATCAAACGCCTGATGGCGTTTTCATCGATTGCCCATATGGGCTATGCGTTGATGGGGTTGGCGGCAGGCACCGTGCTGGGTGTGCAGGCGATGCTGATCTACATGGCGATCTATGTGACGATGAACGTGGGCACATTTGCGTTCATCCTGATGATGGAACGCGATGGTCAGCCGGTCACTGATATTTCGGCCTTGAACATGTACGCCAAGAAAGAACCGGGCAAGGCGCTGGCCATGCTGATCTTGCTGTTCTCATTGGCGGGTGTGCCACCGATGTTGGGCTTCTTCGGTAAGTTTTACGTGTTGCGCGCCGCGTATGAAGCTGACCTTGCATGGCTTGCCATTGCCGGTGTTATCGCGTCGGTGATTGGGGCCTATTACTACCTGCGTATTGTCTTTTTCATGTACTTTGGTGACGAAACTAAAGAGGGTTTGGACAAAGGTGGGTCGACCGTGCTGTGGGGTTTCTTGATGGCATCTGCAGCGGTCATGATCCTTGGGATCGTGAATATGTTCGGCGTCGAGGCAGCCGCAGCGGCTGCGGCGGCAACGCTTGTCAATTAAACCTGCGTTTCGGCCAGGAACGGCAATATCGTGACCGCATGGCCGGATGGATACGGGCGAATTGTTCTGGCCGAGGTCGGATCAACTCTGGACGAGGCCGTTCGAGCCGCTGCAGATCATCCTGCACCTTTCTGGTTGCTGGCGCATTCTCAGACTGCCGCGCGTGGCAGGCGTGGACGCCCTTGGGCAATGCCGCCGGGAAATTTTGCGGCAACCCTTGTTTTGCAACCCTCAGCAAACCCGTCCCAAGCGGCACTCCGGTCCTTTGTCATGTCGCTCGCGCTGTATCGCTCTTTTGTCGAAGTGACCGGGCGTGAAACGGCTTTTGCACTGAAGTGGCCAAATGATGTGTTGTTGAACGGCGGCAAGGTTGCGGGGATTTTGCTGGAAAGTGCCGGGCAAGCGGGGCGCGTTGACATGCTAACCATCGGCATTGGCGTCAATCTAGCCCGCGCGCCGAACAAGGATGACGTCGAAGAAGGTGCGGTGCGTCCAGTGTCTGTCGTGGGCGAGACGTCAGTCCATATCACACCTGAGGCGTTCCTTGATGTGCTGGCTGCACAATTTGCAACGCTGGAACAGCAATTCCAAGACCACGGATTTGACCCCATTCGCCGCGGTTGGATGGCGCATGCCGCCCGTCTGGGCGAAGTCATCACCGCCCGCACCGCGCGTGACACACTAATTGGCACATTCGAAGACGTGGACGCACATGGCCACCTTGTGCTACGCGGCGCACATGGGGTGACCCGCATTGCTGCGGCAGATGTCTATTTTTAAGACCAAGGAGGCCGGATATGTTGCTGGCAATTGACTGCGGAAATACCAACACTGTTTTTTCCATTTGGGACGGTGAAAGGTTTTTGGCCACATGGCGCACCGCAACCGAATGGCAGCGCACGGCAGATCAATATTACGTCTGGCTCAGCACGTTGATGCATTGGCAGAAGTTGGACGTTGAGATCACAGATGTGATTATCTCGTCGACGGTGCCAAGGGTCGTGTTCAACTTGCGTGTCTTTGCAGACCGGTATTTTGACACGCGGCCCATTGTGGTGGGCAAACCAGAATGCTTGCTGCCCGTCGATGTGCGCGTCGATGAGGGCACGCAAGTGGGCCCCGACCGGTTGGTAAACACTGTGGCAGGCCATGATCTATACGGTGGTGATCTGATCATGGTTGATTTTGGCACAGCTACGACCTTTGACGTGGTCGATACAGATGGCGCTTATGTGGGCGGCGTGATCGCGCCCGGCGTCAACCTTAGCTTGCAAGCATTACACCAAGCAGCGGCTGCCCTGCCGCATGTTGATATCTCCAAACCGCAATCTGTTGTTGGAACCAACACTGTGACCTGTATGCAATCAGGTGTCTTTTGGGGTTACATCGGCCTCGTCCGTGAGATATGCGCCCGAATTAAAGCGGAGCGCGCCCGCGACATGCGCGTGATTTCAACCGGGGGGCTGGCCCCGCTTTTCCAGCAGTCAGAAGAGCTTTTTGACGCTTTTCGAGATGATTTGACGATGCACGGTCTGACCGTCATCCATAAATATAACAAGGATAACGCTTAATCATATGAGCAATGAACGTTTAATCTATCTGCCCCTCGGAGGGGCGGGTGAAATTGGTATGAATGCCTATGTCTATGGCTATGGCAAACCCGGTCAGGAGCGGCTGATTGTCGTGGACCTAGGAGTGGCCTTTCCGGATATGGATGGGAGCCCCGGGGTTGATCTGATCCTGCCCGATATCGCATGGCTGATCGAACGCCGCGACCAAATCGAGGCGGTGTTTATCACTCACGCCCACGAAGACCACATTGGTGCTGTGGCCCATACTTATGACCAGCTTCGCGCGCCAATCTATGCCCGCGCCTTTACCGCGAATATCGCACGGCGCAAGATGGACGAACACGGCCATCCCGAAGACGCCGTACAGGTTGTGTCGGCATGGCCTGAAACTGTCACCGCTGGCCCCTTCAAGGTCGGGTTCTTGCCGATGTCGCATTCGATCCCCGAAAGCTCTTCGATGATCATCGACACACCGGACGGTCGCTTGATCCATTCAGGCGACTTCAAGCTGGATGAAACGCCGCTGGTGGGCGAACCGTTTGACCCGGACCTTTGGGCCGAGGTCAGCAAGGGTGGTGTCAAAGCCTTGATCTGCGACAGCACGAATGTGTTTTCGCCAAATCCCGGACGGTCTGAGGCCAGCCTGGGGCCAGAGATCACCAAACTGGTGCAAAATGCCTCTGGTATGGTGGTTGCGACGACCTTTGCATCGAACGTCGCGCGGGTGAAGACGCTGGCGGATGCAGGCGAACGGGCAGGGCGGTCTATCGTGCTGATGGGGCGCGCGATGCGCCGCATGGTCGAGGCCGCGATAGAGACCGGCGTTTTGCATGACTTCCCCAAAGTCGTCAGCCCCGAGGACGCCAAATCGATCCCCCGTTCAAATTTGATGTTACTGGTCACCGGCAGTCAAGGTGAACGGCGTGCGGCGTCCGCACAGCTGGCGCGCGGCAAATACCAAGGGATGGAGATGAAAGAGGGCGACCTGTTCTTGTTTTCTTCAAAAACCATTCCGGGCAACGAAAAGGGTGTCATCCGCATTATCAACGCCTTTTCCGAACAAGGCGTGGATGTGGTAGATGATAGCACGGGGCTTTACCACGTGTCTGGTCATGCGAACCGGCCTGATCTGGAAAAGCTCAGCAGTATTGTTAACCCTCAGGTATTGATCCCGATGCACGGCGAACACCGCCACTTGCGCGAACACGCCAAGATTGCTGATCAAAACGGCATGAAAGGGGTGCTGGCGGTGAATGGCATGATGGTCGACCTGTCTGGCAACCAGCCGACGATTGCGGAATATATTGAAACCGGCCGCACTTATCTGGATGGATCCGTGCAAATCGGTGCGCTGGACGGCGTGGTGCGTGACCGTATCCGTATGGCGCTGAATGGTCATGTTGTCGTGACGCTGATCGTCGATGACGAGGACGAACCTTTGGGTGAGCCTTGGGTCGAGATCAAGGGCCTGCCGGAGACAGGCCGAAGCCGTGCAGCGCTTGTAGATGTGATGGAACATGATCTGTCCCAGTGGCTGGGGCGTGCGGGCGCAAAAACGCTGCGCGACGATGCCAAGCTAAACGAAGGGCTGCGCCGTGCGGTACGCCAAACGGCGCAAGACGAGATCGGTAAAAAACCCGAAGTCACTGTGGTTGTCAGCCGCTTAAGCTGACGCGTGCATGTCGCCGCACAAACAAAAACGCCCCAAATTTCTGGGGCGTTTTTTTAATGAAGTAGGTGATTTAACCGGAATTGCGTTCTTTAAAGCTTAGCCCGATAAACTCGGGCGTATGGTCACCCAAGCCCACAACGCCATTGCCGCCACGATCATTTGTGTTTGACCGTCCGCGCCCACCGCGTCCACGGTTGTTGGACCGTGGTTTTGGGTCTTGCTCGGTTTCTGCTTGGGCTTGTGCTTGTGCTTGTGCTTGTGCTGGCTCGGCCTCTGGCTGTTCAACTGCAGTTTCAGGGGCCGGTTGCTCGGGTGTTTGTTCTTTCTTGCGGCCGCGCGACCTGCTGCGCTTGGGTTTGTCTTCCTTGTCAGCTTCAGGTGTCGTATCGGGCGTGTGTTCGGTTGCGGCGGCAGCAGGTTGACCCATTGGGTTATCCAGCCGTGGTATTTCGCGCTGGACCAACCGTTCGATGTCTTCAAGGTTTTTTTCATCGCGCGGCACGCAGATCATAATCGCCTTGCCGTCACGTCCAGCACGGCCCGTACGGCCAATTCGGTGCACGTAATCCTCGGCATGGCCGGGCACATCAAAGTTGAACACATGGCTGACCGACGGCACATCAAGGCCGCGTGCGGCCACGTCCGAGGCCACCAAAAAGCGCAGGGACCCTTCGCGGAAACCGTCCAGCGTCCGTGTGCGTTGACTTTGATCCAGATCGCCATGAATAGGAGCGGAATCGTAGCCATATTTCTTGAGCGATTTGGCAACGACATCGACGTCCATCTTGCGGTTACAGAAGATGATCGCGTTGGTACACTTGTCACCCTCGGCATCGATCAGCGCACGCAGCACCTTGCGTTTTTCGGTGCCTTCGCGGTCTTTGCGCGATCCTTTGAACATCAACACGCCTTGTTCGATGTTTTCGCTTGTGGTTGCTTGTCGGGCTACTTCTATGCGTTCCGGCGCAGACAAGAACGTATTTGTGATACGTTCAATTTCAGGGGCCATTGTGGCTGAGAAAAACAACGTTTGGCGAGTAAACGGTGTCAGGCCGAAAATGCGTTCGATATCGGGGATAAAACCCATATCCAGCATCCGGTCCGCTTCGTCTACAACCATGACTTTGACGTCATTCAAGATCAGTTTGCCGCGTTCAAAATGGTCCAGCAGACGGCCTGGGGTCGCGATCAGTACGTCGACACCCTTGTCGATCAGCAAGTCTTGTTCTTTGAAGGAAACGCCACCGATCAACAATGCTTTGGTCAGTTTGACGTATTTGGCGTAGGTATCGAAGTTCTCTGCCACCTGTGCGGCCAATTCGCGTGTGGGGCAAAGCACCAAACTCCGCGGCATTCGTGCACGTGCACGTCCGCGTGCCAGTTGGGTGATCAGAGGTAACGTAAAGCTGGCTGTTTTGCCTGTGCCTGTCTGGGCGATGCCCAAGACGTCGCGACCTTCTAGCGCCGGTGGAATGGCGCCTTCTTGGATCGGGGTGGGGGACTCGTAACCGGCCTCTTCGATGGCCTTCAATACTTTAGGGTTGAGGTTTAACTCAGAAAATTTTGTCATATGTATCCGTGTATTGCGGACACATCCTTGGCCCGCGGCAGCGTTCACATCGGCCCGCATGGCCCGTGGGCGGCACCTGCCGCGATATGCTGCGCTTGCTTAACAACTCATTGGGTCAGCGTCAAACAATTGTGCATTATAGCGTTAAGTCAGTAAAATGTTGCTTTAATTTTGCCTCAAGCTGCAGGTCATGTTCCATCAGCAAGCCGTGATCTGCAAGCTTGGCGCGCAATGCAGGGCTGTCCATGCAGACTTCCTCAAAAAAATCGCGCAGTCCAGCTTCGCCTTTTTCCGCGATGAGGGTGGTGAAGAATTCATGCAGGGTCACACCGCTTTGGTCACGCGGTTGCGTGGCACGTAGTTCACTACGGTAGGCACCCTGCGTCAGCCGGTAGGTGAAATGCGTGCGCCATGCGTCCCAATCGGCGGCATGCAAATGTGCCAACGAAAATTGTGGCATTTCAACTTGATTGGGGTTGCGTTGATCGCCCTGCGCTGAATTGTGAATGCGTAATGTGATGTCAGGTTGGTTTGTGCGCACAAAGACTTTGCCTGCCAAATGGCTTAAAAAACCGCCTCCTAGAAATGCACCGAACTGAGGATAGATATCGCGTACTCGCTTTTGCCTGTCTGGGCCGGGGGGAATGAACATCTTGTAGGCAGTCGGCGGTTCATCCGGGCCTACCGGGGCGAGCGCTTCCATGGGACGGACCCGCGCCGTAACTGTATCAAAGGGCAACCCAGACAAAGCATCCGCCACGCGGTGCTCAGAGACAAGAAATTCGTCCACATCAGCATGCAACAACCAATCCACCTCACCCGCTTTGCTGTAGGTCCGGGTTGCGTTTTGTGTTTGCCTCACCTGATGTCTTTTGGGGCGTCGGCCAAAAACACGGCGCCAATACACTGCGTCGCATTCGATAACGCGGCATTTGGGATGCGCTTTGAGGGCATCAAACGCACCCGGTTCCGGCACATCCAGATAGATCCAGACGCGATGCGCGCCTGCATCCAAGTAGTGGGCTGCAAACTTCAGGATGTCTTTTGCGGGGGCCTTCACCGTCGCGCAAACACCCCACCGCTGTGCGGTTTTCATTTTTTGTCTCTGTTTTTAAACTGTTCAACGCGTGCAAAAATGCTGTGTCTGTCCGTCATCACCATCCACAGCATGCGCATGCCAAGCGGGCGGATGGTTGCGTCTTTCTCGCAAAGTTGCCACATCCGAGCGAGCATAATTCGGTCCAGATCGCCGCCTTTGAGCGAATAGGGCTGCATGCTAAGTGCCAAAGGCGGCCGGTCTGATTTGACCTTTCTTTTGAAAGGTGTGTCGCCGGATTGGCCCGTGATGCGCCGTTCACTGTCGTGCAACTTGATCAAGTCAAACAGGGTTGAAAGCCCCATGCCCAAGGCACGTTGATCCGCATTTTGGCCGCAGTCTGCAAAGGTCGTGGCCGCAGATATCAGCCACCGCGTCGGCAGTTCTTTTGCCAGCTCAGCACCTTTTTCCGCCCAAATGCGAAAAAACAAATCAAGCGCCGCTGCGGGGGCCTCTTCGCGGCGCGAAATTGCAATCATCATCGCATGAACAAGGTGCAGCCCGCTCTGTCCCTCAAACTGGCCTTGCAACTGCATCCATTTTTTTTCCGCAGAAAAGCGGGGGCAGTCTGATGGGTCCTTTAAAGGGGCCGGGACGATGTCGCGATGCAAACCGTCCAGATCAATGCCAAGGGGCGGGATGACCGTGGCAACGCCATCAAATGGGCGCTGGCGCTTTTCCAGTACGCGCATCAGGCTGTAAAAGCCGCCTCCATGGATTTCATCGCCTTCGGTCATTCAACCCTGCTTTGCTTAGACCATCATTTCTTTTGTCGCGGTCAGTTTAACGTCGGGGTAGTCGCGGTCTACCCGGTCAATGTCCCATTGCAGGCGCGTCAGATAGACAATGTCACCATCATGGTCATGCGCAATATGCTGTTTGTTGGCATCCGCGAATTTCTCAACTGCTTGTTTGTCGCCATTGACCCAGCGAGCTGAGGTAAATTGGGACTGTTCAAACCGAACGGGCAGGCCGTATTCCAGCTCGATCCGGCTGGCAAGGACTTCGAACTGCAATTGTCCAACCACACCGACCACAAAGCCCGACCCGATGGAGGGTTTGAAGACCTTTGCCGCACCTTCCTCTGCAAATTGCATCAAGGCTTTTTCTAGGTGCTTGGCCTTCAGCGGATCGCCCGCGCGCACCCCTTGTAAAAGCTCTGGTGCAAAAGATGGAATGCCCGTCACGCGGATAGCTTCGCCTTCGGTCAGCGTGTCGCCGATGCGCAATTGCCCGTGGTTCGGGATACCGATGATATCGCCCGCCCATGCTTCTTCAGCAAGCTCCCGGTCGGATGCCAGAAACATGACCGGGTTGGTGATCGCCATGGGTTTTTTGGACCGCACATGCGTCAGTTTCATACCACGGTTAAAGTGGCCGGATGCCAGCCGCACAAAAGCCACACGGTCGCGGTGCTTTGGGTCCATATTGGCCTGAACTTTGAACACAAAACCCGCGACTTTGGGTTCTTCGGGCAGGATTTGCCGGGGTTCCGCCGATTGGACCTGGGGCTCGGGGCCATAGGTGGCGATGCCCTCCATCAGTTCTTTGACCCCGAACGAATTTATCGCAGAGCCAAACCAAATGGGGGTTAGGGATCCTTCGTGCATCGCTTGCATGTCCAACGGAGGCAGCAGTTCGCGCGCCATTTCAAGGTCTTCGCGCAACTTGTCCAGCAGATCAGCGGGGACGTATTCTGCAAGCTTTGGATCGTCCAGCCCGTTGATCTCAATGGATTCAGCAACACGGTTGCGGTCCGCGCGGTCCATCAATTCCAACCGGTCACGCAGCATATCGTAGCATCCGACAAAGTCGCGCCCGACCCCGATAGGCCAGCTGGCGGGGGTTACATCAATGGCGAGGTTCTCTTGGATTTCGTCAATGATCTCAAAGACGTCGCGGCTTTCGCGATCCATCTTGTTACAAAAGGTCAGGATCGGCAAATCGCGCATGCGGCAGACTTCAAACAGCTTTTGCGTCTGACTTTCCACGCCCTTGGCCCCATCAATGACCATCACAGCGGCGTCCACCGCAGTGAGTGTGCGGTACGTGTCTTCTGAAAAATCAGAGTGGCCGGGCGTGTCCACGAGGTTGAACCGGTATTCACGAAAATCAAACGACATGGCCGAGGCCGAGACCGAGATGCCGCGGTCTTTTTCCATCGCCATAAAGTCAGATCGCGTGCGGCGTGCTTCGCCTTTGGCGCGCACTTGACCCGCCATTTGGATCGCACCGCCAAAGAGCAAGAATTTCTCGGTCAATGTAGTCTTGCCCGCATCGGGGTGACTGATGATCGCAAATGTCCTGCGACGAGCGATCTCAGGGGGCAATTCGGGTCTGTTTTGGGGTGTATCCAGCATGCTCTGGGCTATAGGCGAGGGGGGCGCGCAGTGCAAGTCAGCACCGCCTTAGCCTTTTGAAGCTTGGCGCAGCAGATCTACTGCATTTGGTCGGGTCAAAAGCGCCTTTTTGACATCTAGTCCACTCAGCTCACGGTGCACTTTTGGGCCTGCTACAAGGTCCTTCAAGGCGTCGGTGTCTACCAGCGGGGCGGTTCGGTCATCGATCAGCATAGATTCAGCTGCGATCCCCTCGGCATAGATAATCTGATGGCTGTCAAAAAGCAGTTGAAAGTAATCGACAAATCCGCCGGTTTGGACAGTCACTGTTGTCCCATTTACCAAATGCCGTGCTTTTACCAAAAGCTCGGACCGGCCCGCGCCCAAGCGGTCCGTTCGTTGATATACAAACAGGCGGTGGTCGGGGCTAACGACCAGATCATCGGCGTTGTTTAGGGTGCCAGCCGCAATTCGGATTGGGGCAAAAGTGCCATGAGCGCGCTGCGTGGATTGACCGATCCAGCGGATGCGTTGCACGCCGTCGTCGCGGGTTAGGACAGGATCGCCTTGGCGTAAGTCTTCAATGGCGCGCTGCTGCCCCGACCCAAGCGTGATTTGCGTGCCGCGTGTAAACGAAACACAAGCGACTTGGGCCATCTTGCGCGCAGCCCCTTCGACATCAATACCAACAAGTCGGTACTCGGTCTTTGGTTTTAGGGGGGCAAGCGGCAACAAATAGACTTCGGAAGCGTGCGCTTTTGCATCGATTTCCACCAGCACGAGCACTTCAGTGACAGCAGAACTGCCGTCCATCATGGCCACGGCGCAATCAAGGTGCACTTCGGCGCCTTTTGCGCCCACTTCAGTTGTACAGGCGATCAAGTGTACACCATCTTGCCTGCGCTGAACGGCCAGCAGCTTCGAAATGCTGTCGGTCTTGAGCATGTAAACATCGTCATGCATCAGATCCCGCGCAAAACTCAGCCCGTCCCCTTCGTTCGCGCCACTCACGGCACAAAAGTCATCCGACCGGAAGACCGGGATGCTTTGCGTGGGTGATACTGCGTCAGGTTGGTTCACACTCAGCGCTCCTTGCGCGATTTATCTATTGGTAACCAAGAAATGTGGCCGGTTGAGGACATCTATTTGGTGTTTTGCTGGTCTCGGTCTGGCTTGTGGTGTTAGGCATGCACGGAAATTCATCAGGGGTATGACATGGAATTAGGAATTAATGGTAAACGTGCTGTGGTGTGCGCGTCGTCCAAAGGGCTCGGGCTAGGGTGTGCCCGTGCTTTGGCCGCGGCAGGTGTGGATTTGGTAATGAATGGGCGCGGTGCAGATGCGCTTAAGGCCTCTGCCGAAGCGATCCGCGCCGAATTTGGCGTTGCAGTTACCACTGTTGCTGCAGATGTCACCTTAGAGGAGGGGCGCGCGGCGCTTTTGGCGCAGGCTGAGGGTGCCGACATTCTGGTCAATAACGCCGGTGGCCCACCTCCTGGCATGTGGCACGATTGGGACCGAGACGATTTCATCAAAGCCTTGGACGCCAATATGTTGGCGCCTATTGCGATGATCAAGGCGCTGGTGCCGGGGATGATGGATCGCGGTTGGGGCCGGGTTGTGAATATCACCTCGCAATCGGTCAAAGCACCGATCCCGCAATTGGGTCTGTCAAATGCGGCGCGCACTGGATTAACTGGATATGTTGCGGGGACCAGCCGTCAAGTCGCAGAAAAAGGCGTGACCATTAACAACCTGCTGCCGGGTATCCACGCGACAGATCGCGCCGAAGCGCTGGATGGACCGGTCGCCGCGCGCGAAGGGATCACGATCGAAGAGGCCCGCGCCCGTCGGTGCGCCACAATACCGGTGCGTCGCTACGGCACCTCGGACGAATTCGGGGCAACTTGCGCCTTTTTATGCTCGCAGCACGCAGGGTTCATTGTGGGGCAAAACATCTTGCTCGACGGTGGTGCTACGAACGCCACGATCTGACCTATGGCGGGACAGGTACTGCTTAAGGATCAGCTATTTAACGTGCAAACTGTGCAGCGGTTGGCACAGGAATATGCACAAGCTGTCTCGCAATTTAATGCAGCACGCTTTGAAAAAGAAGCGCTGAGCGGTTTTGCGGAACGCGAGCTTTTGGCCCGACTTGAATGGTTGGCTGATTGCGCGGCGGTGCAATTGCCAGCCGACTTTCCGGCTATGGCCGATGCGCTGGAGGCCGCAATGCCTCACCCGCTGGACCCGACGCGAACCGATGATGATTTTGGTCACTTTATTCATGCGGTCCCGGGCATTCTGGCTGTCCGACACGGGCTTGAAGCGCATCGATCCCGTGCAATGGATTTGGTCTATGCCGCGACGCAACGCTTTTCGATGGAATTCTACATCCGCCCGTTTCTGAACCGCTGGCCAGATGAAACCCTTGCCGCACTGCGCATTTGGGCGGGCGATGACAATTATCACGTGCGCCGTCTGGTCAGTGAAGGCACGCGCCCCAAGCTGCCGTGGGCTAAGTCGATTACGACTACACCTGACCAAACTTTGCCGCTGCTCGACATGCTGCACGCGGACCCGACCCGATATGTGACGCGTTCTGTTGCGAACCATTTGAATGACCTATCAAAATCTGTACCGGATTTGGTGCTGCAGCGGCTGTCCAATTGGCGCAAGGCAGGGCTGCAATCGTCCAAAGAGCTGGACTGGATGACGCGTCATGCCCTGCGCACCATGATCAAGAGCGGTCATCCCGGTGCGATGGATGCTTTGGGCTTTTACGCAGGCGCACAGGTCGATGTCGCTGTTACTTTGGTGGAAACAACGGTCCAGATTGGTCATGCGTTGGAATTTGAATGCATCGTTTCTGCGCCAGAAGACACGCTTGTTTTGGTGGATTACCGTCTGTCCTTTGCGCGACCTGCGGGCAAGACCGGCCAAAAAGTATTCAAGCTTAAGCAAGGAAAGGTGTCCAAAAATACACCGCTCAAGCTGCATAAACGCCACAAATTAAAGGCCGACGCGACCACGTTCACTTGGCACCCGGGACCCCATAGTGTCACGATCCAAGTCAATGGTGTTGACCGTGCGCACCACGCCTTTGACGTAATCTAACGCCGCCTCACACCCTTATCACAACTTAGCGAAGAGGCGCTGAGCGGGCTGGCGCAGGCCTGCATGACGCTCTACCGGTGCGGGCGTCAAACACCACCGAAGAAGGTCCACTCCATGTACACAATCGTTCTTGTTGCCACCTTTGGCGTGATTGTGGTGGCCAGTCTTGTCGCCGCGCCGCGCCGCGTGTCCGTGGATGGCTTTTTCGGAGGTCGCTCAGCCCAAGGGGCGGCACCGGGGCTATGGGTGTTGGTGCTTAGCCAAGTGACCACGTGGATTTTTGCCCGCTCTTTGATGAACGCGGCAATCTTGGGGTACTATTACGGGTTTGCGGGTACGTTGGCCTATGCCGCTTACTATGGGTCTTTCCTGACGGGTGGTTTTATCGTCGGGCACCTGCGGGCACAGGGTGCGCGGTCTGTCCAAGATTGGTTGGACCAGCATTTTGGACCCATGGGTACCAGCTGCTACAACGTGGTGATTGGGTTGCGGTTGCTCTCGGAGGTCTTTGCCAACCTATTGGTTGTGGGCCTGATCTTTAACGCCATGATAGACGGCAGCGGGACGACCGCCATCCTTATCGTGTCTGTCTTGGGGTTGGCATATTCCGCGTGGGGTGGGCTAAGTGCGGCACTGCGCACGGATGTCATTCAGATGGCGTGTTTCCTGGTGGCTTTTGGTTTGGCGCTGGGTGCACTGGTTGCGTCACCTGCATTTTCGATACAGGCGATTGTTACCGCTCCGGGCGTGTCAGGCAGCTATAATGGGTGGGTCTTGCTGGCGGTCGCGGCCTTACAGGTTTTTTCATACCCAGCGCATGATCCAGTAATGATGGATCGTGGCTTTTTAGCTGACCCCGAAACCACACGCCGGTCGTTTTTGCATGCTTTTTGGATATCGACCCTGTGCATCGTTGGCTTTGGGTTCTTTGGCATTCAGGCCAGCTTGATTGGGGCGACTTACGAGAACCAACTGATTGGCACATGGTCACAGATGTTCCCGCCTTGGGTCTTTGTCTTATTGATGGTGTCTTTGCTTGTGTCTGCGCTTAGTACACTGGATTCGGCACTTGCCTCATCGGCCCGCCTTGCGGTTGAGGAGCTTAGCATCATGCCACGCAGCCTTTTAGGCGGGCGCGTGGTAATGGCGGGGGTGATGGCTGCAGGCGTGGGTCTGACGCTTTGGGGGAATGCCACATTGTTTGACGCGGTGGCCGTCAGCGGCACTGCGTCGATGTTTCTTGCACCGGTGTTGAGTGTTGGCCTGGTGTTGCGCCGCCCAGTGGCGCAGTGGTCTTACCTGGTGGCCTACGGGGCTGCAGCCCTTGGCGCCTTTGCTTATTTCGCGCGCAGTTGGCCGGGTGTCGCTGCCCTGCTGCCCGACGGGCACAAATACGAACAGCTTTTGATGATCTGCATTGTCGTCTTAGTCGCAGGTTTTACAGCAGTGCTTGCGGGCGCGCGGAAGGGCTGATAGCTCCTTATCCGAGAAATTCTATCAGATTTCCCGGAGAGACCTGTGACGACCGACGCGCCTCGGCTAGAGATCAAGAACCTGCGCCGTGCCTTTGAAGGTCGCGCCGTCGTCGATGACGTATCTTTGCGCATCCAGCGTGGCAAGGTGACGTGCCTGTTAGGGCCGTCTGGCTGCGGGAAATCCACAACCCTGCGCATGATCGCAGGCGTCGAGATGCAAGATAGCGGCGAGATCTACGTCGATGGCAACCTGATCTGCGACACCCTATTTCGTATCCCACCAGAACGGCGTGAAATTGGGCTCATGTTTCAAGACTTTGCCTTGTTCCCGCATCTGAGCGTCGCAGATAATGTAGCCTTTGGTTTGAAAACGGGTACCAAGGCCGAAAAACGCGCCCGCGTCGAAGAGTTGCTGGAACGCGTGGACCTGAAACGGTTCATCGACGGCTATCCACATCAGCTGTCAGGGGGGGAACAACAGCGGGTTGCTTTGGCGCGGGCTTTGGCCCCAAACCCCAAGATTATGCTGATGGACGAGCCGTTCTCGGGCCTTGATAATCGGCTACGGGACGGTATCCGCGACGAAACGCTGACGATCCTCAAAGAACAAGATACCGCCGTGTTGCTGGTCACCCATGAACCAGACGAAGCGATGCGCATGGCCGACGAGATTGCCCTGATGCGCGATGGCCGCATCGTGCAGCAAGGCGCGCCCTACAACGTCTATACCCGCCCGGTGGACCGCGCCGCAGTGGCGTTCTTTTCAGATGCAAATGTTCTGCGAGCGCAAGTTTCAGGTGCGCTTGCCCATACGCCTTTTGGGCGCTTTCTGGCCCCTGGTGTCCCAGACGGTACAGACGTGGACATCGTGTTTCGCCCGCAACATGTGCGCATTGACTTTGACCGTGCAGGCCAAGGCCCCAAACCTACAGCCAGCGATGGCACAGCAGCACGGGCTATCGTAGACCGCGCTAGGTTTATGGGCAATGAAAGCCTTGTAGAATTCAAAATGGATTACGATGGTTCAGTACTGAAAGCGACGGTGCCGAATGTTTTCTTGCCGGGGCCGGGGACGGTCATGTGGCTGACGATCCGGCGCGACAAGTGTTTTGTCTTTGCGTCGTCGCTGGGGGATAAAAGGGTATCTTGATGCAAAAACTATTGGTTGAATTTGGCATGGGTACGTCGCTGCGACGCGGCGACTATACACAAGCGGCGGTGCGCGGGGTCAAGGACGCGCTGTGGCATAATTCTATCAATCTGGCAGAGCTTTTTGGCTTCGATAAAACGGACATGCGGATCATCGTAGATATTGGCGTGCAGCAACCTGACAAGGTTGACGTGGCCGAAGTGATGTCGGTTTTCCCCTATGGTCAGGCACAGGTGCGGCTGCAACAAGGTGGCCTTGATATTGAACGCCCCGACGGCAATGGCAACCCGACGATCATGGCCAATGTGGCGTTGACCGTAGGCTTCGAGATGGAGCGCGCAGATGACTGAACAACGCTTGATCATCGAGATGGGCATGGGCAACGACCTGCACGGCCAAGACTACACAAAGGCCGCAAAGCGCGCGATTGAGGACGCATTTCGCCATTCGTCCTTGCCGCTCTTTGGCGCAGTTGACCTCAGCCACGATGCGATGCGGGTGCAAGTGACGGTGGGGGTCCAAGACCCAGATGCCGTTGACCCGGCAGTATTGGTCGCGACCCTGCCGCGCGGCCGGGCAGAGGTGCGCGTGGTCAAGGGCGGGTTGAACGTGGAAACCGCATCGGGCGGGCCCATTGTGATTGCCCAAGCCAGTGTGGAGGCATTTTTGCCCCCGCAAACCGGATGGACGCTGAAAACCTAAGAAGCAGCCTGCATCGTCACAGCAACACCGCCGATGCCTTCGATGACGACCTCGACCCGGTCGCCCGCTTTGATGGGGCGTGCGCCAACGGATGTGCCGCAGGCGATCAAGTCACCGGGTTCAAGCGTCATGTCTTTGGACAACAGCGATACGATCTTGGCGGGGGACATGATCATGTCAGACGCGGGAAAAGACTGCCGCTCCCGCGTGCCAACAACCACTTTGACCTCAAGATCCTGCCAATTCAACCCGGTCGCGATATAGGGTCCAACAACGCCAAATCCGTCGTAGCTTTTGGCGCGGGTCCACTGCGGAAACGAGTCGTCTTCAGTCAATATCTGCAATGCAGTCAGATCATTGACGCAAGTATACCCAAAGATCGCCTCCTCCGCTTCGGCCTCGTTCACATTCTTGCAATGCGTGCCGATCACGACGCCCAGTTCGCCCTCGAATAAAACCCGGCCCACGTCGGCGGGGATCTCTACGTCTGTGTCATGCCCGGTCAGCGACGTGCTTGCTTTGAAAAAATACAAAGGATGTGTTGGCGGCGTCCAGCCGTTGCGTTCAGCCGCAGCATGAAAGTTGTTCCATAGGCCAATAAACTTGCCAGGTTGAACCGGCGGCAAAAGAGAAACATCCGACATTGCCACCGCATCCCCTGCAGGTTTATCGGATCCTAACGCTGCTTTGGGATGCAACATACCATCCTCTACTACGCCGGTGATGATTGTTCCGTCTGATGTTTGAACGCGTGCCCAATGCATGTGGTATTCCTTCTTGCGGTGCTGACCCGCAACATAGGGCGCTGCGTTGAGGAAAACAGCTTTGCACGCCTCAGGGCACGTAATCAGCTAGCGTTTTTCCGGGTTCATCGACGAAAAGTTCGGGTAGGGCCTCGGCAGTCTGTATCAGGTCAACGCGAAAAACGCGGTGCGCGCTGCGCAATTCGCACCATGATGTCAGCGTCCAGATGCGCCCCCAATATTCCATATGCAAAGGGCGGATGGTCCGTGATGTGACCGCCCCATCTTTTGACGTATAGGTCAATCGCAGCTTTTGACGCGCGCGTATTGCTGCACGCAGGGTGGGCATATGTGTGAACCCACGTGCTGCATCCGCAAAAGGGTAGACCGCGAATTTCCAAGCGTCCGCCTCGGCTACGACTTGGGTCGGCAATACCGCATCAATTTTATCTGCCAGGCTAAGCGCCGCTGCTTTCAGGTCTGGGTCTGCAGCTTCTCCTACAATCGCCATTCCCAGATTAAGCGCCTCAAGCTCGGCCGCAGTCAGGGTCAATGGGGGGAGGGTGACGGCCTCCGTAATCATATAGCCCACACCGCGCTCTCCTGTGACAGGCACACCAGAAGCCACCAGCGTATCCATATCCCGGTAGATGGTGCGCACGGACACTCCAAGCCGTGTGGCGATGTCCTGCGCGCGGTGCAATGCGCCGTCGCGCAGGATTTGTATGATATCAAAGAGGCGGTCGCTGCGTCGCATGCTACTTCGGCGGTCCGTAGAGGTGGATAGTGGCGTGGTGCATGCATGTGCCCGCGGGAATTATCATGTCCAGAAACGGACGGGCTTGGGTGTGTTCAGCCGTCCTGGTTGCTGCTTTCTTTGCTGCGATCTTACGAGACCAGACGACATGTTCGGTCCACACACCGGTTCCATCGGCACTGAGTTCCCGTGACACCATAGCGCCTGTACCGCGCAAAAACGGGATCATGGCTGAGGCTGCATCGGCAAACGAGGTGACGGCCACCGCGTCCTTCAATCGAAAGGTGACAGTTTCTGTGTGGGTTTGAGGGGTCATCCTAATTTCCTTTCACATGTCACGAGGGACCCGTTTTACAGTGATACAACTGACATAAACTTGTCAGTTGAGTTTTGCGAGGTCAAATTTTCTTGCAATTGGCGGCGTCTGGGCTGCGCAAATCGGTCTTTGTGGCTTTTGCTGCTGCGTGCATTTGCTAGGTACAATGGGACCGCACCGTTTAGACGGGGCATTTTACCTAATGGGAGACACTCCATGTTGAATAATATCGGCCTTCCGGGCCTTCTGCTGATCGCCGTTGTCGTGCTGGTTCTATTTGGCCGCGGCAAAATCTCTAGTCTGATGGGCGAAGTTGGCAAAGGCATCACTTCATTCAAAAAAGGCATCAACGAAGGCCAGGATGAAATTGCGAATGCCTCTGAAGAGGTCAAAGACGTCACGCCCGAGACTGAAAAAGACAAGGTCTAACCCATGTTCGACCTTGGCTGGACAGAGATGCTGGTTATCGGCGTCGTCGCCCTCATTGTGATTGGTCCCAAAGACTTACCGGTGCTTTTCCGCACGCTGGGTCAGTTCGTTGGCAAGGCCAAAGGCATGGCGCGCGAGTTCAGCCGGGCGATGAATGACGCCGCAGACGATGCAGGCGTCAAAGATATGTCCAAAAGTCTGAAGGCGGCGGTAAATCCTGTTGGCTCGGCCATGGATGGCGTCAAATCTGCAGCTGCCGACCTTACAAAATTTGACCCGGAAAGCGAAACGGGCAAACTGGCAGCAGAAAAAGCGGAACGCACCGAAAACGCCAAGAAAATACATGCAGCAACAGCGCGCGTGGCCGCAGACCGCAAGCTGAAAGAAGCGCAAGAAGCCCAAGCCAAAGCCGCAGAACTGGAAGCGCAGGTCGATGCGCCGAAGAAGAGTGACACATGAGTGCATCTGAAGATCTAGACGAAAGCGCAGCCCCGCTGATTGAGCACCTGACAGAGTTGCGCACACGGCTTATTCGATCTGTGATCGCTTTTTTGATCGGGATGATCATCTGCTTTACGGTTGCCACGCCGATTTTCAACTTTCTAACAGATCCGCTGTGTAAAGTGCTGTCTGACCGGGGCCAAGACTGCGATCTGATCTTTATCAGCCCTCAAGAAGGCTTCTTTGTTGCAATCAAAGTGTCTTTGCTGGGGGGCTTGATGTTGTCGTTTCCCGTGATCGCGCATCAGATGTGGCGCTTTGTGGCGCCGGGCTTGTACAAAAATGAAAAAGGCGCGTTTCTGCCTTTCCTGGTGTCGTCACCGGTGATGTTCCTTTTGGGGGCATCTTTCGCCTTTTATGTGGTCACGCCATTGGCCTATGACTTCTTTCTTGGCTTCCAGCAATTCGGTGCGGAAGGCGAGGCTGTTGTGGGGGATCCAGCCGCGAGCCCGGGGCTGAGTGTTGTATTCCAAGGCTCCGCCCAAGAGTACCTGAACCTGACTATCAAATTCATTGTCGCCTTTGGAATGTGTTTCCAATTGCCGGTGTTGTTGACCCTTATGGGCAAAGCTGGCTTGGTCAGCGCCGAAGGTTTGGGAAATGTGCGCAAATACGCTGTTGTCTGTATCTTGGTGCTTGCCGCCTTGGTGACGCCGCCGGATGTTATCACCCAAGTCATCTTGTTTGTTGTGGTCTATGGCCTGTACGAAGTGTCGATTTTCCTTGTGCGCCGTGTCGAAGCCAAGCGCGAGGCAAAGCTGCGCGCCGAAGGTTATTATGATGACGAGGAAGACCAGACGTGATCGATGATCCGATGGACCGCATTGCGGCGGCGCTGGAAAGGATGTCGCCTGCGCCGTTGGCGCCACCCGATTTTAGCGTGGCTTCGGCATTTG
This sequence comes from Roseobacter sp., assembly GCA_045104955.1. Classification (GTDB taxonomy): domain Bacteria; phylum Pseudomonadota; class Alphaproteobacteria; order Rhodobacterales; family Rhodobacteraceae; genus Roseobacter. Next base: position 89,555 of record JBGCDB010000001.1, read on the forward strand.
TTTGGCATACGGACCCTGATCGATTGGAACCCGTGCCCCATGTCTCGCGCGTCGACCTGCCGCTTTTGATCGGTGTCGACCGGTCACGTGACACGCTGCTTGCAAACACCGTGCAATTTGCCAAAGGGCTGCCAGCCAATAATGCGCTTTTGTGGGGTGCGCGCGGCATGGGAAAATCAAGCCTTGTGAAGGCAATACACGGTAAAGTCCATGCATCACATGAGGCTTTGCGAATTGTCGAATTACAACGCGAGGACCTACCATCTGTCGGGCGTTTATTGAACGCTTTACGTGGTGTGCCCTATCGTTTCATTCTGTTCTGTGACGATCTAAGCTTTGGCCACGACGACGCGCATTACAAGAGCCTCAAGGCGGTACTGGATGGGGGTATAGAGGGGCGACCTGACAATGTCGTGCTATATGCGACCTCCAACCGCCGTCACCTAATGCCACGAGACATGATCGAAAACGAGCGTGGATCGGCGATTAATCCGTCGGAGGCGGTTGAGGAAAAAGTGTCGCTGTCAGATCGGTTTGGCCTTTGGCTGGGTTTCCACCCTTGCGATCAAGACCAATACCTTGAGATGATCCGAGGATATTGCGATGCCTATGGCGTAGACATTGATAATGAAACATTGCGCGCAGAGGCGATTGAATGGCAAGCGACCCGTGGGTCACGGTCGGGCCGTGTAGCGTGGCAGTATTTCACTGATTTGGCGGGTAGGCGTGGCGTGGCGGTTGCCAGTTAACAGCCCTGTGTATACGCACCACGTTTCCGGTGCGATTACTGGCCCCCATAGTCATTTGCAAAGAAATACTAAGCTGTTTGCAAACTCCTAAGCTGTTGTTCCCAAGGGTGAAATGAGCACAGACTCCTGATTGGTTTGTTGGGTAGGTAAGTATCATGACACTGTTCCAACGACCTGCGCGACAGTCACACTGCATGGTATTTGATAGAATGCAGACATGTTCACGCCTAATCCAATTGATTTCCTTGCACTGTTTCTGCGATGGAAACAGGGCAATCAAATGGCGCAGGGCAGGGCATTTGTGGCAGCAAAAGGGTATTTTCGGGGTTTCTTTAGCAAGAATACTCCGAATTATACAAAGCCGACCAGATTACACGTGAACGCGAGCTACTGAAGGTATGGCATTGGGTCCACACTATCAAAGCCCTGACGTACTTCGAAGTGGACATAGGCATCACTGCCAGATCGCAGTTTTGCGATAACGTCGCCACGTTTGACGCGGGTCCCTTTTTCGACGCTCACATCGGTCACATTGGCGTAAACGGTGAGCAACTCAGGCTCGTGGCGAATGACGATGATCGGCACACCATCGGCACTTTTTGTGATGGCTGCGACGGTGCCTGCGTCGGCGGCGTTTACGTCTGTGCCGGCGGCTGCTTTGATGTTGATGCCTTCGTTTTTATCCTTGGCATACTCGCGTATGATCGACCCGTTGACGGGAAACAACATCCGCGCGACATCAGATGCCGCGGTACGTTGGCCCACATCAACGGGCTCAGCTTGCTCGGCTATTACCGGCGGTAAAGCTGCCTCTGCTGGCGGCAGGGGTTTGGCCGCACTCGGAGGTGTTGGTGTCGGAGAGCCCACACCCGGTTTCGGCACGTTTTCGCTGACCACAACAGGTGCTGCCTGTTTGGCCACGGGGATCAGCAAATACTGACCTTCGCGAATGGCAAAATCTGACCCAAGACCGTTCCATTCCGCCAATGATTTGACAGGCACTTGATACAGCCGTGCGACCGTAAATGCCGTCTCGCCGCGTTCCACCTTGTGTCGGATGGGCTCTGTTCCAGTTTGCGGTGCAGGGCTGTTGCTTGCGGGCGGCAAAGCTGCTGTGCGCACATCGCTTTCAGGAGACCGTTCAATAGCGCCGCCTGCCAATGCACCGATATCAACACTTCCCGGCAGGATCGGTCCGGTACCCGCCGCACCAGTCTCGGGGGAGGGTTCCGCCACACGGCTGGGAAGAGCAATGATTTCTCCGCGCCGCAGAGGGGCATCGGCATCAATCCCATTAAATCGGGCTAATGTAGGTGTCTCTAATCCCAAGCGTTGCGCGACGCTGGCGATGGTATCGCCACGCTCTGCAACCGCGACTTGGTAATTGGGATAAGAGATAACGCCGCGGTTATCAGGCTGGGGACGCGGTGACGTGGTAACTTGGGTGGCGGCGTCAGCGGTGGAAAAACCACCACCAAGGCCGCGTAGGTCATAGTCCAGCGGTTGCCCGCAGGCTGCCAACAGCGTCAATGCGCTTGCGCAAACACCAAAAAACCGTACCCGCCGCGGGGAGAATGAAACGTCCATCTGCATGTCCTCAACGTTGCTCTTTGAGCATCGCGCCGGTTTGTCCAACGCTTATACTGGACAATATAGCAGCTTATACGTCCTTTCCCAAGCCTTCGAGCAAAGGAACAAAGCGGACTTGGCGCAATTCATCGTATTCAAAGCCTTCTTCGGTCTTTTTCGCGACGATCAGGTGCTGCACAGCATCAGACTGGCCTACCGGTATCACCATAATGCCACCCGTTTTTAACTGATCCATCAAGGTGCTGGGTGGGTCTTCTGCGGCTGCTGTGACGATGATGCGGTCAAAAGGTGCCTGATCGGGCAGGCCAAAACTGCCATCTGCGGTGATCGCAGTAATATTCGTCAGATTCATATGGTCAAAGACGGCGCGTGCCTCGCGCACCAGCCTACTGTGACGGTCGACAGTATAAACACGGCGCGCCAAGCGGCTGAGGATTGCCGCCTGATAGCCCGACCCTGTGCCGACCTCTAGCACCTTGTCGCGGGGGCTCAGGCGCAACGCTTGCGTCATTAGCCCGACAACCGACGGCTGGCTGATGGTTTGGCCGCAGGCAATGGGCAGCGGCATGTCTTCATAGGCGCGCTCAGAAAAAATGCCGCGGATAAACGGCCCGCGGTCGATCTTTTCCATGGCCGACAGCACGCGTTTGTCCGTTACGCCCTTTGAGCGCAGCGCATAGAGGAACTGCATTTTGCGTTCGGCCTCTGACACGCTTTCATTCATGTATTGATGCCCGCCAGCGGTGCCATCATGTCGTGTGCCGTCAGATCCGCGCGCATGGGCGTCACAGAGATGTAACCTTGCAGGTTTAATTGCGCATCAGACCCTTCGGCAGTGGGGCGATGTTGGTCGCCTCCTTTGATCCACAAAAACCGCCGGCCCGACGGGGCGTTATGTGGCTCTGTCGAAAAGCCCAAACCTTCGCGGAAGCCCTGCGTGGCCAGCCGAATACCTTGCACATCTGCGGCGGGCACTGGTGGAAAATTCACATTATAAAACAATCGGTAACCGGATGTTTCCGGGGGGGTGTGGTCCAAAATGCGGCGCACAACGTCGACCCCGTGGCGGGCGGAAGCTTCGAATGGGTTCTCGGTTTGGGCATTTTTGGGCCCGTAATATTGCGATAACGCAATTGCGGGCAGCCCTTGCAAAGCAGCTTCCATAGCGCCGCCTATCGTGCCGGAATACAGCGTGTTTTCGGCAGAATTATTCCCGCGATTCACGCCAGATAGGACCAAATCAGGGGGATTGCCTTTCATCACATCATGGATGCCTGCGAGGACACAATCAGCAGGGGAGCCTTCGGCAGCAAAGCGACGCGGACCCATTTCAGCCACCATCATGGGGCGTGTATAACTGATGCAATGCCCAACGCCAGATTGTTCAAACGCAGGTGCGACGGTCCACACCTCGCCTGTGTTGCCTGCAAGCTCTTCGGCAATGGCCTGCAGAACGGTCAAACCCGGTGCATTGATCCCGTCATCGTTGGTAATAAGAATGCGCATATAAAGCCCCTTTGCGCCTTGATAGGCGAGGGCTTGCAAGGCGGCAAGGTGCTGGGGTGCTGCGCGCGTGTTTTAGGTCGCTTCCGCTTCAAGCTGTGACAGAAGTGCTGCGGCTGCATCAGCGGGCGAGGTGAGCGCATCGCGGTCCTCGCCGGGAAAAAAGCGGGCGCGGGTTGCGGTGGGCATGGGGGGCGGTGTCAGGATGTGCACCTTGGGCCCAGTGGTTGTTGTTTCGGCCTGCCAGCTGCGGGCAAGGGCGATCTGCGCGGCTTTGCTGGCGCCATAGCTGCCAAAAAACTTTTGCCCGGCGCGGGGATCATCAAAAAACACAGCTTGGCCTTGGGTCCCCAACAACGGGGCCACATAGCTGATCAGCACCGACGTGGCCGTGATGTTGGCATTTACAGATTTTGTCAGATCTTTGATGTTCAGGTGATGTGTCGGTGTCAGCGGCGCTGCATGTACGGCTGTATGAAGCCACATATCAACATGCCCCCAACGGTCATATATCCCGCGACACAGCGTGGCCATCGCATCAGCGTTGGTCATATCCATAGGCGCCAGTGTGGCGGACCCACCTTTGGCTTGGATGCGATCATCTAACTCTTCTAATGCGCCGGTGGTTTTTGCCACAGCAATGATATGATGTGTGTCAGCAATCGCTTCGGCGAGTGCTGCACCAAGGCCGCGCGACGCGCCGGTGATGAGGGCTATTTTTGTCATAGCGGTGGTCGTGCCGTGTATTCACGCTGGCGTCAAGCACTCTTGCAGCGACTGCTTAGCGTCATTGGCGCGCAGGCTTATAGGCGCAAGCGCCTACACACTATTCAGCGGCGGGCTTCATTTCAAAACCGTCTTCGATCTGATCTGAGGGTTCAACCGGATATTCACCCGAGAAACACGCATCGCAATACTGTGGTTGGTTGGGGTCACGCCCTTTGGCCTCGCCCACCGCGCGGTACAAACCATCAAGCGAAATAAATTTAAGGCTATCGACCTGCAAGTGATCACGCATCTCTTCTTCGGACATGGTAGCGGCCAACAGCTTTTCGCGTTGTGGCGTGTCCACGCCGTAAAAGCATGGCCATGCCGTCGGTGGAGAGGCAATACGGAAGTGAACTTCTTTTGCGCCCGCGTCCAAGATCATCTCTTTGATTTTACGGCTCGTGGTGCCGCGCACCACGGAATCGTCCACCAGAATGACCCGCTTGCCCCGGATCAGCGCCCGGTTCACGTTCAGCTTGAGCCGCACACCCATGTTGCGGATCTGTTCCGTGGGTTCAATAAATGTTCGGCCCATGTATTGGTTGCGGATGATACCCATCGCATAAGGGATGCCGGATTCCAGCGAATAGCCAATCGCCGCAGGCGTCCCGGAATCGGGCACAGGGCACACCAAGTCTGCTTCAACCGGGTTCTCCTTGGCCAACTCACGGCCAATCGCTTCGCGCGTTTCATAGACGGACCGGCCACCCAGAATGCTGTCAGGGCGCGAGAAATACACATGTTCAAAGATGCAAAAGCGCGACTTTTGCCGCCGGAATGGGAAATGGCTTTCGACGCCATTGCCATTGATCACGACCATTTCGCCTGGTTCGATCTCTCGGATGAATTCCGCACCGATGATATCCAGCGCGCAGGTCTCGGATGAGAGCGCCCAGCCATCCCCGATTTTGCCCAAAACCAACGGACGGACACCCAAGGGGTCGCGCACGCCGATAAGCTTAGTGCGGGTCATGGCGACAATTGAGAACGCGCCTTCCACCCGGCGCAGGGCGTCTTCCATGCGTTCAGGGATCGTGCGCTGCAGGGACCGCGCCATCAGGTGGATGATACATTCGCTGTCAGACGAGCTTTGAAAAATGGAACCGCGTTCGATCAGCTCGCGACGCAGCGCGTTTGCGTTCGTAATGTTACCGTTATGCGCAATTGCCGCGCCGCCCATGGCAAATTCACCAAAGAACGGTTGCACATCGCGGATCGCGGTTTGGCCCTTGGAGCCTGCCGTGGAATAGCGCACATGCCCCACGGCCAAGGGGCCGGGCAGCGTTTGCATCACGCTTTTGCTGGTGAAGTTATCGCGCACATAGCCAAACCGGCGGGCCGATTGGAACCCTTGAGCACGGTCGTGGCTGACGATCCCGCCTGCCTCTTGCCCACGATGTTGCAATGCATGCAATCCAAGCGCTACGAAGTTCGATGCATCAGCGACGCCAATGACCCCGAATATCCCGCATTCTTCTTTAAGTTTATCGTCGTCATCGCCGTCACGCAGATAACTGGTGTCAAACGGGTGGGCGGGTGGCATTATTTTGGACAACGGGGCAGCTCCGAATCCGGTGGCAGATACACTCTATGTAGGGCCTGCAATGGCCAGTGTCACGAAAGGATGTGGGTGCCATGCGCGATTGTCGCCTTCGCGCCACGGTACACGCCAAATCTATGTCAATTTACGGTACGCGAACCGACCTAAAAAACCGATAAAACCAGAATTAGGCGTCGCAGGTGCCGACGAGTTCTTCGTATTTGCCAGTGATCCAACCAAGCGCTTGTTCGGGCTCTGAGTTTTCGATTTTGCCGGTAAGTTGGGAAAATACTGCGGCAGAGCGGCTTTCATCCACAACAGAGTAGCTTTCCCCGGTAACGACGGTGTTATAGACGAAAAATCCGATTGCCACCAAGAGCACACCGCGCGCTACGCCAAACAAAAAGCCAAGCCCCTGATCGACGCCGCCCACGGCGGACCGCTGCACAACCGTTGAAAACAATGGCGTAAATAGCGATACGATGATCAAAGCAACTGCAAAGACTAAGGCAAAGGCACCAATAATTGACAGTTCACAACTGTCCGCCAGAAATTCACCAACAACCGGGATTTCGCGCACCATTGGTTCGACCTGCGGCGCAAACATAAAGCCCAGAACCGCCGCTGCGACCCAGCCTACGATGGCCATCAATTCGCGAACAAGACCCCGCCCATAGGCCAGTAACGCCGATATTACGATCACCAAAGCGACGACGCCGTCGATCAATGTGAAATCTTCCATAGCCTCAATCGCCTCTTTTTTACTCTACTGCGCTTATCCCGCGCCGAATACTTCGCCCACAAAGCCTGTCAGGTCCCGCATCGTGTTCAAGGATATGCCAGAAACTCCTACAGGTTTTCCACCCCCTGCAGCGATTGCATTGGAAAAACCTAGTTTCTGTGCCTCTTTCAACCTATTTTCGGTCTGTGTGGCCGGACGCAATGCGCCAGAAAGGCTGATTTCGCCAAAAACGACCGTATCTGCCGGCAAAGCTGCGTCTTCGCGCGCGCTCAGCAAGGCGGCGGCGACGGCCAAATCGGCGGCAGGTTCAGACACTTTCATGCCGCCTGCCACGTTCAGATACACATCCAGCCCGGCGAAAGGGATGCCGCAGCGCGCTTCGAGTACCGCAAGGATCATGGCAAGGCGGCCACCGTCCCAGCCCACAACCGTCCGCCGCGCCTGCGAATGCGGCGATGGGGCCACAAGTGCCTGAAATTCGACCAATACGGGGCGCGTGCCTTCGACGCCTGCAAAAACCACAGACCCCGGTGACGGATCGCCGCGCTCGCTCAGAAATAGTGCCGAAGGGTTGGCGACCTCATCCAAGCCGCCTCCGGTCATTTCAAACACGCCGATCTCATCTGCAGGACCAAAGCGGTTTTTGACTGCCCGCAAAATACGGAATTGGTGCCCACGCTCGCCTTCGAAATAGAGCACGGTGTCGACCATATGTTCCACGACACGTGGGCCTGCGATTTGACCCTCTTTTGTGACGTGGCCTACAAGAATGACACTGATACCTTTGCGTTTGGCAAAATTTGTCAGTTCGTGCGCAGCCGCACGCACCTGACTGACCGAGCCAGGCGCGCTGTCGACGTTGTCAGCCCACATGGTTTGAATGGAATCGATGATGGCCAGCTGCGGCTTTTCGGCCTCAAGCGTGGTGAGAATATCGCGCAAGTTGGTTTCTGCCGCCAGCTTGACAGGCGCGTCCGAAAGACCCAACCGTTGTGCGCGCATCCGAACCTGAGCAGAGGCTTCTTCGCCCGAAACATAGATCGTTTTCAGCCCCGACCGCGCGAACTGTGCCGCAGCTTGAAGCAATAGCGTTGACTTGCCTATGCCCGGATCCCCTCCCACAAGGATCGCGGATGATGGGACAAGGCCGCCGCCTAAAACACGGTCCAGCTCTTTGATGCCGCATTGTGTGCGCGGAGGCGGGGCCTCTTGTGTTGCAAGATCTGTTAGGTGGATCGCCGAGCCGCGTTTGCCGCCCAGCGATTTTGCCGGGCCTTTGGAGATGCCCGCATCCTCAGAGATCGTATTCCATTCGCCACAGGTTTCACATCGCCCGGCCCATTTGGTGGTGACATTGCCGCAAGCGGAACAAGAGAAAGAAGGGGATTTGGCCATGCTCCCTTTTGGCGCAGGGGTGGCGGGGGGTCAAAGGTAAAATCGCCGTTCGCATAATCACGGGCACCTGTTTTGTCACCAATCAGCGCTGTTCGCCTGCTACCGTATGCTGCTGTCGCGCGCCATGCCCCAAAATCCTTTGGATACCTTTAGACAAAATGTCAGTCGTGTGCCGTTCCAGACGTATCTTTCAAAACTGGGTACTTCGATGCTGCCGACGAGGGCCGCGTTTTTTATCCCCTGAGGTCAGCCGGTGCCGCGTGTTAAACAAGGCTACTTTATCGTATCAGGGACAGCGCCGCAGCTCACCGTTTCGAACCCCTGACAGCCAAGAATACCGGGTGAAAAACACACCCGGTACTCAAAGCTTTCAAGATCAGAATTCACCTATTCCATAGGGCAACATGTGGTCTGACTACAAGTTGGGGAAATAGTCTTCGCAGGTGCCCTCGCGGTATACGTCGGCGGTGCAACAGTGCAGCCCACCGCCAAAGGCGTAAGCGTCGCGCAATTCCACCTCGATCACCTCCATGCCCAGCTTATCCATCTGTTCGGCTTGGTAGACTTCGGATTTTTCGACGCAGACGGTTTTTGGGTCCAGCACCAGCACGTTCATCGACAGCCATGTGGACGAATAGCACAGGGGCGGGGGGGTGTTGTGTGCAGGCTGCGCCGCATCAACAATTTCCCAATCGTTTTTCTCGAACATATCGCGTTGATCATTGGGCAGGCGGCGTTGCGGGTTGTTCAGGATCAGACCGGGACGCAATGGCGTAAAGGTTGCATCAATGTGAATGGGGTAGGGGTCACCGGGGAAATTAACCGTATGCACCCGGTGGTCGGGGAAGTGGCGACGCAGCCATTCAATGCCTTTTAGGTTGGTTGTAAACCCATGCTGAACCACCAAATCGCGACCAAAACGCAGCACATCGGCTGCATCAAATAAGGGCTCTTCTTCGGTAGTGACGAAAAACTTTTCTGCGGCCCACTGCAGGCGTTTTTCAACACCGATTTTTTCGCTGAGGTAATCTGGGTGATAGTCCGCGTCCGTCAGGCGGGGTTTGGGCGCGCTTTCATGGCGAAAATTTGGGTCTTCGTTGAAATACCGCTGCATCAGAGGACGGTAATTGAGATATTCAAACCACCGGCAGCGATAAGACATCGTCGCCTCAAGCATCTCTGATCCTACAGTCAGCAGCACATCGCGCGGGGGCATGCAGCCAAATTGGCTTTCGGTATGAAAATCTGGTGTGGTTGCTGGCAGCGCATGATCTATAGACGTGGGGCGGTCCACGGTGATGCCGCGTTTTTCAAGCATGCTGGCAAATCCATCAAGCAACTCGTTGGCGCGATCAATGGTTTCTTGCGGACGGCGGCCCCATTGGCCACGCATGTCACTGTCTTCGGGAACTTTGGCATCCAAAGCGGGTTCTTCGGGCGGGATGTGGCAATCATCTGCGCGCCCGACAATCACATGCTTTAGCGGGTCCCATTCGTTCCAGCTGTTTACCACTGTTTTGGCCATTTATATCGCTCTCCTGCAGCTTGTCTTGATGCCGCGATCCGTTGGGCGGCGGTGTCTTGTGGCACAAAAAAACAGCGCCGCAAATGCAGCGCTGTTATTATTTTCGTCTGTACAGGCTATTAGCCGCGGCGTTTGCGCTTCATCAAGCCAAAGATGCCAAAACCAGCGGCCAAAAGCGGCAAGGACGCAGGTACTGGGATCGGCGTTGCTTCGAATGCGATGTTGTCGATCGCACCAGATGCGCTGCCAAAGTTAAACACGACTTCGCTGACGCCTGCCCAATTCAGATCCGCAAAGGATTTGAACTGGTTGTCATATGCCATGCTAATTGGGCCGGTTGAATCGTCGGTATCAGCTGTGACCGTAAAGTTTGTGACGTCGTCAAGCACATCGAAGCCCATGAACGTAACCACGGTGTCAAATTTGAACGTGATCGTGCCGCCCTGGCCGTTGTCGTCAGGGTCGTCTGAGTCACCATCTTCAGAGATGATCAGAACGTTGCCGGGGCTCAATTGAGCTGTTCCATCAACTGGGGTACCCTTGGGTGGGTTGTCACCAGTGAGTTCTGCGTAAAATGGCGCCTCAAGATCGTCATCACCGCCTGTGAAATTGTCGGTGTCAAACACCATCGCAAGATCCGACCCTTTGCCAAAACCAACAGCTGCGATCGAACCTGTGATCCCGTCAACGCTGAAACTATTCAGGATATCGCCGCTGTCGTTGCCTTCAAAGTCTAGGATTGCTGCGCTTGCGACAGATGTCGTCAAGCAAAGTACAGTACCAAGTGCCAGAGCTCTCATTGTTCTCTCCTAAGATAACTCGTTAAATATTCGTTAACCTATCAGACACAAATTTCAGTGTGTCAACATATTCTAGACACATTGTTTCTGATCGCGACCATGGCGGTGCATCTAATAATATGAGCAGTTTTCTAGGTTAAATTGCAAAGTCTAAAACCTCAGCAATCTATAGAATATCATGCGCCGTAGACACACCGCTTTAGTTCTTTTGCAATATGTTCCCTGAGCCTTTATTGGCTTTCCCCAGCACCGGTCACCCTATCACCAAAAGCTCTATCGAACTGATTCAATCGGTCCTTCGGCGCGTCCATTGATGAATTGCTCAAGGTAGGGGTTGCCGCAGGTATCCATCTGGGCCACGGGGCCGGTCCATTGGATAACACCTTCGTGCAGCATGGCGATGTTATCGGCGATCGCGCGCACCGATGACATATCATGGGTAATGGTCATAGCAGTGGCCCCCATTTCGACGACAATTTCGCGGATCAGGTCATTGATAACGCCTGACATGATTGGATCAAGCCCGGTGGTTGGCTCATCAAAAAAGATGATCTCGGGCTCTGCCGCGATGGCCCGTGCAAGACCCACTCGTTTTTGCATGCCGCCAGACAACTCAGCCGGAAAGCGGTCCGCTACATCGGATTTCAGACCGACCCGACGCAGTTTCTCAATAGCGATCTCGCGGGCCTCTTCTTTTGGACGCTTGAGCGATCCTCGCAACAATCGGAAAGCCACGTTTTGCCAGACGGGCAAGCTGTCAAACAAGGCGGAACCCTGAAACAGCATGCCAAAGCGGGCCAGAAAGGCATCGCGATCTGAGGTGGCTGCGGCATCTTTTCCATCCACCAAAATCTGTCCCTGATCCGGGGTCACAAGGCCCAGAACGCATTTCAGGGCAATGGATTTACCTGTCCCGGAGCCGCCAATGATAACCATTGAGGAGCCCTTGGCGATATGCAGATCCAGCCCGCGCAACACGTGGTTGCTGCCAAACGATTTATGAACGCCTTCCATGCGGATCATAGCGAGAAGAACACTCCTGTAAGGACAAAGTTGGCCGCCAGAATAAAAACTGCCGCACTTTCCACGGCTGTTTTCGTCGCACGGCCCACGCCCATGGCGCCGCGGCCAGAGTGCATGCCGTGGTAACATCCCATAAGCGACGCGCCAAAGCCAAAGACCGCACCTTTGGTCAGCGACGAAATCACATCGAGAGGTTCGAGAAAATCGACAGTGTTGTTGATGTAGGTGGCTGAATTGAACCCCAAGGTCCCGGTGGCGACCGCAAAGCCGCCAAATATCCCGATAATGTCACCGATTCCAACCAGCAATGGCACGACCAAGATCGCCGCCAGCACGCGCGGTACTGTCAGGTACTTCATCGGATGAGTGGATAGGGTGACCAAGGCGTCAATTTGTTCGGTTACTTTCATCGTGGCGATTTCAGCAGCAATCGAAGAGGTCACGCGCGCAGCGATCATCAGGCCGACCAGAACAGGCCCCAGTTCCCGCACCATGCCAACAGCAACAATCTGCGGCACGACAGCTTCGGCATTGAACCGCGAGCCGCCCGCGTAGATCTGCAAGGCGAGCGCACCACCAGTGAACAGGGCCGTCAACCCGACCACAGGCAGCGACAGCCATCCGATATTCAGCAAAGCGTTGAGAAACTCGCGCATGTAAAATGGCGGGCGAAACAAATGGCCGATGGTTTGTCCGGCATAGAGAGTGACACGGCCAATGGCGGCAAAGAAACCCAAGACCGTTCGGCCGAGCAAGGCAAAAAAGTTCATGTACGATATGCGCGAGAGTACCGCGCGCCCAGAGAAGTCAGTATTTCGTAGCCGATTGTTCCAGCGAAATCGGCGATTGTATCCACAGACTGGTGTTGTCCAATGAGTTGAAGGCTTGCCGGATCATTCTCAAGGCCAGTCACATCAACGCCGATCAAATCCATTGAGACACGGCCCACCACTGGGACTTCGACACTACCCGCATGCAGCGTCGCGTTTTGCCCCATAGCGCGGATCAAACCGTCGGCATATCCGGCGGAAATTGTCGCGATGCGAGAGGCTTTGCGCGCCATCCAGGTATTTGAGTATCCCACGGTTTCACCCAGATCGACGTCGCGTACCTGAATGACAGGTATATCCAGCGTGACCACGGGGTAGGCATCCACATAAGGCAGCCCGCCATAGAGCCCGATACCGGGCCGGGTCAGGTCAAAGTGGTATTTAGTGCCCAAAAGCAACCCGCCGGTTGCAGCCAGCGACCGTGGGGCGTTTAATTCGCCGGTCATTTCCTGAAACTGATGCAGTTGCCGTACATTCATGTCGTGTGACGGTGTGTCAGCACAGGCCAAATGCGACATTATCAAAGTGGGCGATTGCCGCACCGCAATCTCGCGCAGGGCATTCCATTCCGCCGCTTCCATGCCCAACCGGTTCATCCCGGTATCAAGCTGGATGCCAAATGCATGCTCGGGCAAGGATTCCACGTGCCTGACCATTTGATCTATCGAGTTCAGCATCGGCGTAAGGTCTGCCTGCGCGATCAAGGGCGTGTCGCCTGCCATATGGCCAGAGAACACACTGATCCGTGGTCCGGGTCCCAATATTTTGCGCAATTGCGCGCCTTCTTCGGCGACGGCCACAAAAAACTCGCGCGCGCCTGCCGCGGCAAGGGTGCGCGCAACCGTGTCCAGCCCCAGGCCGTAGGCATTCGCTTTGACCACGGCTGCGGTCTCAACGCTGGTCATGGCGTTCAGCGTGCGCCAGTTCGTGGCGATCGCAGAAAGGTCAATGGTTAACGTCGCAGTGCTCATCCCGCGTTCATGACACGATCGTGGATAAGGTCAAGACCGCTGAGCGGTTTGTGACACCCAAAGCGGTCGAAAAATTCCTGTTTCCGGGGCGTGTCGGGGCTGCGCCAAAGGATTGGCCAGGGTTAGTTTAGGCGTTGCACCAGCATGTCGCGCCGGAAGATCCCCAATTTTGTGCCGCGTCCCTTTATGATGATCGTGTCGCCCGGCTGCACCTGAGCGCGAAAATCATCTGAAATGCCGCACAGCTCGCCCCCATCGGTCAAAACAATCGGATCCGGGCAGCGCCTTTCCACATCGCGTTTGATCTATGACAGCTGAACGCTTAGCTGCGTCTCTTTGCCGAACACAACGGCAGAGATCCAGGGAATATGCACGCTGACCGTCAGCACTCCCATAAGCGCACCCATTAAGCACCCACCGATAACAACAACTAAGGGGTGGATATGCCTGTGTTTGCGAGCAGGTCTCAATTTACTGCCCATGTCGGCCAAGCCACCACCCATTACAGCCAAGGCTGCCACCATGCCGTGATAGTAGGGCCGCATGTCTGCAAGATACTCAGGTGTTGGAAAAAAAGATGGGCCCGCCGAACCAAACCTGGACAAGAAAAAATGAGCGGCCATAACGAAAAAACAAAGCGCATAGGCGCAAAAAAATACGCGCGTCGGTCGCGTAAATCGCATTAATCCAGAGGCGCTGTGGTCCATTCAACCTTGTTGACGGAGTTATGTGTTATCAGGATGGCATACCGGTCGACGTGGCGGAGCATCAGGCCATCGCAACACACGCGGCGTCACGTTTCTGCGTGGAAGCGAGCATGCAAGAGTGAAGGACTATACCTAAATTCGTCGCCTTGCCGGGTATTGCAGGCTTTTCAAAAGGCGGAATAGCAGTGCTTTCGCGCATTGGACAACGTTGCTGCTTGGGCTGGTGCTTGGCTGGAAGAAGCGGTTTCCTTAAGGGGGAGTTACCGTTCGCGTTTTCGGCGAAAATGCCGATTTGCGGACTCCGGATCCAAAAGGATCGCCCATGCCAGAGGCGTAACCATACAGGATAAGACGAAAGACATAAAGATGTTAAAGCTCAACGGCATGCCGCTGGCTCTTCCTCCTTCATCTGTGAAAATACTGAAATACTGAAATACTGAAAATTCAACCAAAGAGACACAAGACCAAATACCAGTGTCATTCCAAATACGTTGACGTCTTCGATTTCGGCTTGCCTCAAAAGCCCGGTCACGAAAAAAACCCGCCTGAACGCCATGAGCACCAATGCGATAACGGTCAGAAGCGAGAAAATCTGAGGCAAAACGAAAAAGCCCACGACCGCATTTAAGAGCTGTACCGTTGCTATGTCGTCGATTACCAGTTCGAGCGATAGGCCGAAGGACAGATCAAGCACCATTGATCCGAGCGCGGCAAGCACGGACGGTACACAGAAATACAACAGGCAATTTGCAACCGACGCCCAGAAGATGAACAAAAGCACCCGCAGGACACGCCTGTTGACCGGCTGTGTATCTGATTTGGCCACGTATCTTACCCACGTTCAGAACTTTCACGAAGGGAAGCTAAACGCTCTTTGTGGCATGAGTTGGGTTGTGTTGTTACTGGATGGAGGCGTCAGAATCCCTGATCGCTACCTTGCTGCCAGGGCTGTACCAGATTGCCGAAGCGGGTAAAGCGCCCCTCAAAGCTTAGCTCAACCGTGCCAATGGGCCCATGACGTTGCTTGCCGATGACGACTTCGGCCTTGCCGTGCAACCGCTCCATCCGTTCTTGCCATTTGGCCATTTCATCAAGGTTATCATCAGAGGGTTTTTCGCGCTCGACGTAGTATTCTTCGCGGAACACAAACATCACCACATCGGCATCCTGTTCGATAGAGCCCGATTCCCGCAGGTCTGACAGCTGTGGGCGCTTGTCTTCGCGGTTCTCAACCTGACGCGAAAGCTGCGACAGGGCAATCACAGGGATGTCCAGTTCTTTGGCAATCGCCTTCAACCCCATGGTGATTTCCG
>JBGCDB010000002.1:0-30028 GCA_045104955.1 Roseobacter sp.
TCGCCCGCAATGGCGCGCGCCAGCAGCGTTTTACCTGTACCGGGAGGACCCTCAAGCAAAGCGCCCTTGGGGATCTTACCGCCAAGACGCGAGAATTTCTGCGGGTTGCGCAGGAATTCCACGATCTCTTCAAGCTCTTCCTTGGCCTCGTCAATCCCCGCCACGTCGTCAAATGTCACGCGGCCATGCTTTTCGGTCAGCATCGTAGCCTTTGACTTGCCAAAGCCCATCGCGCCGCCTTTGCCGCCTCCTTGCATCCGGTTCATGAAATAGACCCAGACACCGATCAACAACAGAAATGGCAACAGCGACATCAAGAAGGTCTGGAAACCAGATTGCTGCTGTTGTTCGGCACGCACAGCGACATCATTCGCAATCAGCAGCTGCGTGATCTCAGCGTCTGTCGGTTTAATAGTGACGTAGTCGGTGCCATCTGCCTGACGGAAGCGTACCTGCTCGCCGTCTAGCGTGACGTTGCTTACGTCGCCAGATTCGACCGCTTCGACAAATTCTGAATAGCTAATCTCGCGGCTTTGCATCGTGCTGCCGGGACCGCTAAACAAGTTAAACAGTGCCAGGATCAGCAGAAAAAGTACGACCCAAAAAGCGATGTTACGTGCGTTACCCAAGGAAACTCTCCTAAACTTGCGCGTAGCGCGCATCAGTATAATGACGCCACGAGGTTAAGATAGACACTTCAAGCGCATGTTCAATGCGCGATGATGGCTTCCAGATAGGACGAGGCGTCAGTTTTCAATGCTGCTTGCCACCCTGAGCCGGAAATTACCAGTGGCGCGGCAATCATTTCTGTACCACGCCAGATCGCGGGCGTGCTCAACAACAGCGCGCGTGGCAGACCTAAGTCCCGCCACCCATCACAGGCAGGCAAGCCCATTTCACCCAGCGCCCCTATGTGCAAACCGGGCTCTTGGTGCGGGCCAATGATCTGCCAACGCTGGTCCCATTGCTCATGTATTTGGGTAACTTCATCCACCACCGCATTCAGTTCCCGAAAGACCCAAAGGTGATCATGCTGCACTAGAAAACGGCAGCCCTCCAGTGTTGCGCTGCCCTGGTGATGAATGGCGCGATGGACTGCATCAATACTGCGGGATCGCGGCGGGTACTCTGATCGGCTGATCCATTGTACCGCGCATACCAACAGGCGGCGGCTGATCTCGACAGGTACCGCCTGCAGCCCCGCCAAATCAAAACGCAACGCGCCCCGGTCCATTGTCACATAGGCTTTGGCAGCGTCCAGCGTTTGGTGTCGCAGCGCAGCACGTGCTGTTGCCATATGCGACGCGACCTGCGCCAGTGTGCCGCGTGCGATCCCCAGATCAGCGAGAGCATCCAATGCCTGGCGTGCCTTAATGCGGTCGTAGCGTTCGTCTTCATTTGACGGATCATCGACCCAACCTTGGCCGCGCGCTTTCAAATAAGATCGCAGCACCTGCCGAGACTGACCAAGCAGCGGACGGTCCCAATGTACCCCATTGGCAAATCGGCGCGGCGCCATGGCACTTAGTCCATCAACACCCGCCCCCCGGCCCAGACGCATTACCACCGTTTCCGCCTGATCGTCTTGGGTGTGACCAAGGGCAATATGGTCAATTCCCGTGCTCACCGCCCACTCCGACATCAATTGATACCGCGCACGCCGCGCCGCATCTTGCGTGTTGCCCGTGCCGTCCCAACCGGTCCACTCCAATAGTGTATGCGGCACATTAAGGTCTGCGCAAACCTGCGCCACGAACTGCGCCTCTGTGGCTGCGGCTGTGCGCAACCGGTGGTCAACGGTGACACAGTGCAAAGAAACAGAGCTTTTTTGGCAAAAATCATACATCAGATGCAAAAGCGAAAGAGAATCGCTGCCACCAGACACCGCGACGCCGATCATGTCAGGCACATCACCTGCAAAGTGGTCATCCAATGCCTGAAGCAGCGCCTGTGACACTGCGCTTACGGGCAGGACAGCGCGCCCTTGGCCGATTGGGCTTGCGCGACTGCAGGATCACCTGGAAAGCGAATAGCGACCTCGTCCAACGTCACGCAGGCCTCTTGCGTTTGGCCCAACGCGCCCAGCGAACGGCCCAGTCGAAACAAGGACTGCGCCGCCAAGGGCCCCGTTGGTGCTGCACTAAAGCTGCTGAGATATGCGCGTGCGGCTTCACGGGTGTCACCCAAGTTCTCAAGCGCTTCGCCTCGGCCCAAATCGGCCCCCGCAGCCAAAGGCCCGCCCGGATAGGTTACAGAAAAACTAGCAAACTGGTCAGCTGCTTCTTGATAGCGCCCTTCGGACAGTGCGGTTTGGGCGCGTTTAAAATCATCTTCCTCGCCGACCGCCAATTGTATGCCGCCAGTGTTGCCGATGTCAGGGGTGACGGGTGCCGTGGTGCCGCCTGTTGTGGTTTGACCTGTGTCCGTGTCGCCCCCCAAGGTCGTCGTTTCGCCCAAGGCGCTGATATCGCCGCCTTCCAGTTCAACCAGGCGGAATTCCAGATCACCGATCCGGTTTGTACCATCTTCAACCACACGGTTAACACGGAATTCCAACTGTTCTGTCTTTGAGGTCAATCGCTGCAATTCGGCTTCAATCACCGCCATACGCTCTAGCACGGTGTCGCCGCCGGTTTGCACCGCTGCCGCCCCAGTCGTCGATAGCTCACGGCGCAAGCGCTGCACTTCAACGAACAAAACGGTCAATTCCTGACGGATATCGGCAAGTGTCTGGTCGTCTTGCGCAATAGACCCAACAGGCCAAAGCGCCAAAATGACGGCGAACAGGGCTGAATAACGCATAAACCTAGCCCGACAGGCCGCCAGCCAGAACCGTCACGGCACGGCGGTTTTTAGCATAGCATGCTTCGCTGCTACAAATTTCAATGGGACGTTCCTTGCCAAAGCTCACCGTCCGCAAACGCGTACCTGCAACACCTTTGGAAATCAGATACTCGCGTACGGCGTTGGCCCGGCGGGCGCCAAGTGCCACGTTGTATTCGCGTGTGCCCTGTTCGTCCGCATGACCTTCGATCACGGCGGTAAAGTCTGTGTTGGCCAAAAGCCAGCTGGCCTGACCATCAAGCGTCACTTGCCCACCCGGCGTCACATCCGACTGATCGACCGCAAACAAAACCCGGTCGCCGACAGTTTGATTGAAATATGCTGTTGAGGTCGGGTCGTTCGCGCTACCGGGGATGATCTGGCCGCCCCCTGCGCCAAAGCCACCCGCACCCGAGCCCGATCCATCCGCGCCAAAGCGGCCGGGGTTTGTACAAGCGGCCAAGGCAAGCCCGGCCACCAAAAGGAGGATATTTCTTGTCAGTTTCATGCTCTTTGCCTCGTTAGGTCAAATTGGTTTTTATTAGGCGCTACGTTACCATAAGCGTGCAGGCTTGGGAACGGGGCGCTGCTGATCATTGTTGCAACGGCGACCAAGACGGATCAGAGCCACCCTCGGGCGTGCGTACCGGGCGTAGGTTCCGGCCTGTGATGTCCACCGAATAAAGCGAGGACCGCCCCCCGGCCCCTTGAGTTTCACGAGTGAACATTATGACGCGGCCATTGGGCGCCCATGTCGGGCCTTCGTCCAGAAAAGATGCCGTAAGCAACCGTTCCTCTGATCCGTCAAGGCGCATAACGCCGATGTGGAAGCGGCCCGCATTTTGTTTCGTGAAGGCAACCAGATCACCGCGCGGGGACCAAACGGGCGTGCCGTAACGCCCCGGCCCAAAGGAAATCCGGCGCGCCTCCCCCCCTGTTGCGGGCATGACGTATAGCTGCTGTGAACCCGACCGGTCGCTTTCAAAGACGATCTGGCTGCCGTCGGGTGAAAAACTTGGGGCGGTTTCAATCGCAGGCGTTGTAGTCAACCGGGTGACCGATCCACCGTTGATATTCATTGAGTAGATATCGGTATTGCCACCTTGGCTAAGCGAATAGACAATCGTTTGCCCGTCAGGCGCAAACCGGGGCGCAAAGCTCATCGTGCCCTCTTGGCTTTCCAGAACGCGCCGCTGTACCGACCCGACATCCAGCACATAAATACGCGGAAAGCCCGTTTCGTAGCTGGTGTAAAGCACACGCCGACCGTCTGGTGAAAAGCGTGGTGCCAGCACGATGGAACTGCTGTCGGTCAGGAATTGTACATTGGCCCCGTCATAATCCATGATCGCCAGCCGCTTTTGTCGCGCATCTTTTGCACCGGTTTCCGACACATAGACGACGCGGCTGTCAAAATAGCCGCCTTCGCCTGTGATCCGGGAATAGACGGCATCGGCAACCTTGTGCGACATGCGCCGCCAGCCGTCCGTCGTACCTGTAAATTGCAGACCGCTACCCATTTCCGCGTCCGAGAAAACATCATAAAGGCGGAATTTCACGTTCAGTTGATTGCCCTGCACCGATACCGCACCAGTGATCAGGGCTTGGGCGTTTATGGCTTTCCAATCAGCGTATTGAATCGGGGACGCGAAGCTGTCAACCGAGCTGATAAATGCATCACGCGCGATTTCACGAAAGAGCCCGGTGCCTGCAAGGTCCGCGGCAATGACTTGGCTGATTTGTGCGGCAAGCCCGCCTGCGTCAGCAGTTTCCGCCTGAAAGACAGGTAGGGCAAAGGGCAAGGGTTCGATCACGCCTTCGGTGATCTCAATCCGCAAGGGCCCGCTGCTTTGCGCCTGCGCCTTTGCACCGGTGATCATAATCGCCACGCCAAGGATTACCGCTAAGATTGCCTGAACTCTCATTTGACCCGCATCCTTTCGGGATTGAATGTCATTTCAATGTCCTGCCATTGGCCGTATTTCTCAACAGGTAAGTTGAACCCCCGCGCACCGCAACGGATGATTGCACGGCGGGCCGCTTCAAAAGCCTGTCGCGCTGCTGCCTCAGAGCCACCAGAGCTGGAAGCCATACGAATGGACCCGTTTATCGGCTTGCCATCTGGCGTCATGGAGACTTCGACCACGACAGTGGTGCCAAGCGCATCTGTCGACAATGAGCCGACGTTCCAACAGCTTGAAACCGCAACGCGCAGGGATTCCTTTTCACCGGCAGACAAGGGCGGGCCTTGTGGCACGGATGGTGCGGGGTCTGCGGTGGCCAAAGCCTCGCTGAGGGCGGCAGCCACTGCATCATCGGTTGTCGGCTCTTGCGGGGTTTGGGGCGCAGGGGCTGCTGTGCGCACGGGGGCTGGCGGGCGACGCGCGGGCGGGCGGACTGATTGTTCGGGGGCCGCCGCTGGGGTTTCAGCTTCTGTTACAATTTCCGTGGCCGCAGCTTCAGGCGCTGTTGCTTCTTGGGGTTCTTGCGTGCTTTCGCCGCTGCTGTCTGGCGTTACCGCATCTTGTTGCACGGGGTCTGGCAATGCCTCAGGGGTCGGAGGTGCAACCGCTTCCGGGGCGACGCGGTCCACAGCTTGGGGCACCGGCGTGTCGCTGATCTCTGGTACCAGAACCGCAATATCGGCAGAGGGCTGATCAAGCACGGGTGCCTGATCCGACACCTCGGCCTGTGGGGGCAAGGGTTCAATCTCAGATACGTCCGGCGGTGTCTCGACCGCAGGCGTTTCGGCCGCATCGGGCTGCGTCAATTCGGTTTGCGTATCTTGTGGGACAGGCACGTCAGGTGTGTCCGCAGGGATGGTTGGGGCTGCCGGCTGGGCCACTTCTGTGACCTGTTCTGGCGGCACCCCAGCAGCGACCAAAGCGTCAAACTCAGCGCTGGAAATGACAGACACATCAGTCGCCTCAAACGGCAAAGGTTCTGCGGCAAAAACATCGCCAAAGGCCAACCAGCCAATCAAAGCCAGATGCCCCGCGCCAGAGATATAGTGACCGGTGTGCACCGCGACCCTACCGATCTGCCCCATCGGTACTGTCACGTCCATCCAGCGTTGGCCCGCCAATGTCCGTCACCAAACCAATGTTGGAAAACCCGCCTGCGTTCAGCGCCCCCATCACCTCCATCACGCGCACATAAGGCACAGAGCCATCCGCCCGCAGGAATACTTTGTCAGATGTGCGTTCTGCCGCAATGGCGCGCAGCTTGGGTACAAGTTCACTGCCTGCTGTTTCCGTTGTCTGGATCTGGATTGACCCCTCGGCGGTAATTGTCACGGTTAAGGGTTCTTCTTGGTCGGTCGGCAGCGCGCCTGCTGCCGTTTTGGGCAGTTCAACCGGCACCCCGACGGTCAACAAAGGGGCTGCGACCATAAAGATGATCAACAGCACCAACATCACGTCCACAAAAGGCGTGACATTGATTTCAGCCATCGGCTGCGCGCGTGATGTGCGCCGCCTGCGTTTCGTGCTGCCTCCAGCTTTTTGTACGACACCTGCGCCCATCGTTTATCCGTCCAACTGACGGCTGAGGATAGTCGCAAATTCATCCGCAAAAGATTCGTAGCCCGTCAGGATATGATCCGCATCAGCGCTCAGCTTGTTGTAAAAGATCACGGCCGGGATCGCAGCCAGAAGGCCTAAACCCGTCGCCAGCAGCGCCTCAGCAATGCCGGGGGCTACAACGGCCAGGTTAGTGTTTTGCTGCTCTGCAATCTCGATGAAGGCGTTCATGATCCCGATTACGGTGCCAAAAAGCCCGATAAACGGCGTGGAGGACCCGACAGTCGCCAAAACTGTCAGCCCGCCGCGCAAATTTTCAGCTTCTTTGTTGATGGCCACATCCATGGACCTGTCGATCCGCGCTGTGGCCCCGGCGATTAATCCGCCATCGTCGCGGTGCGAACGTTGCCATTCCATCATGCCCGCCGCGAATATCTTTTCCGAACTGCCAGAAGGCGCCGGGCCGATCGTTTCAAATAATCCATCTAACGGCTCACCAGACCAAAAGGCCCTGTCAAAAGCCGCCGCTTCTGCGCGCGCCTTGCGGTACACCATCAACTTCATCACGATAATGGACCACGACCAGAACGAGGCCACGATCAACATGATCATTACGATTTTTACAATAAGGGTCGCTCGGGCGAATAGCCCAAAAAATGAGAAATCAATCTCATGCGCCAGTGCCAGCGTCTCTGCTTCCATATGCCTGCTCTTTGCCCAATACACCCGGGGTCGATTGTTTCGACCTCCATTAAATGGCAGTTTAGCTGAGCCGCACGGATAAAGCTATCACTATGGCGTTACCCGGCGGGCGAAAGAGGCAGTGAGCGAAGTTTTGCTGGCAATCTGGCCGGTTTGCCCGCCGCCCCGATGCACACAATCGTCACATCAGCAGCAAAGATCAGCGTTTCCCCTCGCCACACTTTCTGGGCCATCACCATCCGCGCAGGCGTCAGATGGGTCATGGTGGTGCGTACCTCAAGCCGATCATCGAATTTTGCAGTCGCGATATAGTCGGCCTCAACCCGGCGCACGGCAAAAACGATGCCTTGGTCTTTCATCTCAAGCTGATCGATGCCAATCTCACGCACCCAATCGCTGCGCGCGCGTTCGATGTACCGAAGATAATTCGCGTAATAAACAATACCCGCCATGTCAGTATCTTCGTAGTAGACGCGGATCGGGAAGTGATGGATCATTGCTATTCTCTATTGTGGGGCGTGCAGCCGCGCCATCAGGCGCAGCGCATGGCTGGTATCGTCGGCATAACTGGGCAATACCGGATCATAAGCGGCACGGATCAACCCTGCGATTTCAGGCCTTAGAATGGTTTTTTCGCCGGCGACCGCCAAAGGAGAGCGATCTTTGAACGCTGTATCAGACCACAGCAATACAGACTGTACGATTTGACTGAGCGCCAAGGTTTCCGCAGGCACGGCGCTTAGATGATTATCCATACGCAAAAACACAAAGCACGCCTTGATGGCACCAAGCTCGTCAAAGCGAAAGATGCGATATTGGTTGGCATCAACGTCTTTAAGCCGCCCTACCAAAGGCACCAAATCGGGGATTAGCTTATCAAGTCCAGGCACCTCTGGCAGCTCATCCCATTCGCGAAAAAAGAAGACCATAAGATTGCTGCCAAGCTCGGGGTCTGTTTCGGCCATCTGATGACCCGACAGTGCCATCACAGCCTCAAGCGCACCTTTAACGACAGCGAGAGTATCGTCCTGCACCCCAAACACAATTGGCGCGATCGGCCTGCCCCAACGGGCAAAAGCGAATTGTCCGTCGCCGCGCTTGAATAAGCTTTCGATTTCCGCTGCGTCCATCATGTGATCGTCCCGCCTGCCCTTCTTTCATGCGCCATTTATGTGCACCAAAGATCAGCCCCCGAAAAGGTCTGTTTGCCCTTTTGGCGGCGCAAGTCCCAAATGGCTCCAGCCTTTTTGAGCCAGCATGCGACCACGTGGTGTCCGCTGGATAAGGCCTTGTTGCAACAAGAAGGGTTCGATCACTTCTTCTAGCGCGTCCCGGCTTTCGCTAAGCGCTGCACTTAGCGTTTCAATGCCTACCGGCCCCCCCGCATAGTTTTCCGCAATCAGACGCAAATACCGACGGTCTGCGCCATCAAGTCCCAGATGGTCTACGCCCAAACGCGTCAAAGCCATATCCGCCAAGTCCTGCGTGACTTTACCGTCACCTTCTACCACTGCAAAATCAACAACCCGCCGCAAGAGCCGCCCCGCAATGCGTGGCGTACCGCGTGCCCGGCGTGCGATCTCGCGTGCGCCACCCTCGTCCGCAGGCGCGCCAAGTTTACGGGCATTGCGTTCTACGATAATGAAAAGCTCGTCTTCGGTATAGAATTGCAACCGTGTCGGGATACCAAAGCGGTCCCGTAACGGGGTTGTCAGCAACCCCATACGCGTTGTTGCCCCCACCAGTGTAAAAGGTTGCAATTCGATACGCACCGTACGCGCTGCAGGGCCTTCGCCGATCACCAAATCAAGCTCAAAATCCTCAAGCGCGGGGTATAGGACTTCTTCGACTGCGGGGTTCAGACGGTGGATTTCATCGATAAACAAAACATCGCGCGCCTCAAGGTTCGTCAGGATCGCGGCAAGATCGCCCGCTTTGGCCAAAACCGGCCCGCTGGTCATCCGGAAATTCACCCCAAGCTCGCGCGCCATGATCTGTGCAAGCGTCGTTTTACCCAAACCGGGCGGGCCATGAAACAAGGTATGATCCATCGCTTCGCCCCGTTGCCGGGCAGATGCAATAAAGACCCGCAAATTCGCACGCGCCTCGGCTTGGCCCACGAATTCTTGCAACATCTGAGGACGCAAAGCGCGGTCGTGATCCTCGGGCAAGGGCTCGGCGCGCATGGTGGGGTCAATATCGGTCATGAGGTTTCCTGATCACACGCCCCACCTTAGCCTTTGGGCGCCAAGAGTTTCAACGCAGCACGGATCAAATCCGGGGTCCCGGCATCCGGCGTCTCGCCTGCGGCTTGGGCCACGGCACTTGCAGCGTCACCCGGCGCATAGCCCAGATTGCCCAAAGCCGACAACGCCTCGGCTTGTGCGGATGGGTTTTGCGGTGCCGCAACGGGTTGCGGCGCGTTTTCGATTACCTCTGCAGATGCATCCTCTAAGGCTTGTGCAACGGTGCCACCCATCGCCATGACGCCCGGTGCTTTGTCCTTTAGGTCAAGCACGACACGCTGCGCGATCTTGGGACCAACACCTTTGGCAGCTTTCACCGCATTCCAATCGCCCAAAGCAATAGCCCGGCCGACACCATCGGCGCCCAAAGTGCCTAAAATCGCCAGCGACGCTTTGGCCCCCACCCCTTGAACAGAGGTCAGCAACCGGTGCCATTCCTTTTCAACCAAGGTCGGAAAACCATAAAGCTGCATCAGGTCTTCGCGCACGACAAGGTCCGTAAATAGGGCTGTAGCCTCCCCCACACCCGGCAACCCCGCCAAGGTACGATCTGAACAAAAAACCAGATACCCCACGCCGCGCACATCAATCAGCACGTGGTCTGCTGCGCGGTATTCTAAACGGCCGGTGATCTTGCCAATCATATGCGCGCCTCCGACAATGCCGCACTGAGGGCGGATGCCCCGCCGTGATGTGCGTGACAAATCGCAATCGCCAAAGCATCCGCCGCGTCCGAGCCCGCGATATCTGCGCCCGGCAATTGCAGTTTCACCATATGAAGCACCTGATTTTTATCTGCGTGACCAACGCCAACCACAGTCTTTTTGACCTTGTTGGGTGCGTATTCGCCCACAGTTAAGCCCGCTTGGGCCGGAACCAGCATTGCGATACCGCGCGCCTGACCCAGTTTAAGCGTACCGGCCCCATCCTTGTTTACAAATGTTTGTTCAACCGCCGCTAAGGTGGGGGCGTATTGTCGGACAATCTCGGTCAGTTGGCTGTGCAAGGACAACAGCCGTTGCGCCAAGTCGTTGCCGGTCGACTTGCAAACACCGTTCCCGACGTGAGAGATTTTGCTACCCGTGACGTCAATGACACCCCAGCCCAGGTTTCGAAGCCCCGGATCAATGCCAATTACGCGTTCCATAGCCTGTGCCCCGACAATTTGTTGCTTTTTCTATGCATTAGCACGAAAGGCGAACATCCGCCAAGCGGTTCCTTTTTGTCGCAGGTATTCGTGCAGTTGACCCTGACGGACCAAAACAGCGGTCAAAAACGTCAAAATCGATGCTGTTTACGACGCATACAAACACATTTTTTCTATTATTTTACGTATAGTTAACCAAAAACAAGACCTATGCAAAAACCGCATAGCAACCATGCATTTTCACATCTTGCTCAATTTTTGAACAATCCCTATCTGCCCCTCATCAAACACCGGCATGACCGGTCAACCAAGTTTACAAAAGGACGGCTACAATGGCTATTTTCGACACCACACGCACCACATACGGTTCCGCCTCAGCAACGAGCCGTTTCTTCTCGGCCCTGAATACAGCCTTTGCGGCTGTTATCGCTTGGAACGATGCGCGCGTTACACGCAACGCACTTTCCGGCCTCACAGATCGTGAGCTCGAAGACATCGGTCTAAGCCGCGCCGACATTGAAGCAGTCGTAGAAAACGACTTTATCCGCTAAGGTCTTCGCCCCGGCTGTTACGGTTGGCGAAACATACAAAAGAGAAAGCCGCGACCTGAAATAAGGTCGCGGCTTTTTTACCATCGAACGCCTTTGGAGGGAGCTTCGGTCACTTGTAACCGTACAAATTCTTTACAAAAATCCGTTTAGAAAAATCGAAACCTGTTCCGTAAATGGGTCGATTTGCATCACCCAAGCACAGATTTTCTCAAAAGTTGTTCCTGCATTCAGCGTGTCAATGCGGGTCTCATAAACAGCCTTGCCAACAATCGACAACGTAGCTGCCTTGAACAATACCCCGCCCAAAGCAACTGCCAAAAGCAATAAGGTCCAGCCGCCGCGACGCTGCTGTTTTGGTTCTACTGTAATTAACCCATCCGGGTTCAGTTTTGCCACATATCCACGCGCCAGCTCTTTGTGCTTGTGCTCGAGGCTTTGCAGCCGCTCTTCAAATTGAGTGAATGCGTCAGACATCCCACTATCCCATCGATCAGGCCCCCACCGGATCAGTTAACAAGATGTCTAGAAATTGAGGAAATTTCAAGGCAAATGGGCCAAATATGGCCGAAATGGGGCCGTTTTTACTGTTTTCGCGTTAGAGTAAGCGTCGTCCAGTCAACAATCTGTTCGTTGTGGATAAGATTGAACCCAGATTGCGTATAAACCTCGATCACGTCTTGTGCCTGTTCGTTAAGAATTCCAGACAGAATCGCATATCCATCAGGCTGAATATGCAGCGCCATGTCGGGCGCCAAAGCCACCAAGGGACCTTTCAAGATATTTGCAAATACCAGATCAAAGGGGGCTTTTTCTGATAGCGCAGGGTGATCAAAGCCTGCCGCCTCAACACAGACCACGCGCCCTTCCAGGTTGTTTGCAGCTGCGTTGCTACGCGCCACATCTACCGCAACCTCATCAATGTCACTGGCCAAGACCGGGTTTGGCCAGATCCGCGCCGCTGCCATAGCCAACACAGCAGTGCCGCAACCGATATCAGCAACGTTGCGCCCGACAAAACCGTCTTGCGCTAATCTATCTAGCGCCCGCAAACAGCCCAGTGTGGTCCCATGGTGGCCAGTACCAAAGGCCATGGCGGCCTCAATCAGCAAAGGTTCGCAGCCGTTAGGCACTTTATCTGCGTCATGGCTGCCGTAGACGAAAAACCGCCCTGCGGCGACCGGGGCCAATTCACGGCGCACATGAGCCACCCAATCGGTTTCTGGCAACTCAGAGATCACAAACGGCTGCGCGCCCATGGCTGTCGCTAACAAGAGCAGTGCCGTGTCATCAGGACTGTCCGTAAAGTAGCCGCCCACTTCCCAAAGCCCGGACCCATCTTCGACCTCAAAGACGCCGATCCCAGTGGGTTCGGGTATCAGGTTTTCCATGGCCTCGCCCAGCTTTTCTGCAGCAGCCTTGCCAGGCACAGTGGTCAGCGCGGTGAATGTGGGCATTAGCGTCTCCGGTATCTATCTGGGTTCGGGTAGGGCCGTGGCGGTGCGAGGTCAAGCACATCTGCAGGTACGTCGCGCAGACCGTGCACAAATCGCCAACCCCAGACGCAGGCGAAAAGGCCGACAAACGCGCTTGCGGCTGCTTGACCATAGATTACACCCGCTGCCCCAAAATGGGTTGCAAACCACGCCGCGAGTGGCCAGCTTATTGCGCCCTCTTTGGTCCAGTTCAGCAGTGTCGAGCGTGCAGGTTTGCCAAGGTTGTTGAAAGCTGCGTTCGACACAAAAAGCGCGCCCACAAAGATGAAACCGCACACACCGTATGTGGTAAAGGCCATCAACACGTCGGCCCCCTGCCCGGTCAAGCCAAAGACAGATATCACCAGTGGCGTGGCGCTAAACAAGACCAGCCACATGGCACAAGTATATAGAAGGCAAAAGATTAACGCATCACGATAGGTGCTGCGCAGGCGATCATATTGTCCTGCACCGTAGTTTTGACCAAAGATGCCACCGATGGCACCAGACAGTGCGAATACACCGCCAAATGCCACAACGGTCAGTCGCCCGATAACAGCCCAAGCCGCCACAGCGTCATCGCCAAAGGGTGCAATCACCATGGTCAGAATGTAATTGCCCGCAGGCGTGGCCATTTGCGTCGCAATCGCCGGCAGTGCAATCGCCATATAGACCGGCGCAATCAACAACAGTTGGGCACGGCTAGGTAGGGCGATCAGCTGATGTTGGTGCGCGGCAAAAAATAACCCCAACCCCATCAGGGCAATACGGAATAAGAACAAGCCAACCGCGGCACCATCCAAACCCCACCCCAAACCAAGGATCAGGATTGGATCAACAACCATCAAGACTGCGCCCGATAAAAGTGTGATGTACATCGCCTTTGCACCCAGTCCTTCGGCGCGCAGCACCCCCGAGGCAATAAGACCCACCGCCATGATCGGCAGAGATGGCATCGTCATCAGCAAATAACGCGCGGCCAGATCGGCGGTTTCTTGTGTAGCGCCAGCAAGGGTCAGCAATTCGTGTCGGAAGATCATGATTAGGCCTGCGACAAGGCTTTGGCACACAAAGGCGATCAACATCGCAGCCCCTGCCTGTTGCCGCGCGAGGGGGCGGTCCCGCGCACCAATACTGCGCGATACCAACGCGGTAGCGGCAATCATCAGCCCAACGCCGGAAGACACCGAAAAAAACTGGATCGCAAAGGCAAACCCGACGGCCGCCACCAGCCGAGGATCACCCAGTTGCGAAATCCAGACCAAGTTGGCGGCATCGACCAAAAACACAAAGGTAACGCCAAAAGCCCCTGTGGCAGTCATCCGCACGACATGCCCCATAGTGGAGCCACTGAGAAAGCGCCCTTCGCTCATTCTGCAGGGGCTGCGAGGGCCCGTGCAAAGATCGTCTCGTTCCCCTTTTCAGGATGGCGCGGGATCAGCATGGCAAGCGAAAAAGAGATCGCGGCCATCCCTGCAGCCAGAAAGAACACAGCCGCCGGCGACCAAAGCCACAAAAGGCCAAGGGAAACGGGCAAAAAAACCGCAGCGATGTGGTTAATTGTAAACGCGACAGCAGCAGTCGGCGCGATATCGCCGGGATCTGCGATTTTCTGAAAGTAAGTCTTGAGCGCGAGTGCCAGACCAAAAAAGATATGATCCAAGACATATAACGTGGCAGCAACTGCAACGCCCCACCCCAAATAGTAGACACCACCATAAGACAAAAACACCAGTACAAGACCGATGTATTCAAACCCCAAAGTGCGTCGTTCGCCGAAATACCCCACCGCGCGTCCCAAAAACGGGGCCACGATCATATTGATCACAAGGTTGATCAGGTACAGCAGCGTAATTTCATGCACATCGTAGCCGAATTTTTCGACCATCATGAAGCCTGCAAACACCACAAATATCTGACGGCGCGCGCCCGACATAAATTGCAGCGCGTAATACAGCCAGTAGCGTTTGCGCAGCACCATCTTTTTAAGCTGGGGATTGGGCGCTTCGAACTGGGGGTAGGCCAGCAATGCAAAGACTGCGATGACGACGGTTATGCTGCCACCGACCATGTAAACGGTATTAAATGACAGCCCCAGCGTGTTCCACAACGCCATAATTGTCAGATAGGCCACCAGTGTGGCCGCAGAGCCCGCCGACAGCAGCCAACCCAGCATTTGGGGGGCTTCTTGCTTACTCAGCCATTGCAATTGCAGCGACTGGTTGACCGTCTCGTAGTAGTGAAACCCGATTGAGCTGAGCATCGTAATCGTCAAAATCCCCCCCATTGACGGGAACCAGGCAGTTACCGCCGTGGCCACCCCCAACAGGATCAGAGACACTAGACCCAGTACTTGTTCACGCACAAAGATGATGATCGCAATGACACCCACGGCCAGAAAGCCCGGAATTTCACGCACTGTGTGCAGCAACCCAATGTCAGACCCATCAAAATTTGCGGCCTCAATGACAAAGTTGTTCAGCAATGCCGACCACGTGTTGAACGCAATCGGCATGGCAAGCGCCATTAAAAACAAAAGCGCGATAGGGCGTCGCCAAAATGGCAGGTGTTTGGCGTCAGCAAGGGCAACGTAGCGGGTCATCGTCTTCCCATATGCTTTTTGGTGTGCGCGCGAAAGGCGTCGCGTCAGTAAAAACTCTGCGGGTCGATATCGACGGCGAGGCGCAGATCACCCTTAAGCCGGAGCTGCCCTATCCAACGCGCAATCGCGTCTTGGAGCGGTGCGGCTTTGTCTGCCTTGACCAAGAGGCGCACACGATGACGGCCCCGTACACGGGCAATAGGGGCTGGCGCAGGACCAAAAACCTGTGCGCCAATCGCTCTGAGCGGGCCATCTTGGCGCGCCAGTTGGTTGCCCGCATCAAATACCGCAGCCACATCTGGCCCGCTTAGGATGACCCCCGCCATGCGCCCATAAGGGGGCACACCGGCAGCTTCGCGTTCGCGCGCTTCTGCCGCCCAAAAACGTTCCTCTTCGCCAGCCAGAATGGATCGGATCACCGGGTGCTCGGGTTGATAGGTTTGCAGCAAGGCTGTCCCGGCCTTTTCCGCACGTCCTGCACGGCCCGCGACCTGACGCATCAACTGAAAGGTCCGCTCTGCCGCGCGCAGGTCAGAGCCTTGCAGGCCGAGGTCTGCGTCAATCACACCGACGAGCGTCAAGTTTGGGAAATTATGCCCCTTGGCCACCAATTGCGTGCCGATGATAATATCTGCAGCCCCTTCTGCGATCGCTTCAATTTCAGCTTTCAACGCGCGCGCAGAGCCGTACATGTCAGAACTCAGGGTCGCAATCTTGGCATCAGGAAAGAGTAAAGCCGCCTCTTCGCCTAAGCGTTCAACGCCCGGGCCTACCGGGGCAAGCCGGTCTTCGACCTCACATGAGGGGCAAACGGTGGGCATGGGTTTGCTTTCGCCACATTGGTGGCACACGAGGCGCTTGAGAAATCGGTGTTCGACCATGCGCGCGTCGCAATCATCGCAGCCAATCTGGTGACCGCACGCCCGGCACAGCGTAATTGGTGCATAACCGCGCCGGTTAATGAACAACATGGACTGTTCGTTCTGCGCGAGCCGCGCGTCAACCTCGCGCTGAAGCTGCGAGGAGACCCAGCGATTTGCCGGCAAACTTTCGGCACGCATATCAATCGCGCGCATTTCCGGCATCACAGCAGCGCCAAAGCGCGACGTCAGTTCCAGCTTGGTGTATTTGCCAGCTTCGGCATTGGCCCAGCTTTCAAGCGATGGGGTGGCCGAGGCCAACACCACATGTGCCCCGCAAATTGACGCGCGCAACACGGCCATATCGCGCGCGTTGTAAAGCACACCATCCTCTTGCTTGTAGGAGGTATCGTGTTCTTCATCCACGACGATCAGCCCCAGGTTCTGATAGGGCAGAAACAATGCGGAGCGTGCCCCGATCACCAGTTGCGCATCCCCCTGCCCAACCATGCGCCAAATCCTACGCCGTTCAGTCATGGTAGCGCCTGAATGCCACTCGGCAGGTTTTGCGCCAAACCGTTCCTGAACGCGGGTCAGGAATTCTGCAGTCAAGGCAATCTCAGGCAAAAGCACCAGCGCCTGCCGCCCCGCACGCAGTGCAGCGGCGACCGCCTCAAGGTACACTTCGGTTTTGCCGGACCCCGTCACACCGCGCAAAAGCGTGGTGCCGTATATTTCGGACGTGACAGCATCGGCAAGGCGTGCCGCCCCAGTCTGTTGATCCGCCGTCAAAGTTTTACTGGGCCGTGCAGGATCAAGCCGAGGATACGGCAGATCACGGGGGCTGTCTTCTTCGATGACGGCACTTTGCGCCACCAAGCCTTTGACCACAGAGGTGCCCACCCCGGCCATTTCCGCTAGTTCCTTGAGAGTGAAAGAAAGATCACCATAATCAGCCAATGCCGTTAGCACCTTGGCGCGCGCAGCAGTCATTTTGTCAGGCGCTGCCGCACCGCGTCGGTAGATTTTGCGCATCGACGGCGGATCCCCCAAGCCCGGCGCTCGGGTGGCCAGCCGCAACATCGCAGGCATCGGTGTCAGAGTGTAATCCGCAGCACGCCGCAGAAAACTGCGCATCTCATCGCGCATGGGCGCCACATCCAACACGCGGTAGGCCGCGCGGATTTTCGAAAGGTCATAGTCGCCCTTGCCTGCGCCCCAAACCACACCCAGCACCTTGCGTGGCCCCAATGGTACCTCGACAAATGCGCCCAGATGGCAGCCGCCCTCCGGCGCACGATAATCCAATGCGCGCCCCAAAGGTTGCGTGGTCAGCACGGATATCAGATCGCCGGGGTTGTAGAATTGCGGCTCTGTCACGGGCGGGCTCCGGCACGTCTTCTGTTTTATGGCTTTAAGCATCGCAGATCATGCGGTAAAGCCAAGCGCAAGACGGAATACTGTTAGCGTTCACACCATTCTGACAAAGGAGCGGAAGATGAAATTCTTCGTAGACACGGCCGATACTCAGGCGATTAGCGAACTCAATGACCTCGGCATGGTCGATGGGGTCACGACCAACCCGTCGCTGATCCTGAAATCAGGACGCGATATTCTCGAAGTCACTAAAGAGATTTGCGACATTGTCACTGGCCCAGTGAGTGCCGAGGTTGTCGCGTTGGAGGCCGACGCGATGATCGCCGAAGGCCGCAAACTGGCCGAGATTGCCGAAAACATCACCGTCAAGCTGCCGCTGACTTGGGATGGTCTAAAAGCCTGTAAGGTGCTGTCAGACGAAGGCAAAATGGTGAATGTGACGCTGTGTTTCTCTGCCAACCAAGCGTTGCTGGCCGCAAAAGCAGGCGCGTCTTTCATCAGCCCCTTCATCGGCCGTTTGGATGATATGAGCCTTGATGGCGTCGAACTGATCGAAGACATCCGTACAATCTATGACAATTACGGCTTTGGTACCGAAATCCTTGCGGCGTCGATCCGGTCGGTCAACCATGTTCAACAGGTCGCGTTGGTTGGTGCGGACGTGATGACAGCACCGCCAGAGGTGATCAAGAAGCTTGCCAGTCATCCGTTGACCGACAAAGGTCTTGAGCAGTTCATGGCAGATTGGGCAAAAACGGGCCAAAAAATCCTGTAATCACAGAGTTTAAGGACATCTCGCCTGCAGGCGGGATGTCACCCGCTGCGAAAAACAGGGCCCCTGTCCGAAAATAAAAAACGTGGCAGATTTTGCGCGCACATCATGTTATGCTGCCGCAAAACAAAAATGAGCAGTTCATGACCACAACACCAAAAATCGAAATCGCCCTGCGCGAGGCGATTATAGCGCAGCCAGATGTGATCCTTGACGATAAAGATGTCATGCGTGCGCTTGTCGCTGCGAATGAAAAAATCATGGGCGCAAATATTGTTGATTTGCGCGGCATTGCAATGGACCGGCTTGAAACCCGGCTGGACCGGCTAGAAGACACACATCGGTCAGTGATCGCGGCGGCTTACGAAAACCTTGCCGGGACAAACCAAATCCACCGGGCGATTTTGCGGCTACTGGATTCCACGGATTTTGAAGTGTTCCTCAACGACCTCAAAGGCGATGTAGCAGAGGTCTTGCGCATAGATGCAATCCGTCTGGTGCTGGAAACCGATCAGGCCGAAGAAAACCCCGCTCTTGAAAAAATCAGCGATGTTTTGTCGGTCAAAGACGCGGGCTTTGTAGACGCGTATTTGACCCAAGGCCGCAACGGCAGCGCGCGCCAAGTCACCCTGCGCCAAGTGGGCGAAGGCGACGATGCTGTCTATGCTGATCGCGCAGGATTCATCCGCTCTGAGGCCTGCCTCAGGCTTGATTTTGGCCAAGGGCGTTTGCCGGGGTTGCTCGTGTTTGGTGCCGAAGACCCGCATATGTTTGGCCCACAACAAGGCACGGATCTGTTGATTTTCTTTACAGGTGTCTTTGAACGGATCATGCGCCGCTGGCTGTCATGAGCCTTGTCAGCCCAGCCGCCGCAGATGCTTTGGAGGCGTGGTTATCCCATCAGCGGGCCATTAAAGGTGCCGCCGAGAATACCTTGACCGCTTATCAAGGCGATGTGCTGGATTTTCTAGCCTTCATCACCGCGCACAAAGGACAACCGCAGGGTTTGGGCGCGTTGTCGCATATCAGTGTCACGGATATGCGCGCGTGGATGGCACATACGCGCGGCACAGGTGTGGCTGCACGGTCCTTGGCGCGCAAGCTTTCGGCGGTCAAGGCCTTCTATCGCTGGCTTGCGCCGCGCGAAGGTTTTGAACCCACAGCCGTGTTATCCACGCGCGCGCCGAAGTTTCAAAAAAAACTGCCACGCCCTTTGGCCGAAGATGCCGCGCGCAGCCTTGTAAATGCGATTGAAATGCAGTCCGAAAAGCCTTGGGTCGCCGCGCGCGATGTGGCGGTCGTGACGCTTTTGTGGGGCTGCGGATTGCGGATATCCGAGGCGCTGTCTCTGGTGGGGTCTGATGCCCCTCTCGCTCCCACCTTGCGTATCCATGGCAAGGGCGGCAAAGAACGTATCGTGCCCGTCTTGCCTGCTGCTCGGGACGCGGTTGACGCTTATCTGGCCGAATGCCCCTTTTTAGCCGAGCCAAATGCGCCACTTTTTCGTGCGATCCGCGGTGGCGCGCTGGCCCCCGGGGCGATCCAAAAGGTGATGGCGCGCGCGCGCATGCAGTTGGGTCTGCCCGCCACTGCGACACCACACGCCTTGCGCCATAGCTTTGCAACCCATCTTTTGAATGCAGGGGGAGACTTGCGCGCAATCCAAGAGCTTTTGGGCCATGCGTCTTTGTCGACCACGCAAGCATACACCGCTGTCGACACGGCCCGCCTTATGGAGGTTTACGACCGCGCGCACCCCAAAGCCTGATGGCATGCCTTGTGCGCCTACTTTCTTTTTGCATCCCGCGGCATGTTGCGGCATGACGGGGGTATGAACACTCGAATTGCAGCACTCAGCGTGCATCTCCTTACGGCCACGGGCGCTGTTTTTGCAATGCTGGCAATGCTGGCTGCGGTAGACGCCAAATGGGACTTGATGTTTTTGTGGCTCGTGGTCGCGTTTTTCGTCGATGGCATTGACGGGCCATTGGCGCGAAAATACCACGTCAAACATAATGCACCAGAGTTTGACGGCGTCTTGCTGGATTTGATTATCGACTATCTGACGTATGTGTTTATCCCCGCATTTGCGCTGTTCAAATCGGGTTTGATGGACGGTTGGACAGGCTGGTTTGCCATCATCATCATCACCTTTGCCTCTGCGATGTACTTTGCCGATACGCGGATGAAAACAAAGGACAATTCGTTTTCGGGCTTTCCGGGCTGCTGGAATATGGTGGTTCTGGTGATTTTTGCGCTAGAGCCAAATTTCTGGGTCAGCTTAGCGCTGGTATCCTTTCTGGCAGTCGCAATGTTTCTGCCGCTCAAATTTGTGCACCCTGTGCGCACCGTTCGCTGGCGCACACTAACGCTGCCAATGGCTATCGCTTGGACATTCTTTGCCGGATGGGCTGCATGGGTGGATTTTTATGAAAACAGCTGGGCACATTGGGGTCTTGTGGTGACAAGTATCTATCTGGTTTTTGCTGGCGTAGCGCAGCAAGCTTTCCCTGATAAGTCAGCTGATTAGATCAAAAAGCCACCGGCTTTTTCATGGCGCAACAAGGCCACTTTCGTCTCAACCCCGCCCGCGCCGGAAAAACCTGTCAGCCCCTTGGCCCCCATCACGCGGTGGCACGGAATAATGATTGGGATGGGGTTACTGCCGCAGGCCCCGCCCACGGCTTGCGCCGGCGCACCAAGTGATTTGGCGATATCACCATAGGTGACGGTTTCCCCAAACGGGATCGCATAAATCGCATCACACACCGCACGCTGGAAATCACTTCCATGGACGCGCAAAGGCAAGTCAAACACCTTGCGCGTGCCAGCATCATATTCCGCCAATTGCCGAACGGCCTGGTCCAGCAAGGAGGTGGCGGCCTCATGCTCTGCCCTGCCCCACCCCACAGACGTGATCGTATCCGCGTTTTGCGTGACAACGAGCGATCCAAATTGTGTCTCAATGGTTTTTTGTAGCATGGGGTGAAAGTGCGGCGCAGGACGTGAAACCTCAACCCGAAACATGCGCCTTTTTTGGCGAGTTTCCCCAATCACAAGGTCAGGCTGACGGTTTGGAGTTAACGGAAAAATTCGCTGATGGCCTTTGGTGGAAGGGAAAGTACGATATCGCTGTAGAGATTTCAAAGATGGCGCGGCAGTGGCCGGACAATAATGCCATGACATAGCAAACGCGGCACATGTCAGCGTGCCGTGTTTACTTTAAAATCAGTTATTTATCTCGTTTACGAAACGGCACCATCACAGCGCCCGCAGACGCCTTCATGCGCGTGCGTGCCCACGTCGGGAAGCACTTTCCAGCAGCGGGCGCATTTGCCCCCCCCTGCCTTGGCGAAGGCAACCGCGACACCCGCGATT
The DNA here is from genome assembly GCA_045104955.1 of Roseobacter sp. Lineage (GTDB taxonomy): Bacteria > Pseudomonadota > Alphaproteobacteria > Rhodobacterales > Rhodobacteraceae > Roseobacter. Next base: position 21,452 of record JBGCDB010000002.1, read on the forward strand.
TCGGGCAGCGTAAAGGCCCCTTCGGGCGCGGCCTCATCTGTTATGGTGATCTGTGACGTGATGCAGATGTCCTCAAACGGCAAGCTTTCCACCGCCGCGCGCAGGTCCGCGTCAGAGATGTACACAACAGGAGCCGCTTCCAGCGACGCGCCGATCACTTTGTTCGTGCGTTCGATCTCCAACGCGGCGGTCACGACACGGCGGGCGGCACGGATACCCGACCATTTTTCCGCCAAAGCGGCGTTGACCCAATCCGCTGGCGTGTCGGGGAAGTCCTGTAAATGGACGGAGCTTTCGTCGCCGGGGAAGCGTTCCAGCCAGACTTCCTCCATCGTAAAGACCATGATGGGGGCGAGCCATGTGGTCAGGCGGTGGAACAGAATATCGAGCACCGTGCGCGCGGCCCGGCGTTGCACTGTGTCGCCATCGCAGTAAAGCGCATCTTTGCGGATGTCGAAGTAGAAGGCCGAGAGGTCCACCGTCGCAAAGGTAAAGACCGCCTGCCAAACCCCTTGGAAGTCAAACTTTGCGTAGCCATCGCGGACAACCGTATCCAGCTCCGCCAGACGGTGCAGCACCCATTGTTCAAGCTCGGGCATGTCGTCCGGCGCCACGCGGTCGGCGTCGCTGAAGTCAGACAGAGAACCCAGCATATAGCGCATGGTGTTGCGCAAACGGCGGTAGCTGTCGGCGGTGCCTTTAAGGATCTCAGGCCCGATACGCTGGTCGAGCGTATAGTCGGTTTGGGCCACCCAAAGGCGCAAGATGTCAGCACCATATTGCTGCACGATCTTTTCGGGCACGATGGTGTTGCCGATGGACTTGGACATCTTGTAGCCCTTTTCGTCCAACGTCATCCCGTGTGTGACCACGTTGCGGTAGGGCGCGCGCCCCGTTGTGCCGACCGATTGAAGCAGGGAGGAATGAAACCAGCCGCGGTGCTGGTCCGTGCCTTCCATATAGACATCCGCGATGCCGTCTTCGGTACCGTCAGGCCGGTCGCGCAGAGTAAAGGCGTGGGTCGATCCGGAATCAAACCACACATCAAGGATATCCATGACCTGCGTGTAGTCATCAGGGTTCACAAGCCCAGACAGGAAGCGTTCTTTTGCGCCCTCTTCATACCATGCATCCGCCCCTTCGACCTCGAAGGCCTCGGCGATGCGCTGGTTCACCTCTGCATTGCGCAGCAGGAAATCTGGGTCGTCGTGTTTGGCGCCCGTTTTGATGAAACAGGTCAGCGGCACACCCCAGGCGCGCTGGCGTGACAGCACCCAATCGGGGCGCGCTTCCATCATGGAATGCAAACGGTTCCGGCCCGATTGTGGTGTCCAGTTGACGTTGTCGATCTCGGTCAGCGCCCGTTGCCTAATTGTGGTGCCGTGCATGTCTTGGCCGTCGCCCACGGGCTTGTCGATTGCCGCAAACCACTGCGGGCGATTCAGGCGGATAATCGGCGCTTTGGAGCGCCACGAATGCGCGTCCGAGATAGTGATCCGCTTCATCGCGATGAGCGCGCCCGGTTCTTTGAGCTTTTCGATTACGGCCTTGCTGGCCCCGCCGGGTTTCCCGTTGGGCTTGATCACGCATTCTCCGGCAAAGAACGGCAGATCATCGCGGAACGCACTGTCATCGGTGATGTTATAGGTCATCGGCAGGCCGTGCTTGACCCCGATGATGTAGTCATCGTCGCCGTGGCTGGGGGCTGTGTGAACAAACCCTGTACCGGCATCATCAGTCACGTGATCACCGGGCAACAGCGGCACGTCGAAATCCCATTCGGCGTCAGCGCCGTCGAGCCCGCGCAGCGGGTGCGCGCAAGTCAGACCTTGCAACTCTTCGACCGAGACATCCGCGAGGCGGCGCACCATACCCTCTTCACCAAGCCGCGCTTGGGCAAAGATACCTTCGGCCAAGCCGTCTGCGACGATTACTTTCTCGCCGATGGTGGCCCAGCATTCCTCTGGCCGCCCTGTAACTTCATAGAGGCCATAAGAGATGCCCGGCCCAAAGCAGATCGCGCGGTTTTGCGGGATGGTCCATGGCGTCGTGGTCCAGATCAGCACGGATGTCTTACCGTCAGCCTGCCCGCCTGCTACGACAGGAAACCGCACCCAGATCGCATCGGTCTGGCGGTCGTGGTATTCGACCTCCGCCTCGGCCAGCGCCGTTTTTTCCACCGGCGACCACATCACGGGTTTAGAGCCTTGATAAAGCGTGCCGTTCATCACGAATTTCATGAATTCTTCGGCGATCACACGCTCGGCGTGGAAGTTCATCGTGAGGTATGGGTCGGCCCAATTGCCGGTCACGCCAAGACGCTTGAATTCCTCGCGCTGGATATCGACCCAGCCTGCCGCGAACTGGCGGCATTCTCCGCGAAACTCGTTGATCGGCACTTCATCTTTGTTTTTGCCTTTCTGGCGGTACTGCTCTTCGATTTTCCATTCGATGGGCAGGCCGTGACAATCCCAACCGGGGATGTAGCGCGCATCAAAGCCCATCATCTGATGGCTACGCACGATCATGTCCTTGATGGTCTTGTTCAACGCATGCCCAATGTGCAAATGGCCATTGGCATAGGGCGGCCCGTCATGCAGCGTGAAAGGCGTACGCCCTTCCTTTTCGCGCAAGCGGTCATAAACACCCATTTGTTGCCAGCGAGCCAGCCAATCAGGTTCGCGTTTTGGCAGGCCTGCGCGCATCGGGAAATCCGTTTTAGGCAGATTCAGAGTTGATTTGTAATCAGGGGCTTGGGTCGTATCGGCGCACATGGTTGAGCGTCCTTCGAATAAACAGTTGGTCTTGAGATCTCGAATATGTCGGCGCGCGCGGTGTCACACCTATGCCCGGCGTCTCTGATTTAGAGCGCCGGGGAGATAATTCGAATGAGGGTCGCGTGCATGAATTTCATGGGCAGGCTTATAGGCGCGCGTTGCGCCCTCGTCCAGTGCGGTCGCGTGCCGGGTGGGCAAAGACGCAAAGCAGTCAAAACACACCCCGCTCATCAGGTCTTGGAAGATGAAAACATGCCGCTCAAACTGCGCGCGATAAGATCGCGTGTTTTGGGCTTTTTGAGGGTCGTGAATGGCATGGGGCGGCAGACCTCCATTGCGGCAGCGCCCACCCTTGCGGTCAACGCGCCATTGACGATGCCTTCGCCAAACCTGCGCGACAATTTGCTCAGGATGGAACCGCCTAAAATAGGCTCCAGCATGTCGTCTCCCACGGCGACCGCACCGGTTGCCACCATATGGCTCAGAACTGCACGCGTCAGCCGCCAGCTGCCCAATGTGCCAGACCGCCCACCGTAGACTTCGGCAATGCGGCGGATCATGCGGATGTTTGCCGTCAGTGCCGCAGCGACATCTGCTAGCGCCAAAGGCACCAATGCTGTCACTGTGGCGACCTGACGCGCAGCGGCTTCGACCTCGCGGGCGGCCAATTGGTCTAAAGGGCCCAGCAATTCGCGTTCTGTCACGGCCAAAAGGCCTGCAGCATCCAGTTGATCGGGGGCCAGCTCTGCTAATCTATCGCGGCCCCAGCGGGTGTCTTCGCGGGCTTTGTAAAGCGAAACCAGACGCGCAGAAACCGCGCGGGCTTTGCCCAAATCCGCTTCGGCCAAGGCTGTGTCGGACGCACGCCGCAAACCGTCAACTTTGGACAACCGCCCCAAAGCTGCCAATTCCCGCAAGCAAATGATGACCAACACGGTCAGAAAAGCACCCAACAGCCCCGCTATACCCCAGCCCAAAACCGGGTTGCGCACTACCAAACCAGTGATGAAATCCCACGCGGCCACAGACAGAATCGCACCCAAAGATGCCGCACCTAAACCCAAGAGCCAGCGCAACAATCTTGAGGGTCTGCCTCCTGCAAAACGCGCGACGCTTTGCATGGCTTGGCCCTGCGGCAGGGGTGCGGAAGTGTCCGGTACGACGGGCGCATCGGCAACCGATGGCGCGGACGTTTCAGCCTCCAGTTCAATCAGAACGGGGCCCTTGGCCATCAGCTTTTGCCCCGCGTCCATTCAAAGCGGATATCGGGCAGGCCTGCGTCATTGCCCTTACCGTCGGTCCGGTCGACTTCGACAAAACCGCGGACGTCATAAAAGTGCGCGGCAACCCCGTTGGCCTCGTAGCTCCACAGAGCAAGCTTGTCGCATTCTGATTTGGCGTTTTCGACCAGAGCCGTGCCCACCCCTTTGTCTTGCGCATCGGGCAAAACATAAAGCGCGTGAATCTCGCTTTCGTGGCGCGCGATAAAGCCGACAACTTTGCCGTCAATCTTGGCCACACGCACCCAGCCTGCGTCAATCATATCGCCTGCATACATGATTTCTTCGGCCGCAGAATGCACCCGTGGCAACCACGGCATCGCGTCATTTGACACTGAAAGGATGTGCCCCACTGCTCCGGCATCCAAAGCGCGGGCGGCTGTGATCTTTACGTCAATCATAGCTTATCCCCTAAAAGGAATTGGGCAGCTTTATCAAGTCGGATATGCGGCGGCCCGTCCCCGGGACGCAAAGTTAGAACAGAAGGTGCGAAATTCATCACACGATAGTCGTCATCCAGCCAGTTTTCGGCGCCCTCGCGTGCAGGAGTTAACAATTTGTTAGGATCTGAAGGCAAATCACCCGGAAAAAACGCAGCATGTTTTCCGGTTTCAAGCAATCGGCCGCGCACAACATCCAGCGTGCGTCCTTGATGGGTCATGCTGTCTTCGGTGGTGGCGCGCAGCGAAGCCATGGACAAGGCAAGCGTCTGGGCACCGGCAAACTGTGCCCGGTCTGTCGCGTCACGTAGCAAGGCTTGCATGACCCCTGTCAGCTTGTCGTGTTGTTTATGATGCAAGTGATCTGCTTTGGTCGCCGCAAAAAGGATCTTTTCCACCCGCTTGCCTGCGAAAAGCTGTGTCAGAAATGCATTTCGACCGGGACGAAACGCGCCAAGGATATCTGCCATAGCCTGACGCATGTCTTCTACAGCACGCGGGCCTTTGTGGATCGCACCCAACGCATCAACCAGCACCACCTGACGGTCGATCCGCGCGAAATGGTCGCGAAAAAAGGGGCGGACGACGGATTTTTTATATGCTTCGTACCGCCGAACCATCTCGCGCCTTAAGGAACCGCGTGGGCCGTCACCGGCACCGTCAAGCGGCGCAAAGGTCAGCACAGGCGATCCTTCCAAATCACCCGGTAGTAAAAACCGCCCCGGGGTACAGTCATAATAGCCTGCGTCACGCGCCCGATTGAGATAGGTGGTGAACACTGCGGCCAGCGTCTTGGCCTGCGGTTCTTCCAGCGACTGCGTCGCATCTGTTCCGTCCAGCATCGTCAAATATTCAGCAGCTTCGGGACGCGTCCGAGCGCGCGTCAGCGTCTCACTTGCCCAAGTGTCGTAGGATTTATCCAAAAGCGCCAAATCCAACAACCACTCGCCAGGATAGTCGATGATATCAACATGCACCGTGCGCGCGCCCTGTATTCCAGCAAGCAAGCCCGACCCGCGCACCCGCAGCGACAGACGCAATTCGGACACAGCCCGCGTACTGGCCGGCCATATCGGATGATCCGCCGTCAGTTGCCCAAGATACGTTTCATAGTCAAACCGCGGGATCGTATCATCAGGTTGCGGTTGTAAAAACGCAGCCTCGATGCGGTTCTCACTTGCGGCCAGCAGATGCGGCATCCGGCCCCGGTTCAGCATGTTTGCCACCAGCGAGGTAATGAAAACCGTTTTTCCAGACCGGGCGAGCCCGGTGACGCCAATGCGGATAACCGGCTCAAACAAAGTCTCGTTTACGGTGTTTTGCACCGTTTCAATCTGGCGCAGTACCGTATCGGCTATTGAAGTTATGACCAAAGCCCGTCTGTCCCGTCTTACATGTTGCACACTACATAAGCCCGCAAGCGGCGGCTTGCCAGCCTGACAAAGCCATTTGACGTGAACCTATTGGCAAGTTAGGGCGTCAGGCATGCCAAGATACGCGTTAAAAGTCGAATACCACGGGGCCCCTTTTGCTGGCTGGCAGCGTCAAAAAGACCAGCCATCTGTGCAAGGCGCGATTGAAGCGGCTTTGGCCAAGATAGCCCCCGGGCCGCACACAATTGCGGCCGCCGGGCGCACGGATGCAGGGGTGCATGCAATCAGCCAGGTCGCTCATTGTGATATGGACACGATATGGGACCCTTTCCGACTGTCAGAGGCCCTGAATTACCACCTGAAACCGCAACCTGTAGCCATCACAGCCTGCGCAGCGGTGGCTGATGATTGGCACGCAAGGTTTTCAGCAAAAGAACGGCAATATTTCTTTCGCATCCTGTGTCGCCGCGCGCCTGCCACCCATCAAGACGGGCTGGTGTGGCAAGTCAAGCAACCGCTCGATACGACGGCCATGCAGGACGCCGCAAACCTCTTGGTCGGCAAGCATGACTTTACCACCTTTCGGTCAACTATCTGTCAGGCAGAAAGCCCGATTAAGACCTTGAACAGATTGGATGTGACGTCTGTAGACACGCCATACGGCCAAGAAGTGCATTTTGACGTGCGTGCGCGGTCCTTTTTACACAATCAGGTCCGTAGCTTTGTAGGTACGCTAGAGCGGGTTGGCGCAGGATCATGGACACCGCAAGACGTGGCGCACGCCCTCAAAGCCACAGAACGCGCGGCCTGCGGGCCTGTGTGCCCGCCGCAGGGGCTTTATCTGGCGCATGTCGTTTACGATACTGATCCATTTGGATGCACGCTTAGTCGTTGTCCGTAAGGCCAGCACCCGCCCCTGCAAGCCGCGAGGTGTCACTTTCTGGCACAAACGTACGCGCCGCGAGATCCGTCAATTGCTGGACCAAAACCTCACAGCCTAATATCCGTTTAGGCTGTATTTTGGCACGGGGCACTGTGAGGTCAAAAACCAGTTTCAACCGTGATGCATCGAGGTGGGCCGCGTAAGGCAACGCGTCAACATAACTTTGAAATAGTTGTTGTTCTTGAATATTTTGGACACATGCACCTGACCCGGACAGAAGGCAAGCATCCAGAAAAACGGGGTACTGTATAATTGGACCGCTTGGCAGATCACCCAGCGCCCGTACCAAAAGGGTGGCGTCACGCCCTGCCATGAGGTGAAGCGCAGTAACGGCCCCGAACCTTTCGGCTTGGGCAGGCGGCGCACCTGCGCCGCGCGCGGCTTTATGCGCCAAGGCTGTGATCTCGGAAGCGGACCAGCTCATTCATTAAACACCGGCAACCACCAATCGTCGGCGCTTGTTTGTAGTTCGTCATGCAGCGGGGCGCCTTGGCACAGGGTAATGCGTGTCCAACGGTCTGACTTTGGGTCAAATTTGGACGCGCCGAAAAACGAAAGCTTGCACCGCAACATATCAATCGGCAGGCAACCTTCGCCGATGAGATTGTCGCGGATTTCGCCGTAAGGGTAGCGCATCAAGCCCGCAACGCGCGCGACGGCCAATGCATGGTCAGGGAACGCTTGCAAAAAGGTCGCGACAGATTCCGCCTGCGGTGGCAAATTCGAATACATAGCTTTGATGCGCCGCCCAATATCAAGCGGGCTTTCACACTCGGCGCCCTGTTCGGCGAAACGGTCCCCCAAGCGCGGCTCTTGCTTTGCTGCGCTGACATACCAAAACTGGCGGCATTGCGGGGCCTCATCATAGTCTGGGTGCAGCGCCCAAGCTGCGTGATCTTCGATTTGTTTTTTGATCTCGTCGGTGCTGGCAAATGGCATGACCATCGCGCCAAAGGGGTCAGACATGCAGTCGGCCAAACCATCAATCAGATCGCTGAAGGGTTCCAACACCAAAGCTGCGATCAACTCTTGCAGATCAAGGCTGCCATTTTCAGACCACCGCACCAATCCATCAAGTGCGTGGGGCTGCATCAGTCGGTCTTGTGAAAATTCGGCTTGCGCAGCCTGCCAGTCTGCGGCCAAGGCATCGATGCGGTTTTGATGCTCGGCAGCGGGCACGTTCCATTCCGACAAATGCCGTGCCGCACGCGTCGCCAAATCATGCAACTGTGCTGCCTGCTTTGGGCAAAGCTGTTCTACCGCACGCACCCGCGCAAGCGCGGTTTCTCGCGCGATCATCCAATTGTTTAGCAAAACCGGATGGTTAACAAGAAACGGCGCCATACCCAGCCCAGTAGAGTTACCGATCCCGAGATATCGCTTCAGGCGCCGGTCAAGTTTCGCACCGCCCATGAATTCAACCAGATCATGCGTAAAATGGCGGATCAGCCAAACAGTCAGCATCTCGGCCATGAAAGGCCCGCCCAAACCTGCGCGGTCTTCGAACACGCCCCGGTCCGCAATACCAAATTTTCCGTTGCCATATACCGCGGTGGTGCGCATCAGATAGCCTGTTTGCCGCAGCAACGCCTCATCTGGTTGCATGCCCGCTTTCAGGCTCTCAACGACATGGGCAAAAAGCCGGACGGATTTGTTTGCACGGCTCAACACAAGATCGCGTTCGGTAAAGCGCGCCGCCTCTTGTCGGGGGGCAGTGGCGCAAATACGCGCAATTTCGCCTGCATCCGGCACCCCATCATACAG
>JBGCDB010000003.1:0-61579 GCA_045104955.1 Roseobacter sp.
CTGGCTCTGGCTCTGGCTCTGGCTCTGGCTCTGGCTCTGGCTCTGGCTCTGGCTCTGGCTCTGGCTCTGGCTCTGGCTCTGGCTCTGGCTCTGGCTCTGGCTCTGGCTCTGGCTCTGGCTCTGGCTCTGGCTCTGGAAGAGGTGTAGCTAGCTCAGGTTCGGGATCAAGAGCTGCTGTATCCGCCGGTGCAATCAAATCCTCGGGTGTCAATTCCAAAGGGCTAGTTTTGGCAGCCTCGGGCGCACCTTCGGTTGGTGCTTGCCCTTCGGGCACAGCTTTGGTTGCAGTATCTTGCGGTGTAGATTGGGCAACAGGCTCGTGCGCTGGCTCTACAGCTTCTTCTACGCCACCGTCTTCGACAATCGCCTCGAGGCCTTCGTCAATCTTGGACGAAGACTTGAACAACCGGTCTTTGAGCTTTTTGAAAAACGCCATAGGAGGGCCTGTTTACTGATCGCGTACAGCCCATCTACGGGGATTTTGGCAGAAACAAAAGACCTGAGCCTGAATGGTCAAATTTCCTCTGGAAAGTGTTTCATAACCATGCGGATCGGATTGGGGGCGGCTTGGCCCAACCCGCAAATGGATGCATCCACCATCGCAGTGCTTAATTCCTCAAGCAGTCCTTGGTCCCAAGTGGCCGATTGCATCAGTTTAACGGCTTTTTCGCAGCCCACACGGCACGGGGTACATTGCCCACAGCTTTCATCTTCAAAAAATCGCAACATGTTCAAAGCGGCATCGCGCGCGGCGTCCTGATCCGAAAGCACCACAACCGCGGCAGAGCCAATGAACGACCCCAGAGGTTGCAGCGTGTCAAAGTCCAGCGGGACGTCATGGATTGAAGCAGGCAGGATGCCAGATGACGGGCCACCCGGCTGGTAGGCCTTGAAGACGTGGCCCTCGGCCATGCCGCCGGCGGCTTCGATGATGTCCGTGATGGTCGAGCCTGCGGGCAGCAAAAACACGCCCGGCTTGGCAACTCGGCCCGAAACAGAATAGCTGCGTAGCCCCTTGCGCCCGTTTTTTTCGGTAGACGAAAGCACCTCGGACCCTTCGCGGCAGATGCGCGCCACCCAATGCAGAGTTTCCACGTTATGCACCAGCGTAGGGCGGCCAAATATACCGACCTGCGCCACAAAGGGCGGCCGATGACGGGGCAACCCGCGCTTGCCTTCGATGCTTTCGATCATCGCGGATTCTTCGCCGCAAATATACGCGCCAGCACCACGGCGCAGTTCAATAAACCCCGGCGCGACAATGCCCGCGCCTTCCAGTGCTGTGATCTCCCGCGCCAGAATTTCGAGCACTGCCGGATACTCGTCGCGCATATAGATAAAAGCGGTCTCGGCCTCGACCGCCCAAGCAGCGATCAACATACCCTCGAGAAAAAGATGCGGCACGCGTTCGAGGTAAAAGCGATCTTTGAAAGTGCCGGGCTCGCCTTCGTCCCCGTTCACCGCCAGATACCGCGGGCCTGCGTTTGCACGCACAAAACCCCATTTTTTGCCAGACGGAAAACCCGCCCCACCAAGGCCCCGCAAACCAGAGGCCAGTACGGTTTCTTGAACCTCTTCCCAGTTGCCAGAAGTGCGCAACGCGTTCAGCGTGCCATAGCCGCCTGCTGCGACGTAATCTGCATAGGTTTCATACGCTGGAACATGCGCGTGCGTCGTGTTTGCTGCAATCGCGGCCTGTACCTTTTCAGGAGTAGCGTGGTCGATATGCGCATGTCCTAACTCCAAGACCGGCGCGGTATCACAGCGCCCCATGCACGGCGCGCGCAACACGCGCACCTCTGCCGGGTCCAACCCTTCTTCTAAAGCGGTTTTTAGCGCTTGTGCACCGGCCAATTCACACGAAAGCGAATCGCACACACGGATCGTCAGAGCGGGTGGTGGTGTCTCCCCCTCTTTGACCACATCAAAATGCGCGTAGAACGTCGCCACCTCGTAGACCTCGGCCATGGACATGCGCATTTCTTCGGCCAAGGCCCGTAAATGGGCTGCCGACAGATGCCCGTACGCATCTTGGATTTTGTGCAAATGTTCAATCAATAGATCGGCCCGCCGTGGCGCGTCGCCCAACAGCGTTTTGACCTCGTCCCAGGCCTGATCTTGCAATTGACGGCCCTTGGTGTGACGGCGGCCTTTGCCTGCGCCTGATTTCCAAACGCCTTTGCGCGGTGTGTTGTCGTTCGCGTCCAGTGCCATGCCACTTTCTCCGTCTCCGCGAGGGGTACCCCACGATGCTTGCAAATGCCGTTTCAGTCTTTTCAGCAGTATCAGCCGAAACAAGAGCACGGTAGCGCCAACTTGGGACCTAAGTGCGACCAGAAACGACACATGCGTGTCCGATCCGAAACTTCTGCCATTAACCGCGTCATCTTTGCACGCTTGGAGCCTGAGCCGGTTCAAGGTAAACGAGAGGTTAACATGAGAAACGTGCTTTCATATTTGCTTTTTGGACTGGCGAGCCTGTTGCCTGCCTATGCGATCGTCATGGGTGCGTTTCTTGGCGGGATGTGGCCTGCCTGCGCGCTACTTAGCATCACGGTCGTCGTTGTTTTGATGGACAGGTTCGGTCCACGATTTGAGGCAAGCACGCATTGGGGCTGGGTGCTGCCCATTGTGGTTGCGGTCGCACATTTCGGTGCACTTTCTGCGACAATCTGGGCGCTTGGGCGGCCAAACCACCTTGATGTTGGGCAATCCGTAGCGTTGATCGTGGCAATGGGGCTTTTTGCAGGGCAAGTATCAAACGCTTGCGCGCACGAGTTGATCCACAACACAAATCGCAAGCGGCGCCTATTGGGTACAGCAATCTATACGTCAATGCTGAACGGCCAGCATGTGTCGTCGCATCTGTTGGTGCATCACGTTCATGCAGGTACTGTCAACGACCCCAATTCCGCCCCGCTAGGCCAAGGTTTTTACCGATTTTCTTTGCGGGCCAGTGTCGCCGAATTTCAATCAGGCTGGCAGGCAGAAAGTCGCAGGCGCCAAGGCCAGCCTTTCTTTAGACATCCCTTTGCAGGGTATTTGTTTGGGGCTGCTGTCTCGACGGTCGCTGCTGCAGAGTTAAGCGCAAGCGCCGGAGTTTTCACACTTTTAGTGATATCACTGCATGCTCAACAACAATTGATGTTGTCGGATTATGTGCAGCACTACGGGCTGCGCCGCAAAACCCGTTCAGACGGCAAATTCGAACCGATGGGGCCCCAGCACAGTTGGAATGCGCCACAGCCCTATTCTTCGGCGTTGATGATGAACGCTACACGCCATTCGGATCATCATGTGAACCCGCAACGCAGCTATACAAACTTGACGCTTGACCGGGCAGAGATGCCGATACTGCCTTTTTCCGTCCCCATCATGGGGGCAATTGCACTAATCCCTGGCCTGTGGCGTCGCCTCATGGATGATCGCGCCCGCGCGTGGAACGGTCCCGCGCCGTCCTCAGCACACAAATCTATCCCCTCTTTTTCCACTGTCACGTCCTAGTAGTGAGGTCCCACATGTTACACACACGCCCCCTTTTAACCGCCCTTCCCTTTGCCATCGCACTCCTAAGCGCTGATATGTTGACCGCCGCTGAGCCGGAACCGATGGATGGTGCTGCTTTTGACGCGTATACCCGCGGAAAAACACTGTTTTACGGCCAAAATGGTCAAGCCTATGGGGCTGAAAGGTACCTCGACAACCAACGTGTTCAGTGGTCGTTTCTGGATGGTGAATGCAAAGAGGGCACATGGTACGAAGACGCCGGCCAAATTTGCTTTGTCTATGAAGACAATCCAACACCTCAGTGCTGGGCCTTTCACGAAGACGCAGGCGGTTTGGTTGCGCGCTTTAACAACATACCCGGCACAACAGAGCTATACGAAGCACAAGACATCGGCGACGAAATGATATGTCTGGGCCCTGATGTCGGCGTCTAACGGCTAAAAGAGAGATCCTTGATCTGGCGGTTTTGGTGCAGATTTTCGGGCAGGCGTTTTGCCCCCGACGGCGACGCGCCCGTCTGCGAACTCAAGCTCAAGGTGGAGAGCGGTTTTGGCGGCTTTTGTATCACTGACCACGCGCCCTTCGCTGCGCACCACGGCAAATCCACGTTCAAGCGTTGATTTATAGCTCAGACTTTCATTGAGACGCCCCAAAGCATCTGTTTTGCTGCGCCACTTTTGTATTTGGCGCTGACCTGCACCCGACAGGCGGCGCACAACAGCATCAAAGGCGTCTTTCTTTCGCTGCAGATCACGCTGCAACGCGTCTGGTCGGAATCGTTTGGTCTGCGTATCTAATCGGTCTTTGCGCACCGCCACAAACCGCGCCAAAGCAGGTGTCAGACGGGCAGCGCGGTCTGCAAGCTGGCGGCTTTCTTGATCGACGGCACGTTTCAACGTGGCCGGACGCAACGATCCACTGATATCTGCCAGCCTGACTTTGCGCCGTTGCACCCCCGCGATCAACGCAGGCGCAAGCCGCGCGCCACGGGTGTCAATCAATTGGCGCGGGGTCTCTAACAAGCTGTCCGGGCGCGGCAAAGCGCGTGCCATGTCGCGCAAACGCTGATCGCGTCGGGTCAATCCTTGACTGAGGGCTTGGCGCATGCGGGCATCTTGCTGATCGACCCACGCGATAAGCTCATGCCGCACGGGCACCGCAAGTTCGGCGGCCGCTGTGGGGGTTGGCGCACGCTTGTCCGATACGAAATCAATCAATGTGGTATCTGTTTCGTGCCCCACTGCCGAAATCAATGGAATGTCAGATGCCGCCGCGGCCCGTGCCACGATTTCTTCGTTAAAGCCCCAGAGGTCTTCGACCGACCCGCCCCCGCGCGCCACAATCAACAAATCAGGGCGCGGCAGTGCGCCCCCCGGTGTCAGCGCATTAAACCCAGCGATCGCTTTGGCAACTTCGGGCGCACATTTCTCGCCCTGTACAGCAACCGGCCAGATCAGCACTTTGCGCGGAAACCGGTCGCGCAGTCGGTGCAAAATATCGCGGATGACAGCGCCGGATGGCGAGGTCACAACACCGATAACCTCTGGCAGGTAGGGCAAAGGCCGCTTGCGCGAAAGCTCAAACAAGCCTTCCGCTTCCAGCATCTTTTTGCGTTTTTCCAGCAACGCCATCAGCGCGCCCTTGCCGGCGACAGCAACATCATCGACGTTCATGTTGTATTTGGATTGTGCACCGTAAGCCGTGATGCGCCCAGTAACGACGACCTCGAGCCCTTCTTCGGGAATCACACTCAGCTTGGCGACTTGCCCCTTCCAAGTGGTGCAAGACAATTGGTTCCGGTCGTCTTTGATGTCGTAGTACATGTGGCCCGAACGTGCCTTGACCACGCGGCTCACCTCGCCACGCACACGCACGCGGCCAAATTCACCTTCAAGTGTGCGTTTCACAGCGCCTGAGATTTCGCTAACGGTAAACTCAGGCGTGTTTTGGCCCGGTGCCGGGTCGTCTAACAAGTCCATATTCGTATCCGGTGTTGTCACGCGTTGCGCGCCAGCTTAGAACGCCCAAGACCCAAGGCCAAGCACATCAGGAGCGCAAACGGTGAACATTCTTATTCTGGGCAGTGGGGGACGCGAACATAGCCTTGCTTGGGCTGTTAAGCAAAACCCCAAATGCGACCGTTTGATTGTGGCACCGGGCAATGCAGGCATCGCAGAAATCGCCGAATGCGCCAAGCTAGACATCGAGGACGGCGGTGCTGTTGCTAATTTCGCCGATGAAAACACGATTGATTTCGTGATTGTCGGGCCAGAAGCCCCACTTGCCGCTGGTGTGGCCGACAGGCTGCGCGATGCAGGTGTTGCAGTTTTTGGGCCAAGTGCTGCTGCGGCTCGATTGGAGGCATCCAAAGCTTTTACAAAAGCGATTTGCGATGCAGCAAGTGCGCCAACGGCGGCTTATGCCCATTTCAAAGAGCTTGCAGCCGCGCGCGCCTACGTCGAAGCACAAGGCGCCCCCATCGTGATCAAGGCGGACGGGTTGGCGGCAGGCAAAGGCGTGATTATCGCCCATACCACGCAAGAGGCGTTGGACGCTTTAGATGATATGTTTGGCGGCAGTTTCGGGTCAGCAGGGGCCGAAGTCGTCATTGAAGAATTTATGGATGGCGAAGAGGCGTCTTTTTTTGTGCTGGTGGATGGTGAAGATGTTTTACCAATTGGCACAGCGCAAGACCACAAGCAGGTCGGTGAAGGCGATACGGGTCCCAACACGGGCGGTATGGGGGCCTATTCACCGGCACCTGTGATGACGCCCGAAGTCACACAGGCAGCACTTGACCAGATCGTCAGGCCAACGATGGCAGAAATGGTGCGCCAAGGCACACCTTACCAAGGGGTCCTATTTGTCGGTTTGATGATCAAGGATGGGGCACCGCGACTGGTTGAATACAACGTACGTTTTGGCGACCCGGAATGTCAGGTTTTGATGATGCGTTTGGGCGCGCAGGCCTTTGATTTGATGCAAGCGACCACCGAAGGGCGGTTGAGCAATGCGCAGGTTAACTGGGCGGATGACCATGCACTGACGGTAGTATTAGCTGCGTCAGGTTATCCCGGAGCTTACGAAAAAGGCTCTGTTATTGCGGGTGTTGAAGACTTACCGCAAGACAGCACGCGCATGGTGTTTCACGCGGGCACCACCCGCGCCGATGGGCAGTATACCGCAAGCGGCGGCAGGGTGTTGGCTGCGACAGCACGTGCGGACAATTTGAATGATGCCCGACAACAAGCCTACGCTTTAGTTGACGCAATTAAATGGCCAGAAGGGTTTTGCCGCAGAGACATCGGCTGGCGGGCGCTAAAATAAGCATTACTCAACGCAGACCATTGCCTTGGCAAATGCCGCCCGAGTAGTGTCGGAGCCCAGAACCCGTTGCGTCAGGGCATCGTCCTTAACCTGCAGTGCAACCAAGCTAGACCAGTTCGCGGTCGCAAGGATCATCTCGGCCTTGCCATCGCAAACCCGTATACCACCTGCAATATCGGCTTCGCCAATACGGTGGTTAGTGAACCCAGGCGCGGACAAAAGTGGGACCAACGTTTGGTCTTGATACCGCCATATCCGCAGTGTTTTAGCCAGATGCGGACGATCCACATAGGCAAGTTCGACGACACCATCGCCATCCAGATCGGCCGCACCCAAAGGGGCGAGCCAGCGAAACCGGGTGCCGATGTAAGGCGTCGCGGTAATGAGACCCGTTGGGCCATAGATTGCCAGACGCGCGCCTAAGCTCTGGTCGCTTTCAACAGTGATAACTTCCGCAGCACCATCGCCATCTAGGTCTATAACCCGGGGTGCCACATCCTCAAAAACAGACGTAACTGGCAGCTTAAACCGCCGCGTCTGGCCCGATGACAGTGTCACTGCCAAAGCTCCATATTCAACGGCATCGCCGAGAACAGCATGTGCATAACGCGTTGTTGGGCCTTGGTAAGTCGCGGCAGTAATCTCTTGCGCAAACACCGCCTGCCCTGTGCACAGCACCAGCAGCGCGCTGCGCATGACCGCCCCGCTTGCGCAGAACAGCAGACGCAGCGCCCCTATCATGTTAGATTTGCTTTTCTGGCATCTGAACAATTAAACCATCCAGCGCATCTGTGACCTTAAGCTGACACGTCAGGCGGGACCGGGCTGGATCTGGCTCATAGGCAAAATCCAACATATCTTCTTCCATGTCTTCTTTCGCAGGCAGCTTGTCGCCCCAAGCAGGATCCACATAAACGTGGCACGTCGAACAGGCACAAGCGCCACCGCAATCGGCTTCGATCCCGGGAATGTTGTTATCGCGCGCGCCTTCCATAACTGTCAGGCCGTTGGCGACCTCTACGACATGTTCCGTACCACCATGTTCAATATATGTAATCTTGGCCACGTCCGTGCGTTCCTTTTGCTGATCTGTTGTGCCTTCTTAATCAGGCCATATAGATCCTGCGCGCCTGTTTTACGACCCCCCTTGGTTACGATTGTCTTTTAGATCAAATGTTCTATATTTGTTCTTATGCGTGTTTTCTCCCAACCCACACCTGACAAAGTGGACCATACACAGACGAAAGGCCAATGGCCGCCGCCGCGCGTCTGTCTTTTGGCCCAAGATCTGATACACACACCCGTGAATGCGCGTATCAGCGTGGCAGGGCTGGTCATCCTACGCCAACGTCCCGGAACAGCCAAAGGCGTAATCTTCATCACACTCGAAGATGAAAGCGGCGTGGTAAACATAATTGTCTGGCGTCATATCTACGAAAAATTTCGCCGCGCGGTTGTTGCCGGCCGCATGTTGCGGGTGACAGGACGGCTGCAACGTGCCCATGCCGTGACGCATGTTCTGGCCGATGAGATCGAAGACCTGTCCTCCATGCTGGATATGCTTATTTCATCACCAAACGAATAGCCCACCTAGGCAAAAGGTGCTGAAAGCACTAGCGTGTCCAAAAAACCCAAAAGGTTTGGGGCAATGCAAATACGCTTTACTACCTTTCGCATCATCTTCGCACTTTGCGCACCCTCAGTGATGACCGCATGCCTGAATACCGCCCCGGCGGTGCCGCCATCCCAGAATACCACCGCAATTGACTTGACTGCGGACAAACCCACTGACGCTCCTCTGGGAACCTGCTGGGGCAAAAACATAACGCCTGCCATCATCGAAACTCAGACAGATAAGGTGCTGATCTCACCTGCAGACATTAGCGCAAGCGGCACAATTCGCAAACCAGCAGAATACCGAACGGAAACAACACAAACTATCGTCCAGCCTCGCCAAATTGAGTGGTTCGAACTCATCTGTCCCAGTGAACTTACACCAGAATTTACATCCACTCTACAACGCGCTCTTAGCGCGCGCGGCCACCACGAAGGTCCCATTTCTGGCAGCCTAGACATACAGACCAAAGATGCCATTGCCAGATTTCAAACCGCACAAAACCTGCCCGGATACGAGCTGACCAAAGAGGCTGCACAGCGCCTTGGCCTCGTTGCAGCAGACAACTTCTAGAAATATCGCTTGGTAAGGTGGGCCTTGGCCCACCATCGGAAATAAAAAGAGGGCGCCCGCAAAGGCGCCCTTTTTTTCTCAACTAGCCACAGTTTATTCCGCCAAGGACAGGGCCACAAAACGCGGGTCACCAGCACGCCGCACCAACAACAACAGCGACTTACGCCCTGCTTCCGTTGCGGCATCCACACGTTGCTCCAAATCTGCGATACTTACGACCTTTTGCTGGCCCGCCTCGGTAATCACATCACCCGCACGCAACCCTTTCTCAAAAGCTTCTGATGCTTCATCAACTTCCATTACGGCCAACCCTTCAGCTTCCGCGCCGGTTGCAAGCTCTTCGCGCAACGCATCATTCAGAACCGTCAGGGACATGCCCAAAAGATCGATGCTCATCGGCACGTCCTCTTCTGGCGCTTGCGCAACAGCAGGCACGGCGCCTTCGGCCTCTTCACGACGGCCAAGTGTTACCAACAAGGTTTGCGTCTCTTCTCCGCGGCGGACTACCACCCGCACAGCTTCCCCTACCGGTGTGTTCCCGACTTGGCGCACTAAACCACGCGTGTCTTCCACATCGCGACCATCAAAGCTGATAATCACATCCCCAATCTCGATCCCAGCTTCCATTGCCGGGCCTTCCAAGACGCCGTTCACCGCCGCACCATTAGTCGATTCAAGTCCCATTGCTTCGGCCATATCCTCAGTCACATCTTGGATTTGCACACCAAGCCAGCCGCGACGCGTTTCCCCAAAGCGTTGCAATTGGTCAACGACACGGGTCACGACATTGGATGCCATCGAAAATCCAAGACCGATAGAACCGCCCGTTGGCGACAAAATAGCCGTGTTTACCCCGATTACATCACCCTCCATGTTGAAAAGCGGTCCACCAGAGTTGCCCCGGTTAATAGCAGCGTCAGTTTGGATATAATCGTCGTACCGACCGCTCAGCTCACGGTTTCGGGCAGAAACAATGCCTGCTGAAACAGAGAAGCCTTGCCCCAGTGGGTTACCCATCGCGATGACCCAATCACCGACACGGGCTTCGTCACTGTTGCCAAACGACACAAATGGCAAAGGCGCTTCAGCGTCGACTTTCAGCAAAGCAATATCTGTATTCGGGTCGGTGCCCACGACTTCGGCGACCAATTCTTCGCCGTTGAAGAATTCGATCAAGATCTCGTCCGCGCCTTCTATAACGTGATTGTTCGTTACGACGAACCCATCTTCGGAAATCACGAAACCAGACCCCAGCGCGGACGATCGCCGCGGCGCGCCTTCAGGGCCTTCATTGCGATCACGGAAAAAATCCTCAAACGGGGACCCTTCAGGCACAATTCCCTGTGGCCCGGTCCGCCGCGATACAGTGGTCGAGGTCGTGATGTTCACCACCGAGGGGCTAATTTTTTCCGCTAAAGGCGCAAGGCTGGCCTGCTGCGCATTGGCCATCATCGGGGACACGAGCGCAAAGGCCAGTGTCAGAATTGCAATCAACAGCATCCTAATCTGTAGCGCCGGTGCCAGCATTATCGAAAGTTTTACAGCGTTGGGTTGCATGCAGTGTCTCCTGAGATTCTGTCTTTCAAGGTATTTTACCCGAGCGGTGCCGCATCGCGCGTCATTCATGTACCGTGCAATCACAAGCGCCCGCTTTCAAGCTTTAAGATGGAGCCCAATCGCTGGGTTTCAACATCTCTTGCTCAGGCGACCCGTCACAAGCCTGTCACAAGAATGTGCGCTTAGACGTCAGATGCCACCAAGCTGAAACGCGAGCCACACAAGAATACCGCCGCTCACAACCACGAGCCACCCTACTTGACGGATCGCCGCTTCGGGCAAACTGCGCAACATTTCCAGCATACGCTCAACAAGCGAAGGGGCCAGCGCATAGGCCAGCCCCTCAACAATCATCACCAACCCAAGGGCCAGTAAAACCGTGCTCACCGGCTTTCACCTTCCAAAGAGCGCAATCCCTGGTCGCTGCGCAGGTAGTTAAAGAATTCGCTGTCTGGAGACATCACCATGGTCGAGTTTTGACCCTGCAACGCCCGTTCGTAGGCTGTGAGTGACCGATAAAACTCAAAGAATTCTGGGTCAGCACCAAAGGCATCTGCAAAAATCGCATTGCGTTCAGCATCAGCCTGACCGCGAACAATATCCGCTTCGCGTGTCGCATCCGACGTCAGCTCGACCACCGTACGATCGGCAAGGGCCCGTACCCGTTGGGCCGCTTCTTCACCACGGGCGATTTCGTCTGCCGCTTCACGTTCCCGTTCAGCGCGCATCCGTGCGAAGGTCGCGTCAAGGTTTTGATCCGGCAAGTTGGTCTGTTTCAGGCGCACATCGACGACTTCAAGACCTAGCGGCAAGGCGCGTTGGCGGGCTTGTGTCGTGATCCGCGCCATCAATTCTGCACGATCAGCCGACAAGATGGTATTGGATGTCACACCATCAGAACCCAGAACCGCACGAATTGTCGGGTTCAGAATACCTTCAAGACGGTCTTCAGCAGCCCGCAGGCCACCCACGCCAACCGCTTGTCGGAACTGAACGACGTCAGAAATACGGTACCGCGCAAAAGCGTCAACTACCAAACGACGGTCATCCGAAGGTGTTACCTCGGTCACGTCTGTATCGAGCGACAGCGTCCGGTCGTCATAGCGTACAACTTCCTGAATAAACGGGATTTTGAACGCCAAGCCGGGCTCTTCCTTGACGGATTTGATCTGACCAAACTGCAGCACCAGCGCTTTTTCGCGTTCATCCACAATAAAGACTGAGCTCAACACACCGACAACTGCGATCACGCCAATGGGAATGAGAAAATTCGTAGCTTTCATCAGTTGGTTCCTCCGCCTGTGCGACGCAATTCATTCAACGGAAGGTAAGGGACAACACCCTGACCGCCTTCGCCGCCAAGACCACTTTCAAGAATGATTTTATCAACGCTGCCAAAGACTTTTTCCATAGTTTCCAGATACAGACGCTTGCGCGTGACTTCCGGGGCTTTGGCGTATTCTTCAAGAACAGAGGTAAAGCGTGCCGCCTCACCCTGTGCTTCATTGACCTGTTGGGCGCGGTAGGCTTCGGCCTGTTCTAACTGGCTTGCAGCTTCACCACGCGCGCCCGCTGTAACGCGGTTAGCATAGGCGTCCGCCTGACGTTCAAGCCGGTCACGTTCTTGTTCGGCCGCTTGCACTTCGCGGAAACTGTCGATGACCTCGCGCGGCGGGTCTGCCTTGTCGAGGTTGAGACGCACAATATTCACGCCGCTGTCGTAGGCATCCAGCGTGTTTTGGATAAGCAAAGATGCCTCATCTGCGATAACCTGACGATCGCGGTTCAAGATCGGCGCCAATTCGTTGCGTGCGATCACTTCGCGCATTGCAGACTCAGACACAGCACGAATGGTTTCTTGAGGTTCGGCCAAATTAAACAGGTATTTCGCGGGATCGTTGATGTTCCAAACGACTTGGAAATCAATGTCGATGATGTTTTCATCTGTTGTAAGCATCAAACCGCTGTCAACGCGTGACCCGATATCTTCGGTTTGTTCCCGCGTCACTGGCAAAACCTCGGCTGTGACCAATGGCCATGGCGCAAAGTTCAAACCAGGATTACCGGTCGCAGAATACTCACCCAAGAAAAGTTCGACCGACTGCTCTTCGGGTGCGACCGTGTAAAAGCTGGCCATCAGCCAAGCGCCGATGCCACCAAGCAAGGCTAGACCTACTGTGCCGCGCGTGAAAGCCGGACCACCGCCGTTGCCACCGCCAGTACCGTTTCCGCCGCCAGAGCCGTCTTTGCCGCCCATCAGTACGCGCAGACGTTCCTGACCTTTTTTGACCAACTCATCTATTTCTGGAATCTGAGGTCCATCACCTTGGGGACCGCGAGGGCCTCCACCGCCGCCGGAGCCACGATTGCCGCCGCCGTTCGGCTTGTCACCACCCGAATTTCCGCCGCCCCCCCAGGGACCGCCATTATTGCCAGCCATTCACTTCTTTCCCTTCTAAACCGCTTCAGTCACGATCAACATGCCTTAGGTACGCTGCCCGCCGCTAAATTCAAGCCGTACGCATCGCTGTTCTCATTGTGACGATCTCTTCCGACATTGTGGGGTGAACCGCAACCGTCCGGTCAAAGTCTTCTTTGGTTGCACCCATTTTAATCGCAATCCCAGCCATCTGGATCATTTCGCCCGCGTTTGGTGCGACGATATGGCAGCCCAAGACTTTGCGTGTCTCTTTGGAAACGATCAGTTTCATTAAAACTCTATCCGGTTTTTCTGCGAATGCCGTCTGCATCGGCCGGAAGGACGTGCAATAGACCTCAATTGGCTCTTGGTCGCGCGCGGCTTCTTCGCTCAGGCCCACTGTACCCATTTCAGGCTGTGTAAAGATAGCACTAGGGATCAAATCATGATCAACCGCTGTCGGGTTTGCTTTGAACACCGTTTCAACAAAGGCCATCCCCTCGCGGATTGCGACCGGCGTTAGGTTGACACGGTTGGTTACGTCGCCAATGGCGTAAATCGAAGGCACGGCGGTTTGGCTATATTCATCCACGACAACTTCGCCCCGACGGCCCAGTTTAACGCCTAAGTCTTCGAAGCCCATGTCTTTGCTGTTTGGATCGCGGCCGGTTGCAAACAACACCATATCAAAGACGCCTTCGCTGCCGTTCGTGGATTTCA
Organism: Roseobacter sp.; assembly: GCA_045104955.1. Taxonomy (GTDB): domain Bacteria; phylum Pseudomonadota; class Alphaproteobacteria; order Rhodobacterales; family Rhodobacteraceae; genus Roseobacter. Next base: position 13,719 of record JBGCDB010000003.1, read on the forward strand.
CCCAAATCGGCCCAGCAGCGCCTGCGGGCGCTTCGTGCATTTTAGCAAGCCCGGCGCGATCTTGTGCCGTGCCACCCGGCGCGGTGTCGCTGTCTGCCAGTGCCATCTCGAGAATGTTGGTGCCGAGTTTCAGATCAATCCCGCGTTCGCGCATCTGTTCGGCCACCAAACCGCGTGCCTCATCGTCAAAGCCGCGCAGGATTTGCGCGCCACGATAGTATTGCGTCACCTCAACGCCCAACCCGTTCAGGATACCGGCAAATTCGCAGGCAATATAACCGCCGCCCACAATCAGGATCGACTTTGGCAAAGCCTCAAGGTGGAAGATATCGTCAGAAACGATACCCAGATGCGCGTTTGGCATGTCAGGGCGTACAGGATGCCCACCCGTAGCAACCAGAATATGTTTCGCAGATTTAACCTCACCCGTGGATAGCGTCACCTCATGCGGACCAGATACCGTGGCACGCGCATCAAAGGCTTCAACGCCCGACCCTGCTAGCAAATTACGGTAGACTTTCTCAAGCCGGTCGAGTTCGGCGTTCAGCCGTTCGCGAAACCCAGGCCAATCAAAATCACCGCATTTAATATCCCACCCGTAGGCCGCGGCCTCTTTTGGCATTCCGGCATATTCGGAGGCAAAGACCATGAGTTTTTTGGGCACGCATCCGCGGATTACACAGGTACCACCATACCGATCCTCTTCAGCCAGTGCGACTTTGGCGCCGGCCTCGCCCGCGGCAACACGGGCCGCGCGTACGCCACCCGATCCGCCGCCGATCACAAACAGATCATAGTCGAATTCACTCATGGCTTGGGCCTTTCTAGTAGTTTTGTTCGGTGCGCCGACAACATAAAAGCGCGCCTTGCGCGGAAACAGCATTGCAACAGGCTGTTCACCAAAGCGTGTTGACCAGCGGGTGTTCTACAAATCGCTAAACAGGTTTCCAGCTTCGGGAAAATCAAGCTGCTGGGTTGCAACCGTTCCGTCATTTATGTCGCGCACTTCGACTTTGCCGTCTCCAAAGCCCAGCACGACCGTGTCACAAATGTCAATGAACAAGCCGTTTTCGACCACACCCGGCATCTGGTTCAAGATCAGCGCCAACTGACGCGCGTTGCCGATCCGCTTAAGATGCAAATCAACGATGTGGTTACCTTCATCTGTCACAAAAGGCACATCGCCATTCATCCGCAATGTGCTTTGGCGGCCCAGAACATCCATTGAAACAAGTGTCTCTTCGACCAGTGCCTGCGTGGTCTGCCAACCAAAAGGTATCACCTCTATCGGCAAGGGAAACGCGCCCAGCGTCTCAACCTCTTTACCAATGTCTGCGATCACAATCATCCGGTCCGACGCGGTTGCCACGATCTTTTCTTGCAACAGCGCGCCGCCACCCCCTTTGATCAGGTTCAATTCGTCGTCAAACTCATCCGCACCATCAATCGTCAGATCCAGCCACTTTGCTTCATCCAGCGAGATCACGTCGATACCAACCTGCCGGGCAAGTTCTGCGGTCCGGGTAGATGTCGGCACGCCTTTGATACGCAGGCCATCGTCGCGAACCATCTCGCCCAAACAGCGGACCAACCACGCAGCGGTAGATCCCGTGCCCAAACCCACACGCATCCCGCTTTCCACAAATTGCGCGGCACGTTTAGCGGCGACGAATTTTGCTTTGTCGATGGGAGAGAGTTCTGACGACATGCGGGCGCTCCTTTTGATGATCTGCGGTTCTTATAGAAAACATGACGCCAAGGCGCGACCCTGATTCTATCGCTTTTGGGCGATTAAATCAGCTGAGCCTTTTGATTTGGCCGCTCACCCTGCCGTTTGCCAGCCCATGACCGCTTTTCACTATCCAAGGTCGTTTTTTGCGCTCTGACTTTTCACAAATCCGGTATGAGTACACCATGACACAGGCATCTTACACTTTGCACTACGCGCCCGATAACGCTTCGTTGGTCATTCGGCTCGCGCTGGAGGAAACCGGCGTGGTGTATCGCACGCAATTGGTAGACCGACGTGTGAGCGCACAGCACACCCCAGCCTACCGTGCGCTTAACCCTAACGGCCTGATCCCTGTTCTGGAAACTCCGCAAGGCGCGATGTTTGAAACTGCCGCCATTTTGCTTTGGCTTTGCGATCAACATGGCGGGTTGGGTCCACAGGTGGACGATCAGCACCGCGCAGATAGCCTCAAATGGTTGTTCTTTTTGTCCAACACCCTGCACCCTGCCCTGCGCATGCTGTTCTACCCCGCCCAATATATAGGCGACACAACCGAGGATCAGGCACAACTGGCGCGCGTCACACAAGCCTCCGTACAGGGGTATCTGCGCCTGCTCGATACCCGCTGGCATCAGGGTGCGCCGGGCCTGATGCATACACTCTATTTCGGGCCTATGCTGCGGTGGTTGGCATTGTACCCCCGGCACTCTGACAAATGCTGGTTTAAGCTTGCGGACTACCCCGCGCTCTTGGCCGCGATGCAAGATCTGGAAAACCGTCCCAGTGTACTCACCGCACAACATGCAGAAGGTCTGGGGCCCACACCTTTTACCGCGCCTCAGCCGCCATCACCGCCCGAGGGGAGCGCTCTTTAGATGTTCTTGTCTGTTTTTGATATGTTTAAGGTCGGGATTGGGCCGTCTTCTTCCCACACCATGGGCCCAATGGTGGCCGCAGCGCGATTTTTGGCGATGATGCGGGCCTCTCCCTTTGAATTTCACGGTGTGCGCGCGTCGTTGCATGGGTCACTGGCGTTTACTGGTGTGGGGCACGCGACAGATCGTGCAACCATTCTGGGTCTGGCAGGCTTTGTTCCAGAAACCTTTGACGCGGAAAAAGCCGAAGAGACGCTGGCGAAGATCAAGGCGACCAAAATAATTGCGCCGCCTGACATGCATCCGTTACAATTTGACCCGGCAACTGACCTCGTGTTCGATTACGACACCCCCCTTACGGGCCACGCGAACGGTATGATGTTCCGCGCCACAGATGCGCAAGGCGACGTCACCCTGCGCGAGGTATTTTATTCCATTGGCGGCGGCTTTGTGTTGACGCAAGACGAACTGGATGAAGGTCAAGACAACACCGAACACGGGCCGCCTATCCCCTATCCCTTCAAGTCAGCCAATGAAATGCTTGAAATGTCCAAGGCATCCGGCAAAAACATCGCTGAAATGAAACGCGCAAATGAAGCTGCACGGTGCGGGATCGACAACCTGACAACAGGCACTAAACGCCTATGGCATGTCATGAACGAATGCATCGAACGGGGTTTGACGACAGATGGCACCTTGCCTGGCGGCTTGAATGTGAAACGCCGCGCCAAGGGAATACATGATGCGTTGCAGTCAGAGCGGGGCATGAACCTGAACGCCCCGCATACGATCAATGACTGGATGAGCGTGTATGCAATGGCGGTGAACGAAGAAAACGCAGCCGGGGGACAAGTCGTCACCGCCCCTACCAATGGTGCGGCCGGAGTTTTGCCCGCCACGCTGCGCTATTATCTGGATCACGTGCCCGGTGCCTCTACTGCCCATGTCGAAGACTTTCTTTTGACCGCTGCCGCAATCGGCGGATTGGTCAAATTCAATGCCTCTATCTCGGGGGCCGAAGCAGGATGTCAGGCCGAAGTGGGCTCTGCTGCGGCAATGGCTGCTGCCGGGCTTTGCGCTGTTATGGGCGGGACGCCTGCGCAGGTGGAAAATGCAGCTGAAATCGCGCTTGAACATCACCTTGGCATGACCTGCGACCCCGTGAAGGGTCTGGTTCAAGTGCCATGTATCGAAAGGAATGGATTGGGCGCGATCAAGGCTGTATCGGCAGCCTCTTTGGCACTGCGCGGAGATGGCACCCACCTTGTCCCGCTTGACGCCTGCATTGAGACCATGCGCCAAACAGGCCAAGACATGTCCGAAAAGTACAAAGAAACGTCTCTTGGCGGGCTGGCGGTAAATGTGCCCAATTGCTGAGCCAGCAAAAATGCAACCTTTACTTGCATTTCAAAAAGGCTCGACCTAGCGTAGCGATATGACAGTCGACCGCCCTCTTCTCGGCATCATGTTGATGCTGGGCTTCTGTGTGCTTGCACCAGTGGGTGATGCTATTGCTAAAATTTTAGGTCAGACAGTGCCGATCGGGCAGTTGGTTCTTGTTCGCTTTGCTGTGCAAGCGGTTATTTTAGTTCCCCTGATCAGCTTGACCCAGCGCCCTTGGCGGATGAGCAGGCGGGTTGCAACCCTTACACTTATTCGCACGCTTTTGCATATTGCAGGTATTGGCGCGATGGTGACCGCGCTTAAATACCTGCCGTTGGCTGATGCGATCGCCATCGCATTTGTGATGCCGTTTATCATGCTGATTTTGGGCAAATACGCGCTGAAAGAAGAAGTCGGCGCGCGGCGTGTGATAGCTTGTGCCGTCGGATTTGTCGGAACCCTTTTGGTGGTACAACCCAGCTTTGCGGAAGTGGGCTGGCCTGCGTTGCTACCTGTAGGTGTTGCGGTGAACTTTGCGTTGTTCATGCTTGTCACACGGCAAATTGCGAAAGAAACGGACCCGATCAGTTTACAAGCGGTCAGTGGATGCATTGCCGTGGCCGTGATGGTCCCGGTTTTGTTAGCCTTTCAAGGCTCCAGCCTGACGCAGTTGCACCTCATCCAAGTGTCAAACTACGACTGGTCGCTTTTACTGTGTATCGGTCTTTTAGGCACCGTTGCGCATCTGCTGATGACATGGTCATTGCGCTATGCACCATCCGCGACACTGGCCCCGATGCAGTACCTTGAAATACCTTTTGCCACGATCTTGGGCTTTGTGATCTTTGGTGATCTTCCCAACCCTGTGGCCGCTGTAGGCATTGCAATCACGATGGCTGCAGGCTTGTATATCGTTCTGCGCGAGCGGGCCACCGCGCGTGCACTGGCAGCGCAGCAAGCAGTGATACAACCGGCTGAATAAACTGCCGCGGCAGAATGCACAGCATCCCGGGCTGATCCATTTCAAGACGAATTGCACCGGTGGCATGGTTCGATGTACCTGACTGCACACCAGGTGCAAAAGATAGGCCATCAATAGGCCAGTTCAGTCCCTGCGACCGCCCCGTCACAGGCCCCATAGGAAACAAAGATACGCGTGTGCCGGGGTCCATTTGCAGCTCAAAGGCCGGTGGACACATAAAAATGATGTCCTGTGCGCAGAGCATGACCACCGCAATATCTGCGCGCACGGTCATCGTGTGCAGGGCGGCAAGCGCGTGATCCATGCGGCCCCCTCCGAACCCGACCGCGACGACTGCAGGTGCGGACACGCTGCGCAATGCCTTGTCGAAATCGGTGCTATCTTGTTCTGCAATGTGGTGGAAACGTTCTGGTGGGACGCGCGCACGAGCCGTGTCCGAGATGGAATCCATATCACCAATGACCGCCTCCACATCAAGTCCTGCGGTCAATGCCGCGTCCGCTCCCCCATCAACGGCGACACACACAGGTGCAATGGCGCGCGCAATTTGTACATCATTTGTTCCAATTTCGCCGCCACCGATTAACATTAATGGCCGAAATGTGTTTACAATTGCAATTTTCACTTAAGATTAACGCCCTTCAAGGAAACAGACCACATTCTCGCCATGAAATGATACGATTATTATCACAGATTCGGACACCTTTGGACTTGGCTAAAATGTTAAACATCTTGTTGAAAACACGCAGAGGACGAGCATCCGATGATGAATAATAACAAGATACTTACCGTCTCTTATGGGACATTTTCCTGTACGCTGGAAGGGTTCGACGACTCTTTCGACACCATGAAAGCCATTGCAGAATATTTCCGCGATCTGGCTTCTGACGATCGTTATTTTGGCGCAGAGCCCCCCCAACCTGATGCAGAGATGCTTGCACGGATTGCCGAGCGTGAGGTTTCTCGCCGCGTGGAAGCACGTGAACATGAGGGGCGGATCATGCTTAAAGCGCATGAACAAGATGCAGCCGTTGGCACAGCCGCGGCAGTCGCAGCGCCCGTTGCACCCGAAACCCAACCAGAACCGGCACAAGACTATGTAGCCGAAGCCGAACCTAAGGCTGCCGAAGAAATCAAAGCTGAGGCCGAACAAGTGGCCGCTGTTCCTCAAGAAGGTACAGCCGCCGAAGAGCCCGTCGCCGCAGCCGCAGATCAAGAACCCGAAGCACCCCCCGTCGTCGAAGAACCCGCAGAAGAGGTGATTGCTGTTGAGGCTGAACTGCCTAAAGATATCGCAGCAGATGACACGCAAGACACCGAACAATTGGACGAACCGCTTGACAGCGCCGCTGCCTTTTTCGCCGACAGCGTTGTTGATGACGGTGCAGACCCGGAGCCAGAAGAAGAAATCTCGGTTGAGACATTCGCTTCTCTGACGTCACACACGGCCACCGAAGCATCAGCCGATGAGGACCTCGTCGCCGAAGATGTGGAACCGCAAGCATCTGGTTTCAGCACCGAAAGTTTTGCCGAGAAACTCGAACGCATTCGTGCGGTTGTCTCCAAGCAAGACGACGATGTGATGGATGCCGATTTCGAAGAAGACAACGAAGCAGCCATGCCAAGCGACAGCTTTCAGCCGCTTCCGTCCTCAATTGAAACGCTGCAAAACGAAGACGACGCACAAGAAACGATCGCCGAAGCTGCGGACGACATTAACGAAGCGTTTGCACAAGATGATGCCGTTCAGGCCAGCACTGAAGCTTTTGAAGACGAAGCAGATAGCTTGGACGCCATCCTTAGCCGGATCGAAGCCAGTGCCGAAGAAGACATGGAAGCAGTGGACGTTGATCTGACCGCGCAGTTCGATGATGAAAACGAGCCTGCAGAAAATCTGTTCGAAGCCTCTGACGACACCGCAGAGGAAGAAGAGATCGACGTTCAGGGTCGCGTGTTAAAAGTGAACCGCGCAAGCCTCGAAGCCGCCTTGAACGCGGGCGAATTAGAAGAATACGAAGACGAGAGCCTTCTGGACGCCGCAGCACTAAGCGGGGAAGACGAAGACGAGCTTCAACGTGATCTCAATGCTTTGGATGAAGATGACCAAAACACGGACACGTCCCCCGCTGCCGCACGCGATAGCCTGCCGGAAATTGACACCGACGCAAGCGAAGACGTGTCACGTCTGATGGCCCAAGCGGATGAGCACATGGAAGAACCCGAAGCACGTACGCGCCGCAGTGCATTTGCACATTTGCGCGCGGCAGTTGCTGCACGGTTCGCCGATCGCTCAATGGACGATGAACAACAAAAAGTCGAAGAAGAAGCGCAAGCTTACCGCAGCGATTTAGCAGAAGTGGTCAAGCCACGCCGTCCCGTTGCAGAACCTACCGCACGGACTGAGCGCCCTGCTGAACCTGTCGCATCGCCGCTGAAGTTGGTTGCTGAACAGCGGATCGACGAAGACAATGACGCGGAGATTTCGCCCATTTCACCGCGACGCGTTGCAGTCACCGACGAAGAAGAAGTGGGACTGGAAGAAGACAGCGGATTTGCCCAATACGCGGCAGACCGTGATGCAACAACCCTGACCGAGCTTTTAGAAGCAGCGGCAGCCTACCTCGCCTTTGTCGAGGGTCACGAACAGTTCTCCCGCCCTCAGCTGATGACGCGTGTGCGCCAAGCCGATTGCGGTGATTTCTCTCGCGAAGACGGTCTGCGGTCTTTCGGTCAGCTTCTGCGCAACGGCAAGATCGAAAAGATCAAAGGGGGGCGTTTCGCCGCGTCCGACGCGATCGGTTACAAACCGGAACATCGTGCTGTTGGCTAAATTCAAACACCTTTAAAAACTAAAACAGCGGCTCAATCTGAGCCGCTGTTTGTTTTTGAAATACGCGGATTATTGTTCAGGACGGTCAGGATCTGCTTGCCCGATCCCCTTAAAAATAAACTTGAACGGCAACGCCCAACATACACCAAGCACCACATAAACCAGCAGCTCAACCCACAAAGACGGACGGTCCAGCCAGTTGATCACGGTGACTGACACAATGATGTACAACGGCAAACCAATCAGCAAGATCAGCAAGGCCAGGCGGCGGCGGGCTTTGTAACTGAACTGCATGGCGCTCCTGCTAGTCTGCGAAAGGATCAGTGACCAGAATGGTGTCTTCCCGTTCCGGAGAAGTAGATAATAGAGCGACCGGGCAATCGATCAACTCTTCTACGCGACGTACGTATTTAATCGCATTGGCTGGCAAATCGGCCCAGCTGCGCGCGCCTTCCGTGGATTCAGACCAACCCGGCATTTCTTCATAAATTGGGGTGCAACGCGCTTGATGATCCGCCGCCGTTGGCAAGTAATCGACACGCTTACCGTCCAGTTCATAACCCACGCAGATTTTCAGCGTCTCAAATCCATCGAGCACATCGAGCTTTGTAAAGGCCATGCCGTTGACGCCCGAAGTCGCGCAGGTTTGGCGCACAAGAACCGCATCAAACCAACCACAACGCCGCTTGCGCCCTGTGACCGTGCCAAATTCATGTCCGCGCTCGCCCAGGCGTTGCCCGTCGTCGTCGTCAAGCTCGGTCGGGAAGGGCCCTTCCCCCACACGGGTCGTATATGCCTTTACGATTCCTAAGACATAGTCGATCGACCCCGGCCCAATACCAACACCCGTCGCGGCTTGACCCGCAATGACATTCGAGGACGTGACAAAAGGATAAGTTCCAAAATCAATGTCGAGCAACGCACCCTGTGCGCCTTCAAACAAAATACGTTTCCCTGCTTTGCGTTTTTCGTTCAGCACTTTCCACACCGGCGCGGCATAGTGCAGAATCTGTGGTGCGATCTCGCGTAGTTTCGCAACGAGCGCATCCCGGTCAATTGGCTCGATTCCCAAGCCTTTGCGCAGCGGATCGTGATGTTGCAAAGCGCGATCAACGCGCGCCTCAAGCGTCTCAGGGTCTGCCAGATCCGCGACGCGCACCGACCGCCGACCCACTTTATCTTCATAGGCTGGACCAATACCGCGGCCCGTTGTACCAATTTTAGTACCCTTGCTGGCCGCCTCTTCGCGGGCGCGGTCAAGCTCACCATGGATGGGCAGAATAAGCGGTGTGTTCTCTGCGATCATCAGTGTTTCGGGTGTAATCTCAACGCCTTGGGCCCGGATCGTCTCAATCTCGTTCAAGAGGTGCCATGGGTCCAGCACCACGCCATTGCCGATCACTGACAGCTTTCCGCCGCGCACAACACCAGAGGGCAGTGCATTCAGCTTGAAGACCTCGCCGTCGATAACAAGCGTATGGCCCGCATTGTGCCCCCCTTGAAAGCGCGCAATGACATCGGCACGCTCGGACAGCCAGTCCACAATTTTGCCTTTTCCCTCATCACCCCATTGGGCGCCGACAACGACGACGTTAGCCATGGCTGATCCTTTTCCATTCGTTTGAAACCCGCGTCGGTATAGCGAGGCCACGCGGGAGGCGAAACCTCAAAATACCGCCGCAGATATGACAAATCATACCACGCCCCATGGACAACCTCTGGCCGGCCCACATATTGGTCGTGCCCAAAGAAGATTTGGCAGGAGACAGCAAGCATGGGGTTTTTGACACGGTGGGGGGCGGCCTTTGTGTTGTTAGCGATCACCTTCAACCCGACCGAATACAATTACGTCACTTGGGTGCGCACCTACGGCAGCGAGAACCTATCTATTGCCGTTTTGGTGGGCCTGATACTGCTGGTGGGTTACATTATCTATCTGCGGGCTACCATACGGTCCATTGGTCCGGTGGGCATGACGCTGGTCTTGGCCATCGTCGGGGCACTTTTGTGGGTACTGTATGATCTAGGCGTGCTCACGCTGGACAACAAAAGCATGAATGTCTGGTTGGGTCTTTTCGCGCTGTCGGTGGTACTGGGGATTGGCCTAAGCTGGAGCCACGTACGCAGAGCCCTGTCGGGGCAATCTGATGTAGATGATATCGACGACTAAAGGCACCACCATGAAACACAAAGCGCAACGCCCGGAAGATTTTCAAAAATTCTATTATGCCAAAGTTGGCTTGGGCGAAGGATGTGGCTGTGCTGAACGTGTGATCGACGTTCATGAATTTGATCGCTTGGCTGGCAAAACCAAGCTGCGTTTGCCTATGTTGCCCAAGAAAGGTGCGTGGCGCAGATTTTTGAACAAAGCAGGGCTGACATCGCGGCCAAAGGCTTAGAGGTCCAGATGCACCGGTGCGCCATGCTCCGTGCGCAGATACGCAGCCTCCCATGCGTGTTTTAGGGCGTTCAACTCTGCGCTGTTGGCCAAGTCTTTGTCGGTCAGGAAACTCTCAAGCGTTTCAAGCCAGGCATTGAAATAGTCGTTCCCCCCGTCCAGCTCTTTCGCCACACCGTGCCGTTTCAACGTTGCACCAAAAGCGTCAGCCCATTCTGTCCACTCAAACGTGCCGGTCTCGTTCAAATGTACCGTCAGCGCAAAAACCTGCGCATGCCACGGTTCGGAAAAAGTCGGCGTCTGTTGCGTCATGTTGCAGGTTCCAGATAGCTTTGCCACAGGTCCAGAATGACCTCGTCATTTGGATTTTCAGGATGCGCCCATAGAGCGCTGGACTTGAAGGCGACCGCATACAGCGGTTCCGCCGCATCCCCCAAGCCATGGGCGGAACTGTCCGGCAGAACATGTGTGCCGTGGAAACGCACAACTATGCCACAGGCGCCTGCTGCGTATTGGGGCAAACGGGTATGCCCGCCATCCACCAGATGGTTGGCCGCGATGCTGCGGGTCTGCACCCTATCGCCAGGCTGGAAAGCAGGCACTATATCGCTGGGCCGGTCTGCAGGACCACCTGCCGCCAAGGCGCGCGAAACCCGGTCCGCACGCAACGCGGTATCTGTCAGCGCCGCGCGGTCAGATACTCCCTGTGCCAGCTCATCTTTCGTCACCAGCTTTTGTGTTTCCAGTAGATCTGCCAAAGCGGCAATCCATTTTTCGTAGTATGCAAATCGCGCATAGTCGGTGGGGGCCAGACACTCGCGTGCGTGGCGCGACACATCGATATTCCATTGCCCCAAGCTTCCGCAGGCCAACGTTAACGCCAGCGCGCGCGCATGCCATTCTTCTTTGAAATAGAGACCTTCCGCTTCGGGCAAAACCGGCCCGTCACCAAACCGCCCGCCCATATCATGCGGACGGGTCACGATGCTGCCCCGGCAAGGCCCGTGCCGATCATACTGTCGCGTGTCACCAGCGCCATTAGTGCTGTTTCTGACATGCCATCTGTACCTGCGGGACGCTCGGGGATCACAAGATAGCGAACTTCGGCCGTGCTGTCCCAGACGCGCACAGCCTTGGTTTCCGGCAGTTCAACCCCAAACTCTGCCAAGACTTTGCGCGGCTCTCGCACCGTACGGGCCCGGTAGGCGTCTGATTTGTACCATGTCGGCGGAATACCCAGCAGCGGCCACGGATAGCAACTGCATAGGGTACATACGACAATATTGTGCACAGTCTCGGTGTTCTCGACCGCCACCATATGTTCACCCTGACGACCATAATACCCAAGATCGCTGACCACGGCCGTCGCATCTGCCAGAAGAGCTGCCTTGAACGCAGGGTCCACCCAAGCTTTGGCCACGACATGGGCGCCATTGCGCGGACCGATCTTGTTTTCATAGGTGTCGATAATCGCATCAAGCGCTTGAGGATCAATCAAGCCTTTGCGCGTCAGCAAGGTTTCAAGTGCCTTAACCCGCAATGCAGGGTCAGAGGGCAACAAAGAATGCGGGTGGTCTGAATGATCATGAGGCATGTTTGTAAGGATGCGACAAAGAACGCGTCACTGTCCATCCCAGAAAGACCGCGGATGTAAAACCGCTACACTGATACCGTGTGCCATACCGTTGAATTGCCCAAAACTGCTAAAGCCCTAACACCAAAAGAAAAGAAAATCGCCCGACTCAACACAACCTGTGATAGAATACAGACGAAGCAAACCTGTAGCGCCTCAATTCCAGGCTTATCCTCTTAGACGTGCGCGAGAACAAAAGCTTCGACAAGGCCGTCGCGTCTCGCGGCGGTCTTTTTTAGCGGTAAACAGTTTTTACATGCTGCTGTGCGACATCGGAATGGTTACATTCGTCAATCCTCCCTTGCGGGCGCGGACAAACTTGCCTAGATACCCCGAAAGCCCACGATACACAGGTCCTTCATGGAAAACGTCGTCCTGATCATCCACCTCATCCTCGCGTTGAGCCTCATTGCAGTCGTGCTGATGCAGCGCTCCGAAGGCGGTGGCCTGGGAATGGGCGGCGGTGGCGGTGGTGCGACATCTGGTCGATCCGCTGCGACAGCCTTGGGCAAAGTGACGTGGCTTTTGGCTGCCGCGTTTATCTGTACGTCGATCACGCTGACAATTTTTGCAGCCGAAAATGCATCGGGGTCTTCCGTAATCGACCGTTTGGGCGTCACGCCGCCTGCGGCTGACCGATCTGATGTACCGGACGTACCTTCCGGGGATCTGCTGTTGCCACCCTCCGCGGATGACAACGCGCCACTCGTCCCGACGCTGGACTAAAAGACTGCACAACACCTTGAGGCGGGGCTAATTTACGCAACATCATGTTGCGGCTGGCCTTGCCTTACCCCCCCGAATCCTGATAGCCTTTAATCCCGTGGTGCTGCGCATTTCCGCATGCACATTTGGGCGGCTTTCTTTCAAATCCGCAGCGACGCACGGGAGCAGATCACACAATGGCACGATACATTTTCATCACCGGTGGTGTGGTATCTTCTTTGGGCAAAGGCCTTGCATCTGCGGCCTTGGGCGCGCTGCTACAGGCGCGCGGGTTTTCAGTCCGCCTGCGCAAGCTTGATCCCTATTTGAACGTCGACCCCGGTACGATGTCACCCTTTGAGCACGGCGAAGTTTTTGTAACTGATGATGGGGCGGAAACGGACCTCGATCTGGGGCACTACGAACGCTTTACCGGCGTGGCGGCGCGCAACACTGATTCCGTTTCATCAGGTCGCATTTATTCAACCGTTTTGGAAAAAGAGCGGCGCGGCGATTATCTGGGCAAGACGATTCAGGTTATTCCACACGTCACCAACGAAATTAAAGACTTTATCGGGATTGGCGATGACGAGGTTGATTTCATGCTGTGTGAAATCGGCGGCACGGTGGGCGACATCGAAGGTTTGCCTTTCTTTGAGGCCATCCGCCAGTTCACGCACGACAGACCACGCGGACAATGCATTTTCATGCATCTGACACTGCTGCCTTATCTGGCGGCATCGGGTGAATTAAAAACAAAACCCACGCAGCACTCGGTCAAGGAATTGCAATCCATCGGCATCGCGCCCGACATTCTAGTGTGCCGCTCAGAACAGCCCATCCCGGAAAAAGAGCGCGAAAAGATTGCGCTGTTCTGCAACGTACGTAAGGAATCGGTTGTCGCGGCTTACGATCTGGAAACGATCTATGACGCCCCCCTAGCCTATCACGATCAGGGCTTGGATCAGGCGGTTCTGGATGCCTTTGATATCTCGCCTGCGCCCAAACCAGACCTAAGCGTATGGCGCGATGTATCCGACCGGGTGCATAACCCCGAAGGCAAAGTTAAAATCGCGATTGTTGGTAAATACACACAGCTTGAAGACGCGTATAAATCCATCGCCGAAGCGTTGACGCACGGCGGTATGGCCAACCGCGTCAAGGTCAAAGTCGAATGGGTCGACGCCGAAGTCTTCGACACCGAAGATGTGGCGCCACACCTCGAAGGGTTCCACGCCATTCTGGTCCCCGGCGGGTTTGGCGAACGCGGCACAGAAGGCAAGATCAAAGCCGCGCAATACGCCCGCGAAAATGGTGTTCCATATTTAGGCATTTGTCTGGGCATGCAAATGGCGGTGATTGAGGCGGCGCGCAACGTAGCGAACATCAAATCCGCGGGCTCCGAAGAATTCGACCATGAGGCGGGCAAAAAACGGTTCGAACCCGTGGTCTACCACCTCAAGGAATGGGTGCAGGGCAACGCTAAAGTCTCGCGCAAGGTGGGCGATGACAAAGGCGGCACCATGCGGCTGGGCTCTTATGATGCGACGCTGACCGAAGGCACCAAAGTCGCCCAGGTCTACGGCACCACGGCAATCGATGAGCGCCACCGCCACCGCTATGAGGTTGACATCAAATACCGCGACCAGCTTGAGGCCGCAGGCCTGTGCTTTTCCGGAATGTCGCCTGACGGGAAACTGCCCGAGATCGTTGAATGGCCCGACCATCCATGGTTTATCGGCGTGCAGTTTCACCCCGAACTGAAATCAAAGCCGTTCGACCCGCATCCTTTGTTCAAAGACTTCGTTCGCGCCGCCAAGGACATCAGTCGCTTGGTTTGAGCGGACAGAACAACAAAAGTAGATCGGACCACCACAATGACGACGATCACACAAACCCAAGCGGGCGACATTGCAGATGTTTCGTCTATCTTGGACGCGACAGAGCTTTTTCCAAGCGAATATCTATCCCAGATGATCGCGGAATTTTTGGAGGGAACAAATACCTCTGAGATATGGCTCAGGGCACACAGGCAAGACCACGTGTCTGGTTTTTGCTACGCCGTGGCAGAGGAATTCACCGATGGCACATGGAACATGCGCGCAATTGCAGTTGCGCTGGGCGAACAGGGTCGTGGCATTGGCAAAGCCATAACCACCGCTTTGGAAGACATCCTGCGTGCCCAAGGCGCACGGGTGCTTTTGGCTGACACATCCGGAACAGAAGATTCAACGCAACTCGCGCCTTTTACGCAGCCGCAGGATACCAAGAAGAAGCGCGCATTCGTGATTTCTGGGCAGCGGGCGATGACAAAGTCACCTTTCACAAAGCGCTTTAAAGCGGACGCGCGGAGGATCGGCAGTTTAAGCCTGTTGTGAACATGTATTTTTTGATTGCCTAAAGCCTGCGTTAGGATACACCGCGCCTATGCTGAGCTATCAACATATCTACCACGCAGGCAATCTTGCAGATGTGCACAAACACGCCTTGCTGGCGTGGATGCTGCGCTACCTCACGCGCAAAGACAAACCGCTGACTTATATCGAAACGCATGCGGGGCGCGGGCTTTACGATTTGCGCGATCCAGCAGCGCAAAAGACCGGCGAAGCCGCACAAGGCATCAACAAAGCTGCCCATTTCTTTCCACCAGATCACCCCTTTGCACAAGTACTGGCGCAATTGCGCGTGGCCCAAGGGCCTGACGCCTACCCCGGATCGCCTTTTATTGCGGCCTCACTTTTGCGCCCTGATGACCGCATCCATCTAGCAGAATTGCACCCGGCCGAATATGACGCCCTTAGCTTTGCAATGTCACCCTTTGCCGCCAAATGCTACAAGCGCGATGGCTTTGAACTCGCGCATTCTTTGTGTCCGCCCACACCGCGCCGTGGGCTGATACTGATTGACCCCAGTTTTGAGCTAAAAACCGACTACAATGATATCCCCAAACACATTGCGCGTATTTCAAAAGCATGGAACGTCGGCGTTATTTGCCTGTGGTATCCAATTTTGAAAGTGAGCCAACATCAATCCATGCTGCGCACGCTTGAGCAAGCACACCCAGACGCTCTGCGTCACGAAGTCTTCTTTGCCCCGGCACAAAAGAACCATGGTATGATCGGGTCAGGCATGTTCGTCATTCAGCCCCCATTCGGGCTCGAGGATGAAACCAATCGATTGGCCCGACACTTCGCCGGCTAATTCTCTCAAACCTTTGACTTTGAGAATAGCGCCCTGCATGCCACAGTGCCCGCATGCGATACTGTTGGATCATTGCATTGTTTCTGGGGGCACGCGCAGGCCTTGCGTGTGATGATGTCGTCTGCATCGTCGACCCCGATGCGCTAACCCTAAATGAAATCATCACCTTTGACGACATGCGGTCAGGCCACGGGCCGGGCCACCCTATCAAGGATGTTCTGGTCGCAGATGGCGCACAATTTGGCGAAAGGTTCGCGGGGCAAAGCGTGCATGCCAACGGCGATCATGACCAAGTGACCGGCGCGGCCTTGTCACCATTGACCGTGATACCCGGCGCCAAGGGTCAAAACCTTTCCGTCGTCTATTTTAATGGCAACAATGTACTGAACGGCTACGGTGTCGAAGGCTTTCCAAGACGGCGTGCCCAGGGTGAAGGGGCCATCTCTTTCCTGTTTGATGACGACCAATCTGCCTTGGCCTTTCAAATCAGAGGCGGCGAAGCAGGCAGCGCGAGGGCCGTATTTTTGTCACGCGATGGCACAGTTTTAGCACAACTTGACCTGCCTCCTATTGGCGAACATGCATACGGATTCATCCGTGCAAACGGCCAAGCAGATATCGCAGGTATCCTTATCACCAATACGGACCCCCAAGGCTTGGCCATCGACAATATTCGTTTTGGAAAACCACCTGAATTAGGGTAATCAAAGCCTATGTTTGAAAGACTGTTCCCCCGCCGCAAGCCCACGCAAAAACCTCTGCCGCAGCCCAATTCGCAATTGGCACTTGGGGCGCTTTTGGTTCGCGTGGCTTTGGCCGATAAACAGTACCGTGCCGCCGAGGTAGGTCAGATAGACCGAATTTTATCTGCAACGTTTGATCTGAAACCTTTGGAGGCTGCAAAACTGCGTGCCACCTGCGAAGCGCTGGAAATTCATGCACCTGGCACGCCTGAGTTTACTGAAATTCTACGCCAAGAGGTCGACTATACCGACCGCAAAGCACTTGCAGACGCGATGTGGTCGGTGGCGTTGGCGGATGGTGAACGTCACGCTGCCGAAGAAGAAATGCTGTTCAAAATCGAAATTGCCTTAGGTCTGAGTAACGAAGACATCGCAGCCGCGCGTCGCGCCGCATTGAACACGGATTGATATTGGCACCTGCGGCAAAGGCGACTATATCCCTTCTATGTTTGCAGATTTCCTCAAAAGACTAACTCAGTCTGATACCGAAGAGCTTCCCGATGAAGACGCCCGCCTTGCGCTGACTGCGCTGCTGGTGCGGATTGCACGGGCCGACAACGACTACAGTGCGGGTGAAAAAGACCGTATCGACCGGATCAATGCACGCCGCTATGGGCTTGGGCCAGGCGCCGTCAGCGCATTGCGCGAAGAAGCCGAAGCACTGGAGGCCGAAGCCCCGGATACCGTTCGATTTACCCGTGCAATCAAAGATGCAGTCCCTTACGAAGACCGTCTTTCTGTGGTCAAGGCGTTATGGGAAGTTGTTTTGGCGGATGGTGCGCGCGCGCAAGAAGAAGACGCGCTGGTGCGGATGGTCACAAACTTCTTAGGGATCAGTGATCGTGACAGCGCGTTGGCCCGACAGGATGTGAATGGCGGCGCATGACGGCCAGCCTGCCAATGTACGACACGTCTGCGACCACTGCAGCAACAGATCGGCTTTGGCAGGCAATACGTCAAACATACGGCACGGGTCCAAAGGACTTGGACCGCCACACAGATCCACACGTCACATGGTCGAACCCTGACCTTGTGCTGTCACAAACCTGCGGTCTGCCCTATCGAAGCGCATTGCATGACAGCGTCCAACTGGTCGGAACACCAGACTATGGCCTGAGCGGATGCGCGCCGGGTTACTATTATTCCATAATTATCGTACGACGTGAGGACCCGCGCACCACACTATCTGAATTCACAGGCAGCCGGCTGGCGCGAAATGATATTCGTTCACAGTCCGGCTGGGCGGCGATCAAGCACCATATAACCGAAGCAGGCGCACCAGACATGTTCGCGAACAACATTTTCGATACAGGTGCGCATGCGCTATCTGCGCAAGCCGTTGTGGACGGGCAGGCAGACATAGCTGCTATTGACGCAGTCACATGGCAGTTTTTATGCCGCGACACGGATGTGCCTCGCGGTTTACGCGTGTTGGGCCAAACCACTCCTACGCCCGGGCTCCCTCTTATTGCCGGGCCCTTGCAGGACGCTAAGACACTATTTTCAGCCGTTTCATCTGCGATAAATGGCATCGGACCTGACGACCGCGCGACGCTGATGCTCAACGGGTTGGTCAAAATCCCGACAGCGGCCTATCTGGCAGTCCCCTTGCCGTAACCACTTGTCGCCCGGATATCATGCAATGGCCAGAGAGCTGACCTAGCGGAAAGCACGAATTCTTGCTTTGCACATTGCAAATGCAAATTTTTTACGCCCTAATCGCCCAGATTTTCAACAACGAGACTTGCCGCGTGAACACCAAAGCCCCTGTGATCGAGATGAAGAACCTCCACAAAGCTTATGGCGCGCTTGAGGTTATAAAAGGCGTCGACATCACTGCGCCCAAAGGCCACGTGATTTCTTTGATTGGCTCTTCTGGCTCTGGCAAGTCGACGTTGCTGCGGTGCTGCAACCTGTTGGAAGACAGCCAACAGGGTGAGATTCTGTTCAAAGGCGAACCGGTGTCTTGGAAGGGTGAAGGCCATGCGCGCCGCCCTTCTGACGCTGATCAGGTTATGCGCATTCGCACGAACCTGAGCATGGTGTTTCAACAGTTTAACCTGTGGGCGCATATGACAATCCTGCAAAACGTCATGGAAGCCCCCGTCACTGTTTTGAAACGTGACCGCGCCGAGGTGGAAAAAGCCGCGCGCGCATATCTGGACAAGGTCGGCATTGGCGACAAATGCGATGTATATCCCGCACAGCTATCAGGGGGGCAACAGCAACGCGCAGCCATCGCGCGTGGGCTTTGCATGGAGCCCGAAGCGCTGCTGTTTGATGAACCTACATCCGCACTGGACCCTGAACTGGAACAAGAGGTTGTAAAGGTCATCAAGGACCTTGCCGCCGAAGGGCGCACGATGTTGATCGTGACGCATGATATGAAATTGGCCGCTGACGTATCAGATCACGTTGTGTTTTTGCACCAAGGCCGTATCGAAGAACAAGGGCCACCCGACCGGCTGTTCGGCGCGCCCAAATCAGAACGTTTGCGGGGTTTCCTATCAGCAACCCACGCCGCGTAACCCAAATAAAAAAATGAAATGGGAGTATCAAAAATGAAGAATATTATCCTGACTACCGCAGCACTGGCCCTGACGGCTGGCGTTGCACTGGCCGATGGCCACGGCAAAACGGTTCGCATGGGGACCGAAGGGGCCTACCCTCCCTACAACTTCCTCAATGACGCCGGTGAAATCGACGGGTTTGAGCGCGAATTGGGCGATGAGCTTTGCGCACGCGCTGAATTGACCTGCGAATGGGTCACAAACGAATGGGACAGCATCATCCCAAACCTTGTATCTGGCAACTACGACGTCATCATCGCGGGCATGTCCGTCACGGACGAACGCGATGAAGTTATTGATTTCTCAGAGCAATATACATTGCCGGATCCGTCTGGCTATCTTGCTGCATCGATGGACGTAGATGTCAGCGCTGGCGTGATCGCAGCCCAAGCGAACACAATCCAAGCCAGCTACATCGCGTCCTCGGGTGCGACACTCGTTGAATTTGCAACACCCGAAGAGACAGTTGCCGCTGTGAAGAACGGTGAAGCTGACGCGGTTCTTGCGGACAAAGCATTCCTGAATGAACTGGCGGCGGCGGATGACGCGCTGATGATGCTTGAACAAGACGTAATGATCGGCGGTGGTATTGGCCTTGGTCTGCGCGAAAGCGACACCGAGCTGAA
Organism: Roseobacter sp.; assembly: GCA_045104955.1. Taxonomy (GTDB): domain Bacteria; phylum Pseudomonadota; class Alphaproteobacteria; order Rhodobacterales; family Rhodobacteraceae; genus Roseobacter. The sequence goes on from JBGCDB010000003.1 coordinate 33,397, forward strand.
GGAAAAGTTCAACGTGGCGATCCAGTCCATGAAGGCGGATGGCTCTTTGAACGTGCTCATCGGTAAATGGCTCCCTGATCTGGAGCAGTTCTGATCTAAAAAACCAAGGGCGGGTGCGGCCTTGCGCTGCCCCGCCCAACCTGCACGAGGTGCGTTATCTTCAGTTACTGCACAGACCCCAGCATCCTTTCTGATTTCAAATGGATGGCGTGTTACCTGACCACAGGCAAGCACATGTCGCTCTATTGGTCGGTGCTGACGGTTCTTTTGCTCTTAGGTATTACCGCGCCTGTGGCGCTTGCGTTCGGGTTTGGCGGCGCTTCTGCTGCGCGGTCGTCCTTTTTGCCACTGCGCTGGTTTGGCAAAACTTACATTGCCGTCGTACGCGGTGTCCCGGACATCGCCTTTTTCCTGTTTTTCGTAATCGCTCTGGACCAAGGCATTGAGTATCTGCGCCACAAGGCACTTTGCCGCGACTGGTCCGAACCCATCCGTCAAGGCAATGACTTTGTCGTCTGCCAGGCCGCTAAAATGCCGCTGGGCAGTGCCCCGCAATGGGTGCACGAATCCTACGGTTTTGCGCTTGCTGTTCTTACTTTCGCCATCGTCTTCGGTGCGTTTGCGGCCAACGTGCTGTTTGGCGCGATGCGGGCGGTGCCCCGCGCGCAGCTTGAAACTGCCGAGGCCTATGGCATGACGCCCCGCCAGACATTCTGGCGCGTATTGGTACCACAAATGTGGGTTTACGCCCTGCCTGGCCTCTCGAACTTGTGGATGGTGCTGATCAAAGCGACACCTTTGCTGTTCTTGCTTGGCGTCGAAGACATCGTCTATTGGGCCCGCGAATTGGGCGGGACGAAAACCCCACGCTTTACCGACTATCCACACGGCGACTGGCGCATGTGGTATTTCTTGGCACTGCTCGTCTTTTACCTGTGCTTCACGCGGGTATCAGAGGTCGTTTTGGCCCGTTTGATGCAAAAACTGACCCACGGCCAAGCCACTGCAGGCGGTGAAGCACAACGGAAGGCCACCGCATGAGCTGCTGGCAAACGGTCCAAGACTACGGCCTGCGCGCCATTGGCATCGGCGAACGGCTACTGCCGCGCGAAGACTTCACGCTGTGCCAGCAGTTTACTCTGATCGGCTCTGGCATGATCTGGAACATTTATTTCGGTGTGGTCGCTCTGATCTTGGGTTTCTTCTTCGCCACCGCACTGGCTGTTGGCAAAGCCTCCCCACGCAAGGTTTTCCGCAAACCAGCTGAATGGTTCATCTTTCTGTTCCGAGGCTCACCGCTTTTTATCCAGTTCTTTTTTGGCTACTTTCTATTTCTCAGCCTCAAGTCGTCTTATCCGTTCTTTGATCCCTTCACTTCCGCTTGGCTGGGAGCGTTGATCGTTCTTTTCCTAAACACCGCGGCCTATTCCGGCGAGATCTTCTACGGTGCGCTTTTGTCGATCCCCAAAGGCGACACAGAGGCCGCGGATGCATACGGCATGACGGGCTGGTCACGCTTTAGACGCGTGATCTGGCCCACGATGCTACGGCTGGCATGGCCCGCCTATACCAACGAGGCGATCTTTCTGTTCCACGCCACAGCCCTCGTTTTCTTCTCTGGCTTTCCTGCATGGCAACAACGGGGCGATGCGCTTTATTACGCGAATTACTTCGCGGATAAGACCTTTAACCCTTTCGTCCCCTACCCCATTCTGGCTTTCTATTTCATTGTCTTAACCCTGATTGTTGTGGGCATTTTTGGGTTTGTGAACGGGCGCTTGAACCGGCACCTCCCCCAAAACGTAAAGCCGAAATTGAGGTTGCGTCCGAACCTGATCCGGTAGTATCCATAATTTGATCAAATTTTCCGTGGCGCTGGCTGCGGTGTGGGTGCAAACAGCATCCCCGGCCAGCCCACCAACTGGTGATGTATGAAAGACTGGCTCCGCAAGAACCCTCAGGTACGTACCATTCGCGTGGCGGCCTCTGACCTTAATGGCCAAGCGCGTGGCAAGCGCGTGCCCTCGCGGTTTGCAGACAAAGCAGTACAGGACGGTACGCGATTTCCGATGTCTGTGTTGAACCTCGATATCTGGGGCGAAGACATCGATGACAGCCCCCTGGTCTATGAAACCGGTGACCGGGACGGCGTGTTAAAACCAACCGAACGCGGCTTTATGCCAATGCCATGGCTGGATGCGCCGACCGCGCTGCTACCGATCTGGATGTTCCATGAAGATGGCCGCCCGTATGGCGGGGACCCGCGCCATGCGCTGCATTCCGTGTTGCAACGCTTTAAGGCACGCGGGCTGACACCGGTTTGCGCGGTAGAGCTGGAATTCTTTCTCATCGACGATTCCGGTCGCAATTTGCAGGTCCCGCCGTCGCCCCGGTCGGGCAAACGCAGGGTCGCGGGTGAAATCTTGTCGCTGCGTGCGCTAGATCAGTTCGACACCTTCTTCACCGACCTTTATGACGCCTGCGAGGACATGGACATCCCGGCAGACACAGCCATTTCCGAAGCCGGTTTAGGCCAGTTTGAGATCAACCTGATGCATTGCGACGACGCGCTGCGTGCCGCAGATGACGCATGGCTGTTTAAGATGCTGGTTAAAGGCATGGCCAGACGCCACGGCTTTGCGGCCAGTTTCATGGCCAAACCCTACGAAGACTACGCCGGTTCCGGGCTTCATGTGCATTTTTCGGTGCTGGACGCGGATGGCAACAACATCTTTGACGACGGCACAGACAGGGGCACGGATGTCTTGCGCCATGCGGTGAATGGGTGCTTGAACGCGATGCCCGGATCGGCGCTGGTCTTTGCGCCGCATGCCAACAGCTTTGACCGGATGGTGCCGGGATCACATGCGCCCACGGGTATCAGCTGGGCCTATGAAAACCGCACCTCGGCCATTCGTATTCCATCGGGCAACCCGGCCGCCCGCCGAATTGAGCACCGCGTCGCTGGCGGGGACGTGAACCCTTATCTGATGCTGGCGGCCGTTTTAGGCGCCGCGATCAACGGCATTGAAGACGCGCAAGAGCCGCCCGCCCCCATTACCGGCAACGCCTATGCCGCCGATCTGCCGCAAATCCCGGGCGATTGGCAAACAGCAATAGATACATTCGAAAAGGATCCGAACATTGCACGGATATTCCCGGCCGAGCTTATCCGCAATTTCGTCCTGACCAAAAAGCAAGAGCTTAAATACATGGCTGATCTAACCCCGGCAGAGCAGGTCAACATCTATCTGGATACGGTGTAGCGCATGAAAATCGGTGTTTTGATTACAGGTGACCCCCCTGACATGATGACCGAAGGCGGCACGTACGACCGCTATTTCGAACGGCTGCTGGATGGGCACGGCTTTGCCGTACAAGGCTGGCGTGTGCTGGAAAACCAGTTTCCGGCCAGCGTGACGGACGCGGATGGCTGGTTGATTACGGGATCGAAATTTGGCGCTTATGAACCACACGACTGGATCCCCCCGCTAGAGGATTTCATTCGCGCAAGCTACGCGGCAGCCGTGCCCATGATCGGGGTTTGTTTTGGCCACCAGATCATTGCCCAAGCGCTTGGGGGTCGGGTCGAGAAGTACGAACACGGCTGGTCGGTAGGTCTAACGCAATATCAGATGAACGGGCGCAGTTACGGCATCAACGCGTGGCATCAAGATCAAGTGGTCGAAAAACCAAGAGATGCAGAAGTAATCGCACACACCGATTTCTGCGCGTATGCAGGCCTTGTTTACGGCGACAATATCTGGACGATCCAGCCGCATCCTGAATACGATTCCAGCTTTGTTTCAGGATTGATTGAACATCGCGGCCAAGGCGTTGTACCTGACGCACTTCTGACCGAGGCGACAGCAAAGCTAGACGCGCCGAACGACCGGATGGATGTCGCACGCATCATGGCGGATTTCTTTAGGAAAGAGAGGGCCTGATGGCCGATTGGAAAGACAAACTACCCCCCGCAGCGCAGGCTTATCTGCAAGGGCGGCGGCTGGACGAGGTCGAATGCATCGTCTCGGACTTGCCAGGTGTTGCCCGCGGCAAGGCGGTCCCAGCGTCCAAGTTCGCACGCCAAGACTATTTCCACCTGCCCGATAGCATCTTTTACCAGACCATCACCGGCGGCTGGGGCGAGGCGGCGGGCGACGAAGGCTTCATCGAAAAGGACATGATCCTCAAGCCCGATATGGACACGGCAACTGCCGCCCCGTGGACCGGCGATTGGACACTGCAGGTAATACATGACGCCTACGACCGCGACGGCGCTGAGGTCCCATTTAGCCCGCGCAACGTGCTTAAACGGGTGTGCCAGCTCTATCGCGACAAAGGATGGGAGCCCGTCGTAGCCCCTGAAATGGAATTCTTTTTGGTCGCCCGCAACATCGATCCTGCCCAAGATATCCAGCCCATGATGGGGCGTTCAGGCCGTCCGGCAGCTGCACGGCAGGCTTATTCCATGACGGCAGTGGATGAATACGGTCCCGTCATTGACGACATCTATGATTTCGCCGAAGCCCAAGGATTTGAGATCGACGGCATCACCCAAGAAGGCGGCGCAGGCCAGCTCGAGATCAACCTGCTGCACGGCGATCCGGTCAAGCTGGCAGACGAGGTGTTCTATTTCAAACGCCTCATCCGCGAAGCTGCTTTGCGTCACGACTGTTTTGCGACCTTTATGGCTAAACCCATCGCGGACGAACCCGGCAGTGCGATGCATATCCACCATTCAATTCTGGATACAAAAACCGGACAGAATGTTTTTTCTACCGCCGATGGCAGCGAAACCGCGCTTTTTATGAACTTTATTGCTGGGCTGCAAAACCACATGCCAAGCGCGCTGGCTGTGATTGCGCCCTATGTGAATAGCTACCGCCGCTATGTCAAAGACCATGCAGCCCCCATCAACCTGAACTGGGCCCGCGATAACCGCACCACCGGCATCCGCGTCCCCCTGTCATCGCCTGCCGCCCGCCGTGTAGAAAACCGTTTGGCAGGCATGGACTGCAACCCCTACCTTGGCATTGCGGCCAGCCTTGCCTGCGGTTATCTGGGCATGATCAACGCCGAGACCCCCCAAGAGGAATTCAAGGGCGACGCCTACGATGGCGACGGGGACATCCCCCGCGTCTTGGGATCGGCGCTTGATTTGTTCGAAGGCGCCACCGCGTTACACGATGTTTTAGGCCCCGAATTTGCGCGGGTTTATTCTATCGTTAAACGCGCCGAATACGACGAGTTCCTTGCCGTGATTTCGCCATGGGAACGAGAGCATTTGTTGCTAAACGTATAAGGCTGCGGCGCGATGGTTGACCTGTTATATGCCAATGATACCCGTGGGCATTACCCCGCCAGTTGGTATGCAGCAACGACGACACCGCTGGATGCATTTGCGCCACTTGAGGGTGCGGCGACCGCGGATGTCTGCATTATCGGCGCCGGATATACCGGGCTTTCTGCCGCTTTGCATCTGGCAAAGGCAGGCCGCCGCGTCACCGTGCTTGAGGCGCAACGCATAGGGTTTGGTGCCTCTGGTCGTAATGGCGGTCAATTGGGCAGCGGGCAGCGCGTGGATCAAGAAGACCTCGAAGCGATGGTCGGTTTTGATAAAGCCCGCACGCTTTGGGAAATGGGCGAAGACGCCAAAGCATTGGTCAAAGGCTTGATTGCTGACCACAACATTGATTGCCATCTCAAGCCTGGGGTCGCCTGGACTGCGTCGCGCGCACGTGACGTTCAACACCTTCATGAATACGCCAAACACCTGCAAACAAGATATAATTACGACCAAATCGAAGTGCTGGACTATCATGCCAGTCAGGCACTGTGCCCATCGCCCGACTATAAAGGGGCTATTGTGGACATGGGGGCGGCGCATCTGCATCCCCTGGCCTTTGCTTTGGGCCTTGCGCGCGCAGCCGTTGCGGCGGGGGTTACGTTTCACGAACAATCGCGGGTGACGCGTTTGGATCACGGCGACAAGGTCACTGTTCACACCGATAAAGGCCAAGTAACCGCTGATCATGTCATCTTGGCCTGCAACGGCTATCTGTCGGGGCTGGCGCAATCGGTAAACGCCCGGGTTATGCCCATCAATAACTTTATCGTCGCAACCGAGCCCCTGGGCGCCCGCGTGCAAGACGTTCTGACCCGTGACATCGCCATCGCCGATAGCCGCTTTGTTGTGAATTATTTCAGGGTGTCCCATGATCAGCGCTTGCTGTTTGGCGGCGGGGAATCCTATGGGTACCGCTTCCCCAAGGACATCGCAGCCGTTGTACGCAAACCAATGGAAATCGTTTTTCCCCATCTCAAAGACGTGCGCATTGATTACGCATGGGGCGGCACGCTAGGCATCACAATGAAGCGGTTTCCGTATCTAACCCGCGTCGCCCCCAACGTGCTGTCAGCTTCGGGCTATTCGGGTCACGGTGTCGGCACCGCCACGCATGCAGGACAGCTGATGGCCCATGCCATACAGGGGGATGGGGACGGCTTTGACACAATGCGCATGATCCCAACACCCGCCTTTCCCGGCGGCGGCGCGTTGCGTACACCTTTGCTGATCCTCGCCATGACATGGTACGCCCTGCGGGATCGGATAAGCATTTAGTAACCGCGTTATACACGGGCCACTTGGAATTTTGCTTTACTTAATGTACTATTCAAAAAAATAGAAACATTGAGAGCAGCGCCGATGATCCCCGATATGCACTCCGCAGAGCCTATTCCCGCCTCCGCCCGAAGCGAGATTGAACGCCTTTTACACAGTGGTGACTTGTTCAGGTATACCGCCAAAGACGCAGCCCCTGTTTCCCTGCTGGAACAGGAATTTGCCAGCATGATGGGCACGAAATACGCATTGGCAGTATCATCATGCTCCGCCGCACTATTCCTGTCATTGAAGGCGTTGGGCCTTCCCGATAAGGCACGCGTGTTGATCCCCGGCTTTACTTTTGCAGCGGTACCGTCGGCTGTCGTCCACGCAAATTGCACACCCGTCCTTTGTGAAGTGGGTGATAATTACCGCATCCGGCTTGAAGATTTCAAAGCCAAGCTTGCAGATAACATCAGCGCCGTGATCATCAGCCACATGCGCGGGCATACCTCTGATATGGACGCGATTATGACGCTATGCGACGCCGCAGGCATTCCTGTCATCGAGGACGCCGCCCATTCGCTGGGCACGCTGTGGCGTGGCCAGAAAATCGGCGCTATCGGGGCGATTGGTTGCTTTTCCTTTCAGTCGTACAAGATGCTGAATGCCGGTGAGGGTGGCATCATGATCACGGATGATGCCAATGTCATCGCCCAAGCGGTGATCATGTCTGGCGCCTATGAACACAACTGGGCAAAACACGATGTACCTGCTGCGACATTTGAAAAGTGGCAAAACCAATTGCCACTATACAATTTGCGGCTCAACAACATGTCGGCGGCTTTGATCCGCGGGCAATTGGACGTGCTGGCGCAACGGGTAAGTGACGGCCGCCGCAATCATGATTACGTCGCCAAGATGATCAGTCAGTCAGACCACATCCGCGTCCCGCCCCCCTTAGACGGCGAAGAACGCGCGCCTGACAGTATCCAATTCAACCTTGTTGATATGACCGACGCGCAAGTAGACACCTTTGTGCAATTAGCAGATCAAAGTGGGGTAAAAGTGCAGGTCTTCGGCAAAAGCACCGACAACGCCCGCGCATTCTGGAACTGGCAATTTATCCAAGATCTACCAGAATTGCCCCACACGCGCAGCATGTTGATGCGCGCCTGTGATGTGCGCCTACCCGTCAGGCTGCAAAAGAGCGAGCTAGACGCTGTTATTGGCGTTTTAATGACGTCTGTCGCGTCGGCCACATCACCTGACGCGACCCGCATTAGCGCATAACGTTCACTTCAGTTTAGAAAGCTTGTTCTGCAAGTCAGATAGCTGCTGTTTGATGGAATCAAGATCCTCACCTTTGGCGGTCTCTGTGGCGTCCTCTTCACCCTCTGCTTCGTCTTGCGTATTCCATCCTGAAGAGTTTGCAAGCCCTCCAGTCATCGCGGTCAAGAACGCTTTTTGCTGAGCTTGCATCATCTCAAAGCCGGGCATCTTTGCCATAGGGTTGATGGCTGTCATTTGGTCCATCATCTGGCTTTGACCGCTCCGCAGCATCTCGAAAGAGGCTTGCAAAAACTGCGGCACAACACTGCTGCCGGGGCTCATGTAACTGCGCACAAGATCATTTAGCACGTCGACCGGCAGAACGTTTTCGCCACGGCTCTCGTGTTCTGCAATAATCTGAAGCAGGTACTGGCGGGTAAGATCATCGCCCGATTTCAAATCAACGATCTGAACTTCGCGACCCTCACGAATAAAGCCCGCAATATCTTCGAGTGTGACGTAGTCGCTGGTTTCAGTGTTATAAAGTCTGCGACTTGCGTAGCGCTTTATGAGCAATGATTTTTCTTTTTCCGCCACAGGAAACTCCTCTAAATTCAAGCGCTACATCAAAGCTTAAGCGACTGTTGCACAAAAAGAAAGGGCGAGCTTTTATCAAGCTCGCCCCATGTCATTGCGCGTATCAGGGAGGATTTAGCGCAAATGAGATGTTTCTCTTAGGAAGTTTTTGCAGCTTTCTTAACAGCAGCTGTTGCTTCGTTTGTCGCTTTTTTCACTGCGGCCTGAGCGTCTTCGCTCATGTCTTTGCCAGCAGCCATCATCAGCTCAACTGTATCCATTTGTGCTTTTTTCGCGATTTCAGCGAAAGCAGCCATGTGCTCTGCAGCTGTCTCGGAATAAGCGGAAGCGAAATCTGTGATCGCTTTTGCGTAGTCAGCAGGATCTGTTTTCGCTTTGGACATGTCTGCCAGTTTGGCAAGTGTGTCTTGTGCCCATTTGCTGGAGACGTCCGTGGACTTCTCTGCTGCTGTCAGCGCCACACCGGAGAGTTTCTCGTTTAGTGTTGCGGATGTTTTGAATGCTTCGTCGAACGCTTTTGTGTCGACTGGGAACGAGCCCATTACGTCTTTAAACATCGCGGTCATGTCTGGTGTCTTGCTCATCTTCTGTTCCTTTCATCGCCTACCAGGATCATCCCGGTTCGTTGCGTCTGAGAAATACATAGATGCTGCACTGCGGCATTGCAAGTAATTTTTCTGCACTGCAGCATAAAAAAACTGCCGCAGCGCAGAAATTTATTGAAAATCAGAGAGTTGCTTTCTTGGCGACATACGTACCAGGCGCGTCACACAGCACCGGATGTGCAGAATCGCCTGGGATTCGCGCCTCAACCTGCTTGCCAGACCGCTTTTTCAGCCATGCACCCCAACGCGGCCACCATGAACCTTCGTTGAAATCCGCGCTCTCTTGCCACGCTTTGTAATCCAGCGTCATGTCGGGGTTTGTATAGTGCCCATACTTGTTTTTGGTCGGCGGATTAACGATCCCCGCGATGTGGCCTGACTGAGACATAATAAACGTCTTATCCTTTGACCCCATCTGCTGAACGCCCCGGTAGCTGTCTTTCCAAGCAGCAATGTGGTCTGTCTCGCAGGCGACTGCGCACAGCGGAATATCGACATCTGTCAACGTCAGCTTGTGACCTAAAAGCTCAAACCCGCCAGTTGCCAGCTCATTGCGCTGACACAATCCGCGCAGATATTGTTTGGCCATCTTCCCGGGCAAGTTTGCCCCATCCCCATTCCAATAGAGAAGGTCGAACGCTGGTGGCGTTTCCCCCAGCATATAACTCTTGATCGCCGGGCCATAGATCAGGTCATTGGACCGCAGGAATGAAAACGTCCGCGCCATGATCACAGAAGGAAGAATGCCTTTGTCATCAATTTCGGCTTCGATGCCGTCAATGAAATCGTTGGTCAAAAAGGGTGTGAATTCGCCCTGGTCCGAGAAATCAGTCAAAGCGGTAAAGAACGTCGCTGATTTAATCGACTTGTCGCCGCGTTGTTTCAGCAAGGACAAAGTCAGCGCAAGCGTGGTTCCCGCAATACAATAGCCGACCGCGTTGACCTGTTTCTCACCAGTGATCTCTTTGACTTCGTTGATTGCGACAAGGTAGCCGTCCTCGATATAGTCTTCCATTCCGATATCAGCATAGGTCGGATCAGGATTGATCCATGACACGACGAAAACAGTGTGCCCCTCTTCGATCAGCCATTTGACCATGCTGTTCTGGGCTTTGAGATCGAGGATATAGAACTTGTTGATCCAAGGCGGGTAAATGATGATCGGCGTTTTGCAGACCGTATCGGTGGTCGGTGTATATTGCACCAGCTCCATCATACGATTGCGAAATACGACTTTGCCCGGTGTGGTCGCAATGTTGCGCCCCAACTCAAACGCGCTTTCGTCGGCCAGTTTGACGACCATCTCACCTTTGTTGGCCTCCAGATCACCGATAAGGTTCTCAAGCCCCTGCACAAGGCTTTGACCTTCTGTCTCGATCGCTTTTTCCAAAGCGTCAGGGTTTGTCGCCAAGAAATTTGTGGGCGACATCATATCAATGATCTGACTTGAAAAGTACTTTAGCCGGTTTTTTTCCAGCGGTGTCATATCCTCGACGTCTGTTACGGCTTTCTTCAATGCCTCGGCGTTGATCAAATATTGCTGCTTTACATAGTTGAAATAAGGGTGCGTATCCCACAGCGGATTTGAAAACCGACGGTCCTTGGGTCCGGGGTCGCTGGGTGCAGACAACTTGCCTTGGGCCAAGGTATGTTGCGCATCCACGAAGTGTTTCATGGTGTCAGACCAATAAGACATCTGGTGCTCAAACACTTTGGCCGGGTTATTCACCATCTCGGTCCAATAGGCTTGGGCGGCACGGCCAAACAGTTCTTGATTCGGCGCATCAAGCGCTGCGTTGTGGCCTTGTTTGTTCAAAAGTACCCGTTGCAAACGTTCAGATAATTCTTCAACTTTCTTTAGGTTCTGCGTCATTTTCTCCAGAGCTTCTCCGGTTGGAGCCACCTCTGTGTCAGTTTTAGTTGTCATCTGAACCTTTCCCTCCTATGTTTGCAGGTGCAGCATTACGTCGTTGGCTTTCAGGGGGCGATGCGACTGACTGTCTCGGCAGCCTTGCCGGGCATTTGATTTAGGAGACCCCTTATATGCGTTTCATGGCCACCTACGACCTGATGGAAACCATCCGTAATACCAACCAATGGCTTGGTGCTTCTGCACTGGCTATGGGATCATACCCCGCCTTTTCGCTAATACCAAACCCTGCGTTCACTTGGATGACTGCATGGGGCGAGGTAACCGAGCGTACCTTCCAGCGGATGATCGTCAAACCAGACTGGAATATCCCTGCTGTACCGTCGGAAGATGCACAAGATCACCTTGTTTCAACCGAAGTGGTTGTGCAAAAAGACTTTGGCGACCTGCTTCACTTTGTCGTAGCTGACAGACCCGCACCCAAGCGCAAAGTGCTGCTTGTTGCCCCAATGTCAGGGCATTACTCGACGCTTTTGCGGTCTACCGTGATAAGTCTGTTGCCTGATGCGGACCTTTTCATCACCGATTGGCACAACGCGCGGGACATCCCCGTCAGCGCCGGCAAGTTCGATATCGAAGACTACACATTGTATCTTGTCGATTTCCTGCGCGAGCTTGGACCCGACACCCATGTGATTGCGGTGTGCCAACCCGCGCCTCTCGCACTTGCAGCAACAGCATACTTGGCCGAAGAAGACCCCAAGGCGCAGCCACGCAGCCTGACACTGATTGGCGGCCCCGTGAACCCGGATGCCACCCCGACAGACGTCACTGATTTTGGCCGCCGTGTCACCATGGGTCAGCTCGAAGAAATGATGATCCAACGCGTGGGCTTTAAATACCCTGGCGTCGGCCGCATGGTCTATCCTGGCCTGTTGCAGCTCAGTTCGTTCATTTCGATGAATGCAGAAACCCACTCCAAGGCTTTCGTGAACCAAATTACGCGCGTCGCCCAAGGTGACGCTGCTGATCACGACAAGCACAACAAGTTCTACGACGAATACCTTGCGGTCATGGATATGACAGCTGAATTCTACCTCAGCACGGTAGAACGTATCTTTAAGAACGGTGAGATCGCGAAAAACGAATTCACTGTCGCAGGTAAGAAAGTGGATATCGGGAAAATCACGACAGTTGCGGTAAAGACAGTCGAAGGGTCCAAAGACGACATCTCGGCACCCGGCCAATGTGTGGCCGCTCTTGATCTGTGCACGGGCTTACCCGCCAGTAAAAAAGCCAGTCACCTTGAAGACGGTGCAGGTCACTATGGCATTTTTGCAGGCAAAAGCTGGCGCCGGAATATCCGGCCTCTGGTGCTTGATTTCATCGACGCCAATAGCGACGCGCCCGCGCCCAAAAAGACCAAGAAAGCCGCAAACAAAAACGCTGCTGCCTGATCAGCCCTTATTGCAGGACATATGGTAAGGCCATCCAGTCCCTAAGGGCTTGGGTGGTCTGTTCGGGTTGTTCCAATGTCGGCATATGCCCCGCGTCTTCAAGAACCCGCAAAGTCGCATAGGGTATCAATTCAGCCATGAATTCATGCCGTTTCACGGGACAAAGTGCATCATGCGCGCCGCACAAAACAAGCGTTGGCACCTTGCATTTGCGCAATGTGGCCTGTTGATCAGCCCGGCGTTGCAACGCCCGAGACTGGCGCACAAACACCTCTGCCCCCAAATCATCAGCCATTTGTAAAACCAGCTGCAGCACTTCTTCTCGTTTTGGACCGGGAGCAAAGTATTTAGGTTTCATTTCGTCCCGAATGACCTCAAGCATGCGCCCTGCTTTCGCAGCAACAATCTGCGGCTCGCGCGATGCGGCAACCTGAGGCGTCTCAGCGATCGGATTGGTGTCCATCAATGCCAAACGGGTCACGCGATCAGGTGCGCGGCGCAAAACCTCCATCGCGACGATGCCCCCCATGCTTAGCCCTGCCAGCGCAAACCGTCGTGGCAAAGTATCCAGTAGTCCTGACGCGATCTCTTCGATCCGCTCACCTTGCGTGATCGGAGCGACCATGACCGACGTATCAGCAGAAAAGGCCGCAATCTGAGGGCCAAAAAGCCGCGCATCACACATCATCCCGGGTAAAAACACCAACGGTTCCGCCATCAGCCGGGATCCTTTTGAAGAAGAGGGAAAGAAGAAACGAGCATACGCCTCAAAGCTGTATGGAGAGAAGGTTACCAAGACCTTACCGTCCACCGCCGCAACCACAAGTAGTTTTAGCGGGTAATCCCATCCCAAAAATAAGCAAGATGCCGCTGCACAATTTCACCGTAGGCACCGCTTTGCCGCAGCTGTGCAAGCCCCGCATTAAATCTGTAAATATGCGTCGTTGCCCGCCAATGGGTTTTGGAAATGACAACATGCAGTGTTTGTGTCGACAAAGGTCGCGGCAGGGGCACGACCGTCTCCGTCAAATCTTGCGCGAAAAGCTGTTGCACACCTTGGAACTCATTCACAGCCACCGCATCCACTTGACCTTGCATCAACAGCTCAAAACAGTCTTGTGCGCGGGCGGGTTGCACCAATTCGATCGCGCCGTTTGTGACCCATAGCCGGTCAGGACGGTTCAGATCATTTGTCCCCAAACCTACAGGGCGGCATAGGGTTTTGCCTAGCAGATCATCATCTTGCGTAAACTGAAACTCATTGTCGACCCGGGCAAAAAGAAGGTTCACGACCTCGACCACTGGGTCAGAATAATAGAAGTTAGCGCATCCACGCGCAACACTACCCGCCCCTTCACAGGCAGGTTTTGACAACGGCACTGCCATATCCACCTGGTGTCCCATGACCTGCGACGGGGCCAGCGCCCATTCATCTGCCCACTGCACTGATACCAACAGTTGATCGGGACTATTGTCAAAAGCGGCCCCTGCCAGTTCGACCACCATACCCCCTTGGGGCCAATCAGCGGCCGCAAAAGGCGCATAGTCTTTCGGCGCCGCGATGGTCACGTCAGACTGTGCGTGGGTGCCATAGACAAGAGCTATGCAAACCATGACTGCTGCACGCACCCTCACGACCCGTCCTCGGGATGCTTCAAATGACGGTTCAGTGTGGCCTGCATCTGACCACTTTCGCGCATGCTGATCAGCCCCGTATTTAGCGCATCCATGGCAGCCTGCGCACCTGGCGTTTGTTTTGGGATCGCGGCACGGATCATCGAAATCCCAATGGGTGCGCGCACCCTTGCTGTGATTTGTCCAGTGATCCCCATCGCTGCAGCAACTGCACGGCCACTAAATTCGTTTAGCACAACCGCATCGACCGCACCTGTCAGCAAAGCATCAAAACAAGCCTGAGGCGTTGGCGCAAATTGCACCTGATCGTGTAGCTCCACATCAATCATATGCACCGGATATCCGGCAGGTCTGCACAGAATGTATCCTGCCATATCACCGTCATCATGCACGGAAATTGCACGGTCTCGTAGGGTATGTAGGACGATCAAAACCTCCAACACCGGCGCTGACAAATAGGTTTGCGCGCACAGGTTTACGCTCGGTTGGGCGTCACAGTCCGGGGCAACCCACGGAAAAGAGACAACGGGTGTTTCTGTGACAGTCAACGCATCTTGAGCACGCATTGAAACGACGCGTACATCCTGATCGGGTACTGCACCGCGTATTGCAGCGCGCATCAAATCGGTTACCAAACCACCTTGGGGCAACGCTGCATCCGAAAGCGGCGGCATCCCTTCAATCGCCCCCAGCACAATAGGCAGAGGCGCCATGGTAGGTTCCGGTTCAACCGACGCTACATCGCTTGGCTCTCCGGTCGATAAAGCCACTTGCGGCAGGCCATTCAAACAAGGCAAATCGATTGTTTGCCCCGCTAGAATTTTGTCAGGATCACGGCCAATGACTTCAAGGTTTTCTTGGTAGATACGTGTCCATTGAAATGCGTTTTTATATTGCACCACGGCAATGCCCGACAAGCTATCGCCACCTTGGACGATATACGGTCCGCCACATTGCTGCGCTTGCGCGCCTCCTGCAAAAATCGCCACCAAAAAACTTGCCGCAAGCAGCCGTTGCATTTCCCCATTCACCCCCCCGATGAAACTGCGCGATACCTTGCCAAAGTCGCACGTCAGGTCAATGAATTTTCTATATGTTGTGGGCAAATAGGTGCGTTTCCACAAAATACTCTAGCATCGCGGGAAAGCGGGTAGCTGGCTCCCCTCAAAAGTTCGTTGTATCTGGCAGAGATTCGCAGGCCGAGAGCGACTTAAACCGCGGCCAGAACCTGCTCCAGCGCGTCAGTGATCAGCCCAAGACAAGGACCATCCGAAAACCGGTGATCTGCATCTTTGACCAACAAAAGCCGCATGTCGGGACTGTTTGCATGCTCCAGCAAGCGGACTGCCGTTTGCGTGCTGACCGCAGTATCTGCTGTGCCTTGCAAACAGCGCACGGGGAAATCCAGCGATAATTTGGATCGCAGCACAAGTTGCGCGCGCCCGTCTTCGATCATGCGCTTTGAGATCACGTAGGGATCCATATAGTCAGAAGGAATTTCAACCCGCCCCTCACGCTCTAGCTGGTCTTTTTGTGCGTCCGTGAAGGACGCCCAATAACCGTCTTCCGTGAAATCCGGTGCAGCGGCGATGGTCACCATGCCCGCGATACGTTTCGGCAGATGCTTGGCCAGCAATAGCGCCTGCCAGCCCCCCATCGACGACCCCACAGGGATAATCTTGCCTTCGGTCAACGCTGACACGACCGCGCGGGTGTCCTCAGCCCAGTCACCGATACAGCCCTCTTCGAACGTACCCGAAGATTCCCCATGCCCAGAATAATCAAACCTTAGAAACGCGCGGCCCTGCGCGCGCGCCCATGCCTCAAGGTGCAGGGCCTTGGTGCCCTCCATGTCGGATTTCAACCCACCAAGGAAAACAATGCATGGACCTGTACCCGCACTGTAGTGATAGGCAAGACGATGGCCTTGGGGGCTATCAAAATACGAAGCTTTAGTCATGTCACCCTCTGGTTTTGCCCGCAATCATGCGCGCGTTGCGCAGGGTGCTGCAATGGGTGAATTACATTTTGCGGCTGTGGTTCAGCAGTGCCGTGTGATTTATCCGCTGACGTAAGGCGCAGATGACGGGCGATAAAAGATTTTTTGGTTGTGCAAGCGGCCTAGCAGCTCTTCGTTTTCGCGCTGGTCACCCTCGATCACGCGAACGGATTCCATATCTGCCGGGTTCTCATCAGACAAAGCGCGCCGCATCTTGCACAGTTCGCGGGACCGGGCGCGCAGCGCCTCTTCGATCAGATCGACGTCATGAATGCTCAACTCAAAAGTACGGTTGTAACGTGGCATGAGAGTCCCTCTTTTTAGCAGCAGTTTCCTGTTGAAAACATGTCGGAAATAACACATGAGATGTCGCAGTCAACGTATTCTTCGGTATACATTGGCGCAGCGCTTGACACCGTGCACAGCCCCCGGCATCAGCGGCGCACACATAACCCGCAACCGGGCGTCTCGTAGGCGCCAAACTGACGAGGAGCGCCTAAAATGGCCCAGATCTCTCTTACTTTCCCCGATGGCAATGCACGCGCTTTTGACGCAGGCGTTACAGCTGGCGATGTCGCTGCAAGCATCTCAACCTCTTTGCGTAAAAAAGCGATCAGCGCAACCGTGAACGGTGCGCATTTCGATCTAGCTTGGCCCATTGAAGCAGATGCCGACATTGCGATTCACACCATGCAAGACGAAGACCAGGCCAATGAGTTGGTCCGTCACGATCTGGCGCACATCATGGCCCGCGCGGTGCAAGAGATTTGGCCGGACACCAAAGTCACCATTGGCCCGGTGATCAAAGACGGCTGGTACTATGACTTTGACCGCGCAGAGCCCTTTACACCGGAAGACCTCGGCCTGATTGAAAAGAAGATGAAAGAGATCATCAACAAGCGCGAACCTGTCACCACCGAAGTGTGGGACCGCGCGCGGGCTGTCAAATTCTACGAAGATAACAATGAACCCTACAAGGTCGAACTGATTGACGCGATCCCTGGGGATGAACCGCTGCGGATGTATTGGCACGGCGATTGGCAGGATTTGTGCCGCGGGCCACATTTGCAGCACACCGGCCAAGTGCCTGGCGACGCCTTCAAGTTGATGTCCATCGCGGGCGCATACTGGCGCGGCGACAGTGACCGCGCGATGTTGCAGCGCATCTACGGCGTGGCCTTCACCGGCAAAGAAAAGCTAAAAGCGCATTTGCATATGCTGGAAGAGGCCGCCAAACGCGACCACCGCAAACTGGGCCGCGAGATGGACCTCTTTCACATGCAGGAAGAGGCCCCCGGTTTTTTTTTTAATGATACGGCGACCACCGAGATCTACACCACGTTGCAGGACTATATGCGCCGCAAACAGCGCGCCGCCGGCTATCAAGAGGTGAACACACCGCAGGTTGTAGACCGTAAACTCTGGGAAGCGTCAGGGCACTGGGACAAATACCAAGAACACATGTTCATCGTTGAGGTCGACGAGGAACACGCCCGCGAAAAAGCGATCAATGCGCTCAAACCAATGAACTGCCCCTGTCACGTACAGATTTTTAATCAGGGGCTGAAATCCTATCGCGACCTGCCACTGCGCATGGCAGAATTTGGATCGTGCAACCGGTACGAACCTTCAGGCGCTTTGCACGGGATCATGCGGGTGCGCGGCTTTACCCAAGATGACGGACACATTTTTTGCCGCGAAGACCAGATTGAGGCGGAATGTGCTGCCTTTATCAATTATCTGTCCTCTGTCTACAAAGACCTCGGCTTTGAGAAATTCGAAATTATGTTCGCCACGCGCCCCGAAAAGCGCGTCGGTTCAGAAGAAAGCTGGGATCACGTCGAAGCTGCATTGGAAAACGCCATCAAGGCCACTGGGCACCCTTATACGCTGGACGCAGGCGAAGGCGCTTTTTACGGCCCGAAACTTGATTTCAAGCTGACCGATGCGATTGGTCGTGAATGGCAATGCGGCACCTTCCAAGTTGACCCGAACTTGCCCGAACGGCTGTCGGCAACCTATGTGGGCGAAGACGGCGGCAAACATCGGCCTTACATGCTGCACCGCGCTTGCCTTGGGTCGTTTGAACGGTTCATCGGTATTTTGATCGAAAACTCCGCAGGCAAATTGCCGTTCTGGCTGGCTCCCCGTCAGGTTGTTGTGGCCTCCATTATCTCGGACGCGGATGAGTACGTGCGCGAAGTCGTAGACGCGCTAACCGCCGCAGGTGTGCGCGCCGAAGCAGACCTGCGCAACGAAAAGATCAACTACAAGGTCCGCGAACATTCTGTGGGCAAAGTGCCCGTGATTTTGGCCGTTGGCGCACGCGAAGTCGAAGAGCGCACGGTGACGATCCGTCGGCTGGGTGAAAAGCGCACCACAGTAGAGAGCCTTGAAACTGTAACATCTGGGCTGGGACGTGATGCAACGCCGCCTGATCTTTTGTAACAATACCCGCCAATTTACGTGAAAACTCGGCTTGAACCCGTCGAAATTGAAACATTTCGGCGGGTTTTTGTGTTTTTAGCCGTGTCATGTTCATGAAGTGCTGACGCCAATGTGACACACAGGCTCGTGAATGGTATGTTTGCTGCGTTTTGGTACAAATACGACATCGATGGCCGAAAGGTCGGTAAAAAGGGAAATTTATCATGTCCAACACAATGAAAACCGTCGCAATCGCAAGCGCAGTTGCAGCAGCATTCGTTGCACAAACAACAACAGTCCAAGCGGCCGCCAAAGAAAAATGCTACGGCATTTCACTGGCAGGCGCCAACGACTGCGCAGCAGGCCCAGGTACAACCTGCGCGGGCACGTCCACTGTTGACTACCAAGGCAACGCCTGGACGCTGGTCGACGCAGGCACATGCGCCGACATCGAATTGCCTGCCATGGCAGATGGCACACCGCGTCAAGGCTCTTTGGAAGAGCAAGAACGCGACCTGCCAGCATAAGGTTTAAGTATTCACGCGCCCGGCAGTATGATCTGGCGGGCGCGACACTTTCGGAATTCGGCTGACCGCACAATATCGGAGAGCCCATGCTTGATACATCACCTCGCCACGACCCGCTGCCGCATGCGCCCGGAGTTGGCTATAAACCCCAGCATTTCAGTGAGTTGATGAAGGATCCTGGCACCGTTGCCTGGATCGAAGTACATGCGGAAAACTACATGGGTGACGGCGGGCGGCCTCATGCGCAACTCGCTGCATTACAAGAGAAATTCGCGCTTTCTGTCCATGGCGTGGGCCTCAGCATCGGGGGCGAGCAACCACTGGATGCAGCCCATCTGTCACGATTGAAACGACTACTCGATCGCACAAAACCCGCAAGTTTTTCAGAACATCTGGCGTGGTCGACCCACGGGGCCGAATTTTTAAATGACCTACTGCCTTTGCCGTATACAGAGGCGACGCTGGCCCGCGTTGGTGATCATATCAATGAGGTGCAGCAAACGCTGGGTCGACAGATGCTGCTGGAAAACCCGTCTAGCTATTTGGCCTTTGCTGAAAGCACACTGTCAGAAACTGATTTTCTTGCCGCTCTTGTAGCCCGTACGGGCTGTGGCTTGTTGTTAGATGTGAACAACGTATTTATTTCAGCAACGAATTTGGGGTATTCCCCACAGGGGTACATTGATGCCTACCCTGTTGATGCTGTTGGTGAAATACACGTTGGTGGCCACGATGAAGACACCGACGACCACGGCGCGCCCTTGCTAATCGATAGTCACGGCAAACCTGTTGTTGACCCCGTTTGGGCCCTGTTGGAATATACGCTCGTGAAATCAGGGCCGCGCCCCGTCTTGGTTGAATGGGACAACGATGTGCCCGATTGGCCAACCCTACGCGACGAAGCACAGCGTGCAAGCGCAGCCCTCGCCTTGTCCAAATGACAGTCTCAAACGCTCAATTCTCTGACGCATTGTTGTCGGCCGATATGCCAGTTCCTTTGGGCTTGCAAGACACCCAAGGTCGTCCTGCAGGCGCGCGGTTTTCGGTCTACCGCAATAATGTGGTCGTATCGCTGTCCGAGGCACTGGCAACCGCCTTCCCGTTGGTCCGCAAACTAATCGGCGCGGATACCTTCGGCAGGTTGGCCGGTATTTATGTCAGATCACACCCGCCAACTTCGCCGCTTATGATGTTTTACGGTGCTGAGTTTCCTGAGTTTTTAGCATCATTCGAACCTTTGCAACACATCGGGTACTTGGCCGACTGTGCCCAGCTCGATCTGGCGTTGCGTCAGTCTTATCATGCGGCAGACGCATCTGCCTTTGATCCCACCGCTCTGCAAAACGGTGAAACAAAAATTCAGATCACGCTGGCACCCTCAACCCGTATACTCCGATCCGTCTGGCCGCTCTACGATATCTGGGCGTTTAATATGGTGCCTGGTGCAGCCAAACCCCGCGCGGCAGCGCAGGATGTGTTGGTAACGCGTCCAGAATTTGACCCGGCACCACACCTGTTGCCCGTCGGTGCCGCTGACTGGCTCGAGGATTTGAGCCGCGGCACAGCCTTTGATGCCTCGATTGAAAACGCAACAACCAACACCCCCGCCTTCGACGTGACTGAGGCTTTGAAATGCGCGCTACTTTGCCAAGCGTTTGCTGAATACACTACAAAGGAAACCTAAATGATTACCCTATATTCCACGCTCACTGCCCGCCTTGCACAGGCGGACGGGCTGCTGTCATTGCTAGCGCGTTTCGTTTTCGCGGCCACCTTGCTGATGTATTTCTGGGCATCTGGTCTGACGAAATTGGGCGATGGGATTTTGGGGCTTTTTCAGCCGTCGGTGGGCGCATATGCACAAATTTTCCCCAAAGCGATGGAGGCCGTGGTGTACGACACCTCGCAGCTTTCCATGTTCCATTGGGCTGTTGTCGTTGCGGGCACGTGGGCCGAATTTATCCTGCCCACACTGATCGTTGTGGGTCTGCTGACCCGTCTTTCAGCGTTAGGCATGATCGGGTTTATCATCGTACAATCCCTAACAGATCTTATCGGGCACGGGGGATTTGAGCACGCAGAGACCTTTGGCGCATGGTTCGACCGCCTGCCAAACAGCGTGATCATGGATCAACGCGCGTTTTGGGTCTTTGTGCTGCTGGTCTTGGTGGTCAAAGGCGCGGGACCTTTGTCTTTGGACCGATTGCTCTCAAATAGAATATCCGCCTAGCCGATCAAATATGATTAGGTCGCGCTCAGCGCGGCCTGCACATCTTTGGCGAAACCCAAGTACATTTGCGATCCATCGACGATCAAAGGCCGCTTCATCACAGCTGGATGCGCCTTAAGCAAGTCCAGCGGCGGCTCCGCGCGGGTTGCCTCGTCAAACCCCCGCCATGTCGTCGATCGGGTATTGATCAAAGCGTCCCCAAATGTGGCCAAAGCGGCCGCAAGAACATCGGCCGGAACGCCTTCTGCCCGGACATCGACCAGCACCGCAGTTGGCAACGCCTTTATTGCTTTGCGGCAAGTGTCACAGTTTTTCAATCCGTATAGTTGCATAATTTTTCCCCACAAAGCCTGTGCACTAACGCAAATTTCACCTCTTTGCACCGCCAATCGCTTGATTTTTAAAAACAGAACACAATCTGTTAGGGTACGGTGCACCTTTCGACACACGCAAGGCGGGCCGTACCAAAAGAAGGCAGCAACAGTTTGCTGCTGTTTAAAGGACAAAGGAGGCGCGGGAAAGATGCCAACCGGCACCGTCAAATGGTTTAACACGACAAAAGGCTATGGTTTCATAGCACCCGAAACAGGTGGATCAGATGTTTTTGTGCACATCTCCGCCGTAGAACGCTCAGGCCTGACTGGCCTTGCAGACGACCAGAAAGTTAGTTTCGAACTGACTGAAGGACGAGATGGCAGACAAATGGCCAGCGATCTGAAACTGCTGTAACGACGCGTCTCACTCTTAAATACACAACCGGCCCTCTCTTTTTTATCGCTGGTATCACAAATCTAGACACCCACGGGACACCGTCGCGTCGGGTGTTTTAGTTGTGCCACAATGATGTCTGAACGCCTAATGCGCGCCGCTTTTATACTTAATGATTCCTTAAACGCTCCATCTTTCAGCCTTGTATTCTGGATACGTTTTAAGCGCGGATGATATAATTAGTAAAAAGGTGGCACGTTTTATGCCAGTATCGATGACAAGTGCACGAACCAAAATCTGGGACATTGTTACCCTGAAAGCCCGGTCTTTCACCAAGTCGGAAAGCGGCGCAACAACCGTAGAATTCGTGATCCTCTCCGCATTTGCGGTGGTTCTGGCTGTGAACATAATGAGTTCGATGACGCAAAGCAGCAGCCAACTCGCAGACCGCACCAGCAGCGAAATAGCAAGCACAGCGCCAAGTTATTCACCGGATGACAGCGACAAGACTTCTGGTTCAAGTTCCATGCACACTGCCTCTTCAGGTGGTGGATCAAGCTCAACATATGTGGGCGGCACCGGCTATTCTGGCGGTAGTTCCTCGAACGGGGGCACATCAACTGCCGCTGACAGCACCCAAACTGCATCCACTGACACGCAAGCTTCAGACACACCCGCAGCACCTGCAAACGCGGAAGAGCGCGCGGACGGGGACGAGACATCGGAACCTACTGGTGATACGGACGCAAGTGACACAACCCAAGCTGTCAGTTCGGAAAACACCGATAACAGCCAAATCGAAAGCCGCGGTACTACCGCGTCCAGTGACAGCAGTAGTGGCGATACAACCGTTGTTGCAGAAGCAACAACAGAATGCCAGAAAAGAGGCAAGCGCAAGCGCAACAAAAAATGCTGATTCCAACCTCACTTAGAATAAAAAGACCGGAACATTTTGTCCGGTCTTTTTTGGATTATATGGTTTTTTAACGTGCAGCGCTAAAACTCTGGGGTTGACCGATCAGCTATCGCCAATAACACCCATAAATTCCCGCCATTCGCCTTTGCTCATGCCTGACGTCTCTTGGGTAACTTCCTCGCCTTTGAGCATCCGGCGCACACACTCCAGTGCTTTGCCAGACATGGTGGCCCCACCCAAACGGTAGTCTTCAAAGGCGCGATACGCCGCTGGCACCCAGTCCGCGACCATAGCACAAATGGCATCTGCATAAACCCGGATCTCATACTGAGCATGACTATCAGCCCGCAGGCGTAAGAAGTGGAAAAGATTGTGCAAATCAACTTTCCAATACCACTGTGTATAGACATTTGCGGGCAGGTTCATGCGCGCCAGCTCACGTGCCAATCCGTTTTGACCTTCTTGCGAGATCATCGCTTCGTAATTGTCATAACATCTGTTGCTATCTGCCTTGAGTATCTCAAGTACACGCGCGGCCTCTTCCCCTTCCAGCACACCGCCACGACCCTGATTGTTCACCACGGATTGTGCGTTGACGTGCTCGGGCGCAGGGATGTAAAACTCACGGTCCAGTATTGAGTACCGCGCCGAATATTCGTTCACATTAGCCGTCCGGTGCCGAATCCATTGGCGCGCAACGAATACTGGCAACTTGACGTGCAACTTAATCTCACACATTTCAAACGGCGTTGAATGCCAATGCCGCATCAGATAGCGGATCAAGCCTTCGTCGTTTTGGACCGATTTTGTGCCTTTGCCATAGGAAACCCTTGCTGCCTGACAAATCGCAGCGTCATCGCCCATATAGTCGACGACGCGCACAAAACCATGATCCAGCACCGGCATTGCTTTGTACAAATGACTTTCCATACCGGGGGACACTGCGCGCAGCGTCGGGGTCGGATTGGCACGTAATTCGTCAATTTCGGCTTGTTGCTCGGGGCTTAGCGGCATGAGGTGTCCTTTTAACGGGCGTGAGTCGTCCCTGACTATATCTGGGCAATGGCGGGGGCGGAACAGCTATATAGTGTAATTTTCGAATCAACGCTTGCACAGGTCACAAGCCCGGGATCAGGCTGGCGCCCAACGCTATGCATGCTAGGTTGAAGGCTGTGAGAAATAAGGAGAGCTCAATGTCGCTGAAATATCTGCACACAATGGTGCGCGTGAAAGATCTGGATGAATCCATCGCCTTTTACAAGCTGCTCGGAATGGTCGAGACCCGCCGCTATGACAGCGAAGCCGGGCGTTTTACTTTGGTGTTCATGGCGCCTCCCGGTCAGGAAGAGTGCCCGGTTGAGCTGACGTATAACTGGGATGGCGACGAAGGTCTGCCCAGCGACAGTCGCCATTTTGGTCACTTGGCCTACCGCGTCGGTAATATTTACAGGGTTTGCCAGCACCTGATGGACAATGGCGTGACAATTAACCGCCCGCCGCGTGACGGCCACATGGCCTTTGTCAGATCACCGGACAACATCTCCATCGAGTTGCTGCAAGAAGGTGATAACCTTGCCCCGGCAGAGCCATGGGCGAGCATGGAAAGCACCGGGCATTGGTAAAACTTGGGGCATTGACGGCACTTGGGTTTGCAATCTTGCCTTCGTTGGCCATCGCGCAATGCCGGCTGGCGCTGCTGTTGGCAATGGATGTATCCAGTTCCGTCGATGCGTCCGAGGATGCCTTGCAACGGGGCGGCATGGTCGCCGCCCTCACATCACCCGAAGTACAGGCGGCATTTTTTGCCACAAACCAGCCGGTGGCTCTGGCGGCGTACGAATGGTCGGGGCGCTATAATCAAGAAATGCTGCTTGAATGGACCCTGATCAATACACCGGCTGATTTACTCTTTGCCGCAGAAACGATTGCATCCAGCAAACGTAGCCACAATGATTTTCCGACCGCCATGGGGTATGCTTTGGGCTATGGTGCCGGCGTGTTGGAGCGTGCACCAAGTTGTCTGTACAAAACGTTGGATGTGGCCGGGGATGGCCAGAACAACGAAGGTTTCAGCCCTGCACAGGCATATGCGGCCTTCCCGTTTCGAGATGTGACAGTCAATGGGCTGGTCATAAATGGGGCAGACTTCGAAGCAGAAACAGGACTGATCGCGTTCTACAAAAGCCAAGTCATGCGGGGACCCGGTGCCTTTGTCGAAATTGCGCAAGGCTTCGAAGACTATGAGCGCGCGATGCGGCGTAAACTGGAACGTGAGTTAATGCCCCCTGTCATAGGACATGTGACGCCAACGTCTCGATCCAGCGGGTAGTCATGCGGTTTTGTCATTTGTGCTTTTTGATGATGTTGTCACTCTGGCCACGCGCAGCCGATGCCGCCTGCCGTCAGGCGTTGGCTTTGGGCCTGGATGTGTCGGGTTCAGTGGATTTGCGTGAATATCGCTTGCAGTTGGACGGGTTAGTGGCAGCGTTGAACGATCCAGAGGTCGTCAAGAAACTGTTGGCTATGCCAAGCGCACCGATCACACTTTTGGTTTATGAATGGAGCGGCCCGGATGACCCTACCGTTTTAGTGCCTTGGACGTCGATCACAGATAGAACAGCGTTGGAGAAGATCAGCGTGACCCTGGCCCAGACCGAACGGCGAAACGCCTCACCAGGCACAGCTTTAGGGATGGCGATGCAGCTGGGTGCGCGTTTCTTGGATCAACAACAGACGTGCTGGAAAAGAACGCTTGATATCTCAGGCGATGGCAAATCAAACTTTGGCCCCCGGCCTCGGCATGTCAAAGACGGCATTGGCGCCCGCAACATTACGATAAACGCGTTGGTGATTGGCGCGGATGCGCCTGCTTCGGGGGATCAACGACAAGCTGAAATCTCAGAACTGTCGTCCTATTTCAACGCTGAGGTAATCGTTGGCGCCGATGCGTTTGTGCAAACCGCCCTTGGGTTTGACGCCTATGCCGACGCGATGACCCTCAAGCTCAAACGGGAGCTTGAAGGATTAGTCTTGGGTGCGCTTCAGTAGATATAGCGGATTTGATCGGTCCAATACCGCTCCATCCGCTTGAGCGACCGGGAGATGTCATCAATACCCTCAGGACCCAGAACACCCTTGGCTTGCAGGCCTTCCGCATGACGAGAAAACAACGTCGTCACCACATCGCGTATACGGCGACCATCTTCTGTCAGCTTAACGCGCACTGATCGCCGGTCAATTTCACAGCGCTGGTGGTGCATGTATCCCATATCCACCAACTTTTTCAGGTTATAGCTAACGTTGCTGCCTTGATAATAGCCACGGCTTTTCAATTCGCCCGCTGTCACCTCATTGTCGCCGATGTTAAACAGTAACAGGGCCTGAACCGCGTTAATCTCCAGAACACCCACGCGTTCAAATTCGTCCTTGATGACGTCCAAAAGCAGTCGGTGCAGTCTTTCGACAAGCGACAACGCCTCTAGATAGCTGATCATGAAACCTTGGTTAGAAGTTGAAGGGCCGGTTTCAGTTTTTATAGAATCGACAATACTCATTCACACGCTCCGACTTTGCTTGGTTCATCGGAAAATGCGCGGGAAAGCCCAATATTTGGTTAAAAACTGAAAAAACATGCGCACGCTTGGTATCAAGCGCTGGTTTCAGGTAAATCCTCGATGATTGCCGTGACCAGACTGGCATAGGGATCAGGGGCGGGCAATTGGCCACTAACCCATTGATATAAATCATGATCATTCTCGCTCAGCATCGCGTCGTACACTGTCAGTGCAGCGTCATCCATCGTATCCAGATGCGCCTCGGCAAAGCGCTGCAGGATCAGGTCCATTTCCTTGATCCCACGGCGCATGGAGCGCATTTTAAGGCGTTTTATACGATGTTCATGCAATTCGCTCATTGGCATCTTCCTGCAAAGCTGTGCGCAACTTCTTCTCCAACCGGCCCATCTGTTCAACCCGCGCAATCATATCTGCGCGCAAATCACGCAGCTCGTTCAGGATGTCTGTCGCAGAGGCCGGCAAGGATGCCTCCTCCATCGGAGCGTCCAACCCTTCACCCCGCCCGTTGATCAGCCACATCATCGAGACATTCAAAAGCCCCGCCATCATGGACAACCGGTTCGCGCGTGGCTCGCTCAGGTCGTCTTCCCAAGACCGCAGCGTCGCCACCCGCACACCTAATCGGCGCGCAAGCTCGGCTTGGGTCATCTCTGTGATTTCGCGCGCAGCAGCTAGCCTGTCGCCAAAGGTTGCCGTTTCCGGCCCATACCAATCATTAGAATCACCCATTCTGCACTCTCCTCGTTGCCATCACGCTTGATCGAGACCCGCGCGGCCCCTATGAACGCCCTAGTTGTATCAAACCGAGGCTCTCATGAATTTCCTGTCTACGACACTCGCGCGCGTCAAACCGTCCCCTACGATTGCTGTCACTACAAAAGCGGGCGAGCTCAAAGCCGCAGGCCGGGACGTGATCGGCCTTGGCGCGGGAGAGCCCGATTTCGACACACCACAAAACATCAAAGATGCTGCAGTTGCAGCCATACAGCAGGGCAAAACAAAATACACGGCCGTCGATGGTATTCCTGAGCTAAAACAGGCGATATGCGACAAATTGCAACGCGATAACGCGCTTTCTTACACCCCGTCGCAGGTCAGCGTGGGCACAGGCGGCAAACAAATCCTGTATAATGCGCTCATGGCGACGCTTAATGAAGGCGACGAGGTTGTCATCCCGGCACCCTATTGGGTCAGCTACCCCGATATGGTGCTGCTGGCAGGAGGCACACCCGTAATTGCCGAGGCGTCCTTACAAACAGGCTTCAAACTGACGCCAGATCAATTGGAAGCAGCCATCACCGACAAGACAAAATGGCTGATCTTTAATTCTCCGTCAAACCCGACAGGCGCAGGATATACGTGGGAGGAACTAAAGGCGCTGACAGATGTCTTGCTCCGTCATCCGCATGTTTGGGTGATGACCGACGATATGTACGAACATCTGGTCTATGATGACTTTGAATTCTGCACCCCGGCGCAGGTCGAACCCAAGCTCTATGACCGGACGCTGACCGTGAATGGGGTCAGCAAGGCCTATGCGATGACGGGCTGGCGTATTGGGTATGCCGCAGGGCCCGAACACCTGATCGGAGCGATGCGCAAGGTTCAGTCTCAAAGCACCTCAAACCCCTGCACGATAAGCCAATGGGCCGCCGTCGAGGCGCTGAACGGCACGCAAGACTTTCTGGCCCCGAACAACGAAATGTTCGTGCGCCGCCGCAACCTTGTCGTGAAAATGCTGAACGCAGCCGAAGGTAT
>JBGCDB010000004.1:0-58653 GCA_045104955.1 Roseobacter sp.
CTGTCAAAGCTGAGGTCGGACCAACTTGAGGTCGGTGGAGAGTTCGGCCTGAATGCATTGGCCAAAGCGCATGTTGAAAAAATTGCGCAGATTGATGCGCTTGCGGCGCGGAAATCCGAAGTTGCAGCGACCCTGGCGACGCTGGAAGAGAGAAGCGCGCCCGCGCCCGCGGACACCTCCAATCAGGAAATCATGCGGGCCACTCTGTTGGACAGGGCGATGGCCGATCTCAGTTTTGAACGTGCCAAATTGATGAGCGAACTCGCGGGGATGCGCGCGGGCTATGAAAAGCACACCAACTTGCGTTTTGAGCAAAAGGAATACGCCAAGCTTGAAGAGATCGCAGTGATTGAAACGGCGATGTCAAACCGACGCGAGCAGATCCGTGTTCTGGGCCAGACGGGGGCTCTGACTGATGTCACCGAAGGCGGCGATGATACAACAACGGCCGAAATTCAGGCCCTGTATGCCAAAGTTGCCAACCAGCTCACTGTGGCGCGGGAAGAGGCGAGAGACCTCAACCGCCGCCGCATTGAGCTGGACCACATTGAAAACGAAATCGGTGCAGCTGAGTCGCTGCTCGAGGAAACGCGCCGGGCGCTCGAAGTGATCCGTCTGGAATCCGGGCGCGCGCTACCGGGCTATGCCGTAGTTATGTCACCACCGTCCACACCGGTTGATCCCGCCGAAGACACGCGCAAGATGCTGATTGCGGGCGGCGGCGTGGGAGGTGTTTTCTTCGCATTGGTGCTGACGTTGGCGGTTGCATTCTCCGAAAGTCGGATCAGGTTTGCCGAGACGCTTTTGCCGTTCGAACACCGCGTCCCCGTCCGGCAGGTGTCGGCCGCTAACGACGCTGACCCACATGCCGCCGATCTGTTGCGCAATGAATTGCAGTTGCAGAATCTCAGGAAACCACGGCTGGTCGGCAAACCGCCGGTTATCGCAATCACGCGCGCCGATGCAGGTGACACGACCGAATTTGCGCAGGCGCTGGCCCAAAGCTTTGCGCGGTCGCGCATGAAAACACTCTTCATCGAAGCAGATATAGAGGGATACGAAAGCGAAGCGACCGACGCGGGTTGGAGGGAGCTGCTCTCTGGCGCAATGGTTACCCCGTGTAAACTAAAGGATGCGAGCCACTTTTTTGAAATCGGCATGGGCAAGGATAGTAGCCTGCAGGACCGCGCGGTTTCAGCCCCTATGGTCCGCAATGCACTTGAGAAGATTTCGGAAGGTTTTGACGTTGTGGTCGTCTCTGCGGGCAGTCTGCAGGACCGTCTCGCGACACAATTCGTCCTGTCCAATTCCGAAGTCGCCGTGCTCGCGGTCAAACCTTCTGACGCGCGCGCGAAGGTCATCGCACAAATCGACCGGCTGGACAACCTGCCACGCAATGGCGGCGTCGCTGTTTTGCGCAGCGCACTGGCCGGTGACCCTTGGCTGGCGGTCAGAACATGAAATTTAACACTTTTAGAAAATTAACCATGCCCACAACAAACAACGAGACCTTACAATATGCGGCGCAAGCACCCGGCTGGCGTGCAAAACGAAGCATGGACGTCGTCCTTTCTCTGGCGAGTCTAGTCGCGCTGATTCCACTGTTTCTGGTGATCGCGATAGCCGTTGTCGGCAGCTCGCGAGGTGCTGTGCTGTTTGTGCAGGAACGTGTCGGCCTGAACGGTAAGACCTTCAAACTATTCAAATTCCGCTCGATGTATTCCGACGCCGATGCGCGCCGTGCAGAGGTAGAACAGCTGAGCGACAGGAACGGCATCTGCCTTAAAGTAAAGCGCGACCCGCGCATCACACCGGTCGGCCGTTTCCTCAGGCGCGTATCACTTGATGAACTGCCGCAACTGCTCAACGTGCTGATGGGGGACATGTCACTTGTCGGACCGCGTCCCGCGCTTGTGTCCGAGGTCGCAGACTACCCCGCCCACGCGCATCGCCGCCACACCGTTTTGCCGGGTATTACCGGTTTATGGCAGGTGTCCGGCCGCGCGGACATCGGGTTTGACGAGATGATCGCGCTTGACCTTGAGTATGTGCGCCGTGTGTCCGTGCTCTTTGACGCGATGATCCTGCTCATGACGGTCCGTGCGGTAATTGACGGCAGGGGCGCGTACTGAACGCGCTCGACACATCCACCGATTGAAACGAAGGAGAGCATCGCGATGCAACGCAAAGGAATAATTCTGGCCGGCGGTAAGGGCACGCGCCTCAGACCGGTTACAAACAGTATCAGCAAGCCGCTCTTGCCGGTCTACGACAAACCAATGATTTACTATCCGCTGACGGTACTGATGGAGGCCGGGATACGCGAGATCGCCATCATCACCGCGCCCGAAGACCAACACCTGTTCCAGCGTCTTTTGGGAGACGGCAGTCAATGGGGCGTTCACTTGGAATGGATTGTGCAGCCCACTCCAGATGGCATCGCACAGGCCTATGTCTTGGCCGAAGGCTTCTTGGATGGCGCGCCCTCTGCGCTCGCGCTTGGGGATAACCTGTTTCTGGGGGACGGCTTGCAAGCACACCTGGCGGCGGCAGATGCCAGGCAGACCGGTGGCACTATTTTCACATGTGAAGTCAACGACCCCGAACGCTACGGCGTTGCGGCTTTCAAGGGCAATCGCGTCACGGGGATTGTCGAAAAGCCGAGCAATCCGCCATCCAACTGCGCCATCACCGGCCTGTATTTTCTGGATGCGGATGCACCCCAACGTGCACGGAAGGTGCGGCCTTCGGAACGGGGTGAATTGGAGATTGTCACCCTGCTTGAAAGCTATCTCGAAGAGGGGGCGCTGGAGGTTCAGCGTTTCGGCTCATCCATCGAATGGTTTGATGCAGGTACCCATGATGCACTGCTCGAAGCGGGGCAGGCGGTCCAACGATTGCAGCAGACAGGCACCTTGTTCGGTTCTCCTGATAGTGCGGCCTTCAGCCATGGTTGGAGCAGCGATGACACCGTTGAAAGTACGCTCGTACAGTTAGGCAAGACAGCTTACGGCGCGATGCTGGGCGCTCTTGTACGCAAGGGCTCGGGCGTACGGACGACCCTGCCAATCTGAAACAACAGCCCTTGGAGCAATCTTACCGCCGCGCGCTCTGTGGGCACCAACTACAAGCGACCAGAACTGATCGCAGAATAAATAGGAAAGTCCAAAAATGGAAAACTTGCTTCAGGATATAGGCGATAAGCTAACGTTCGATCAATAAGCGGTGTCCGATTATTGGGTCCGCAACGAGGAAGAGGATGGCACGCTCGTTCTGTCGACGTCGGTCGAGACCGTGCAGGACGTGGCGTATGAACTTGACTTCAACCTCGCCGCAGACGTGCAGAATGTAACGGTCGAAGTATTCTACAACGGCGAAAGCATAGAGGACTTCTATCACGAAGGCGGCGTGTTTGAGACTTACACCTTCGAATTCATGGGCACAGGTCAAGTCGCAGATTTCGCGTTCAAAATCACCAAAGTCAATGCGGGATCGGACAGTGTCATCGACACCACCGGCGTTGTGCCGTCCTACCAAACCACGATGCCCTTTCTCGGCGAGGAGGTGACCGTAAACGCTTTCGCGCCGGGTCAAAACTATATCTATCAGGTTCTGAACCGTCAGCATGTCAAGTTTGTTCTTAAAACCAACGGGTATACTGAAACGGAAACGCCCGCCGCGGTGAATGTGAACGCCATTTGGTACTCGGCCGAATTTGACCTCATTTACGGCCTTGCGCGGTCGAATGGTGTGGATGCGGTTGGCAATTAGATTTCCAAAAATGACGTGATAGCGATGGATGCGACCGGTGCCACATTTGCAGTCTCACCCGGCAGCATGGGCTCTTATATCGGGGATGTGGATGATCAGGGTAATCTGTGGACATTCAACGGCAGCCTCGGCACAGCGGTGGTTTACGATTTATCGGCCACAAATCCCAATGGGTCACTGGTCAGCCAAACCGTGAGTATGCCGCCTGTTGACGTATCAACCCGAGGGCTTGCTGATCTGGCCTTTCACGCCGAGACACAGACGTTTTTCGGTGTGGCACATGGTGGCTCAACCGGTTTGAATGATACATTGGTCGCGATTGATGTTTCGCAGGTTAGCCTCGGCGGTGAGCCGGTCGTAACGACACAGGCTATCACAGGCACCATCGTCCATGGTGAGATCAAATCCGGCATCCCTTCCAGTGCCTTTGGGGCAACTATGGTTGATGGGGAAGGCAATGTGTATGTGGGGGCCAACAATACCGACCATGATCTGGATGGCAGCACGCCTAACGCGGGCGGTTTCTACAAGATTGTGACGGACGCCAAGGGCAACCTGAATATTGAATTGCTGGCTGAGGCGCCTCAGATGTCCAGCAAGTATGGCGCCATGGATACGCGTGGGGTGGATCCGTTTCTCGGCATCGACACCTCATCAACTGTTCTGATCCGCGCGCCCAAGGTCACAGTGGCGATTGCAGAAGATGATACGGTGAAACTGGCGGCCAAGGGCGATCAGGTGTCCATCGATTTGCTGGTCAATAACAAGGTGACAGAGGGCGACAAGCTTGTTTTACCCATCTGGACGGTGTCGAGGTCCCAAAAGGCGGTACACTGACCTTAGAGAATGGTGAGACCATCACATACCTTGGCTACGGTCGCGTTGCGGTCACACCAGGTGCGCTTCCGCAAGACGTGTCGGTGAAACTGACCTATTCGATCAGCAACAGCGCTGGTGTCACAGTTACAGCCAGTCTGACAATCGATACCTCGCCTGTGCAGGGCGGTATCGACAACGATCATATGGTTGGGTTCAGCGATGCAGATGGTACGCAGATCGACGGGGCCGACGGTCTGAATGATGTGATCCTTGGCTATGGGGACAAAGACAAAATCTACGCTGGTAATGGCGACGACGACATCTATGCCGGTGTGGGCAAAGACTTTATCCGCGCGCAGGACGGGGATGATGTCATCTATGGCGAAGCGGACACCGATATTCTGGATGGCGGCGCAGGTGCGGACCAGATGTTCGGTGGCACCGGTAACGACACCTACTTCTTGGATAGCACATTGGATTTCGTTTCAGAAGAAGGCGGCAGCGGGAAGGATACCGTCAAATCCAAGGTTGATTTCGAACTGGGCGCGGGCCTTGATAACCTGTGGCTCAGCAAGAACTCCGCGGCACGCATTGGTACCGGAAATGAACTGCGCAACATGATCGTCCGCAATGAAAAGGACAACCTGATCGACGTGCAGGCGGGCAATGACAACCTGATGGGCGGGTCTGGCAACGATACAGTTTTCGGGGGTGATGGCCACGATAAGCTGCATGGCAATGACGGTGCCGATGAATTGCATGGTGGCGCTGGCAATGACAATCTTGCTGGCAATGATGGCGCAGACAGTCTGCTTGGAAAAAATGGCAATGATATCATACTGGGTGGCGCTGGCGCGGATACGCTAAGCGGCGGTGAAGGCGCAGATTATCTGGTACGGTGGTACGGGAGACGACTTGATGTGTGGAGACGCAGGAGAGGATGTGTTTGAGTTCCGCACGGGCGACGGTCGCGATGAGATCAGCAAGTTCAAATCTGATGGACGATGCAATTCACATCGTCGCCGAGGGCGCCTCGCAACTGACATGGGTGGAAGGCGCGCGCGGGGAATTCCTTGAATGCGGCGAGGCGGATTCAATCTTGCTCAGCGGTATGTCAATTGAGGAGGTTGAGGGAATTAGTCTCGTGTTTGTTTAATGGCTTTGCCGAAACAGAAGCGGACTGGTTCTAATTCTCAATTTGCCTTTCCCGACAATGCTACAAAAGTGGGAAGTGTCAGGCAAAATTTGCCTGACACAGGCAGGGCGGATTTGTAGTTACGCTGGATGGCCGAACTTTTCCATTGCGCAAACCCATAAATGTAAGCCGCTATATGCTCTTACGCGCGACAGGGTGCGCACTTGAAAAACGGTCTAAGTATTTGGTGCACTTGACGGTTACAGATGTATCAAATAGTACGTGAACGCGATGAGCGGGCGTTGTGTAGTGGTAAGACCTTAGCCTTCCAAGCTAATGACGCGGGTTCGATTCCCGCCGCCCGCTCCAAGTCACCATCTTATCACATCATGCATACCAATACGTACCCTTTGGCAACGTGAAACAGCAGCTTTTAGATAACGCTTGAACAGTGGCGTTAACCCAATGGGTGTGCTTTTTGCCTAGACTTGTCTGAGGCGTGTAAGAGCACGTGATTTTATTGATAAGACATGGGTTTTTACTTTGACGTATCTTCGCATCGGTTTGTTTATTTGTTTCAGTGTGTTGATCGGTTGCACGGAAGCAGTTCCACCGAACAATAGTGCGCGTATTTTGACAATGGGTGATTCCATGCTGGCATGGCATGGCGGGGCTAAAAATGCAGTATCCGATGCCGTCGAAGACCTGCTTGGCGAGCCGGTTGTAGACCGGTCTGTTATTGGTGCGCGTATGTTTTACAATCTTCCGATCAGTGGCGCGCTGGGCATGAACATATCTAAGCAGTACCGATCCGCAGATTGGGACTGGGTAATAATGAACGGTGGCGGGAATGATCTTTGGTTCGGCTGCGGATGCAAAGAATGTGACAAACGAATGACGCGGATGATTTCGCCAGACGGAACATCCGGCAGCGTCGTGACATTGGTCAATGACATCCGCAAGACCGGAGCGCGCGTGGTCTATGTCGGCTACTTGCGCAGCCCCGGTGTCGGTTCAATGATCGAACACTGCCGCGAAGAGGGCGACGAATACGAAAGACGCCTCGCACTTATGGCGGCTGCAGATCGGGGTGTTTTTTTCGTGTCCTTAGCTGACCTTGTTCCGCATGGTGACAGATCGTACCATTCGTTCGATATGATACATCCATCAGTAAAAGCCAGTCGTGAGATCGGTGCGCGTATCGCTGCGGTTATACGTTAGGGTTGGCTTTGCCGGGCATTGCAGTGCGCCCCATTTGTGCAAGGGTCAAGCTTGCTTCATCTGCAAGGAGTGACCAGAATTGATCAAGCCCCGCACGCCCACCTGCGGCAATGGCAAACTGCATCGCACGGCCAAAAAATACAAAATCGGCACCCATTTCGTAGGCCTTGACGACGTCTTCGCCGGAACGCAGCCCAGTATCGTAAAACAGGGGATAGTCTTTCCCGACGGCCTCGCGGATACGCTGCAAAGCCAAGATCGGGGCGGGTGCGCTGTCCAATTGCCGGCCGCCGTGAGTTGAAACCTGGATTGCGTCAACGCCTGCGTCCCGCAGTTGAAGCGCATCGGACACGTCTGTGACGCCCTTTGCCACCAAATTACCATCCCAACTGTCGCGCAGGCGCTTGAGAAAATCCCAATCTGCGCGTGCTCGGCTTTCGGTGCGGTCAAAGGTAAATCCTGGCTTTTGAAAGTTCGCCAGATCAGGCGCGCCCGCCAAAAGGCTTGAGATTGACCACCTCGGGTGCAACGCAAAGTCGATGAACTGCATGGGGCCAATTTTAAACGGCATCTTGAATCCACGGCGCAATTCCCGCGGCCGACGCCCTACTTCGGGCACATCCAGCGTCATGATCAGTGTTTTGTACCCAGCAGCTTTTGCCCGCTCTACCAGCTTGGCAGTGCCGCTTCCGTCACCAGAGAAATATAGCTGAAACCACGCGTGGCCTTCGGCTTTTTCGATCATCGTTTCAAGCGAGGTCGAGGCAACTGTCGACACACCAACGGGCACTTTGTGCGCGGCTGCTATTTGTGCCAACATGATATCCGCGCCGGGCGCAGAAAGGTTGCACATTCCCATCGGGCTGATCCCGAAAGGCACTGTACCCTCGTGATCAAAAACGCGAACGCCAAGCGCGCGCTTGGAGACATCGCGCAACACCCGCGGTTGTAGCTCAATGTTTTGCAATGCGGCAAGGTTGCGGGCTTCTGCCACGCCGTTCCCCGCCGCACCGTCTATGTAGTCGAACACCATCCAAGGCAGGCGCCGGCGCGCCAAGCGCCTTGCGTCATCATAGGAATGGATAGCGTTCGCACCCATCAGATCAGCCTTTTACCGCTTCCATGAAGCGATGACGGATGACCACGGGGTCCATGGTGATAACGGGCAGTTTGATATTACCGCTGTCACATTTGGTGATGATGATCGTCATTTTCTTGCTGTCGATCGCCTCTTGCAGGACTTTGCCCGTGTCGACGTCTTGGCATTCAATGACGTTCTCGCAGCCGCATGCTTTGGCAACTGCCGTCAAAGACGTCTTTTTGCCTGCATACGTTGGCTGGTCGCCGGTTGAACCGTAGGACCCGTTGTCGACGATCAACAAGATAAAGTTGTCTGCGACGTTGTTGGCGATTGTTGGCAGGGTGCCCATGTTTGTCAGGATGGAGCCGTCGCCATCAATCGAGATTACGGTTTTCTCTTGAGACAGTGCCAGCCCAAAACCGATGGAAGAGGCCAGTCCCATCGTCCCCAACATGTAAAAGTTGGTGGGTTGGTCGTCGATCATATGCAGCTCTTGGCTGGGTAGACCGATGTTGCAGACAACCAGTTGGTCACGAAGAATTGGCGCGATCTCGCGCAGGATTTCAGAACGGATCATTGGTCGCCGTAGCCTCCCCAGAAGGACGCATCCGTCAGGATCGCCACAGGTTTGTTGCACATAAAGGTGTATTTCAGAATCTCGGGCAGTTCGTCTGCATCGGCTTCTTTGTGGAAATGATAGGTCGGGATTTGCATCTGGTTCAGCAGTGCTTTTGTGTGCACGGCCATTTCCACCTGACAAGCGACTGGTTCGCGCAACTCACCGCGGTAAGAGATCAGCATTGGCAGTGGCATCCGGTAGTATTGCGTCAGCGTCGCCAGCGTGTTGATTGTCACGCCAATCGCTGTGTTCTGCATAATAATGGCGGGTTTCTTGCCGCCCATGAAAGCACCAGCACAAAGCCCCATGCCTTCGTCTTCCTTGTTCGAAGGAATATGGAAAATCTCAGGTCTTGTTTCGACTTCGTCGATGACCCCGGCAAGCTGTTTGCACGGGACTGTGGTAATGAAATCAACGCCTTCCGCGATGAAATCGTCCACTATTTTGGAACTGATGGACACGTGTGTGTACTCCTCATGAGCTTTTGAGTGTAAGAAAAGACAGTGTAGGGTGGTGTGGTTACCGCAAAACAACGACCGAGCAGGGCGCGTGGCGGACAATTCGTGCAGCTGTTGAGCCCAGGAAATAATCGCTCAATGTTGGGTTGTGTGACCCCATGATGATGCAATCGGCGCCTTCTGTCGCAGCGTAGTCTGTGATCGCGCGTCCAGTGTGACCGTTGAGCAAAACTGCACGGGCTTCTGGAAAGTTCTGGATGCGTTCTTTCAGACGGCGTTCGGCGTTGTCACGTTCGCGGTTAGCGACTTCTTCAGTAACATAGGCAGCCGCAGTTCCGCTTGGTAATTCATGCACGTGAAGCGCGATGATCTCGCCACCCTCGTCCAACAAAAGCTTGGCCTTGTGCAGCGCTGTTTCGCTGATGCCGTGATCCAGTGCCAGTGATACGATGATTTTCTTGTACATTTGGTATCCTTTTTGATGGTCTGCGAATTAAACTGTTTCGGCCTCTGGCAGCAGCACGATTTTTGGTGCGGCAACCTTGCCCGCGCGAATGTCTTCAAAGGCACTTTGACCGGCGGATAGAGGACGTGTTTCTATCCAATCAAGTGTGCCAAGGCGCCCGTCAAAAATTGCCTGTGTTGTCTCGACAAAGTCCTGGGGCGTGTAGGTATAGGTGCCGATAAAAGTGATTTCCTGCAGTGTCATGCGGCGTATGTCCAACCCACCGGTCGCTTCACCTAGACCGATATGTGCAATCACGCCGCCTTGGCGGGCCAAAGCACTGGCCGTTGCACGCGTCGCGGCGTATCCAACACCTTCGATAACGCAATCGATACTACCTTCGGCGGGCATGCCATCCTCGTCAGGCGCGCAGACTTCAAAACCGGCAATCGTATCAAGCGTGGCGCGGCGCAGGTCATTGGGTTCAATCACCGTGATCTGCGTTGCGCCTTGCGCACGCAATGACAAAGCAGCCCCGACGCCAATTGCACCGCCGCCGATCACCGCACAGGTCTTGCCTTCGTAACTGCCGCCTAGCACGTGACGCGCCAGCCGTGCCGCATGCCAGCCACATGCAATTGGTTCCGCTAAGGCTGCTTTTTTCAG
The DNA here is from genome assembly GCA_045104955.1 of Roseobacter sp. Taxonomy (GTDB): domain Bacteria; phylum Pseudomonadota; class Alphaproteobacteria; order Rhodobacterales; family Rhodobacteraceae; genus Roseobacter. Next base: position 10,216 of record JBGCDB010000004.1, read on the forward strand.
ATCTACGTTATCCGGCACGCTCACAAGGTTGCGTTCCGGCATAGCGACAAACTCGGCGAAGGCGCCTTGGCGTGGCGGCATTGAGATAATCTGCCTATGTGCGCACAGATTTTCTTTGCCTGCTTTGCAGTCTTGGCAGTCCAGACATGCCACTAGTGGGTTAATTGTGACACGACGGCCGTCCTGCGGCCCGCCCACGATTACTCCCGCTGCTTCGTGGCCTAGCGTAAGCGGGGCAGGGCGACGACTGTCATGCCCTAAGAAGGCATGCATGTCTGACCCGCAGATGCCAGATGCTAGAATGCGTACCAACTGTTCCCCGTCGCTGGGTGTTGGGCGGTCGCGGTCTTGGTAAGTCAGTTCTTCTACGCCGGTGTAAACGAGTGCTTTCATTTCGCTGTAAAACCTCCGTCGACGAATAGGGTCTGGCCAGTTACATAATCCGACGCAGGAGAGCAAAAGAACATCAAAGGCCCATCAAGGTCAGATGGCTCGCCATTGCGCCCGATGCAGGTCTGATCCGCGTTGCGTTGAGCTAGTTCGGGGTTTGCAAAAACGGGGCCGGTCAATTCGGTGCGAAAAAACCCCGGGGCGACGGCATTCGCGGTGATCCCGTCGCCAGACCACGCTTCGGCCATGGCGCGGGTCATTTGTTCAACGCCCCCCTTGGAGGCGCCATATGTGATCCCAGATGCAAAAGCGCGACGTGACTGCAGAGAGGCAAAATTAACGATGCGTCCCCAGCCCTTAGATTTCATTGCAGGCACAAAGGCTTGCGCCAGAAAGAAGGGGGCCGCAAGATTAAGATTCATGGTGATATCCCACCCGTCATCGCTAACGTCGTCGGCGTGCTGGCGGGTGTTAATACCGGCGGCATTGATCAAAATATCCACCGGACCAAAAGGTGCAGTAATGTCGGCTGCAGTTTGTTTCAGGCCCGCCCGGTCCGCCAAATCGGCGGTTACACAGGCGGTTTCCCCGCCTGTGTTTTGGCTCCATGCACTGAGCTCTTCGGCGCGGCGCGCAACGCCCACTACTTTTACGCCAGCTTCAGCAAGCAGGGTCGCTGCCTGCCGTCCTAGCCCACTGCTTGCGCCGGTAACGCATGCTGTTTTGCCAGAGATTTCAAAGAGCGCATGCACGAAATTAGCCTTCCGCTGACAAGTCAAAGTTTTCCTTTGGAAAGTACTTATGTAGACGAGCATCTGCCGCGCGGGCGTGGCCTTCCATTCCTTCAAGCCGCGAAATACGTGCGGTGGCTTCTGCAACTGGACGTGCGCCGTCCCGTGTTGCACGCTGCCATGTGACGATTTTCATATACTTGTGCACAGACAGGCCACCAGTGTATTTCGCCGAGCGAGACGTCGGTAGCACGTGGTTTGTGCCGGACGCTTTGTCGCCGAAAGATACGGTTGTCTCTTCGCCCAAGAACAAAGAGCCATAGCACTGCAATGTGTCCAGCCACCATGGCAGGTCTTCGGCCTGAACGGTCAAGTGCTCGGGTGCATAATCATCTGAACAGGCTGCCATTTCTTCACGGTTGTCACAAACGATCACCTCGGCATAATCGCGCCAAGCGGCTTCTGCGTTGGTACGGTTCAGCTCCGGCAGGTCTGCGATCAGACCGGGGACAAGCTCCATGACTTTTTCGGCCAAGGCGCGGTCATCTGTGACCAGCCACACGGGCGAGTTATACCCATGCTCGGCTTGGCTGACGAGGTCTGTTGCGACCATGAATGGGTCGGCTGACGCATCTGCTAGCACCAGGCTGTCCGTGGGACCTGCGATCATATCAATCCCGACGCGGCCAAACAAAATGCGCTTGGCTTCGGCAACGAACTGGTTGCCCGGACCCACAAGGATGTCAGCCTGAGGCAAGCCAAAAAGGCCAAACGTCATCGCAGCCACGCCTTGCACGCCGCCCATGGACAGGATTTTGTCGGCGCCGCACAAATGCGCTGCATAGACGATGGCAGGGTTAATCCCAACCTCGGGGCGCGGTGGGGAACAGGCCGTAATGTGTTGAACACCCGCGACTTTTGCCGTTGTGACAGTCATGATTGCACTGGCGATGTGGCTATAGCGGCCACCCGGCACGTAGCACCCCGCCGCGCGCACAGGCATCGCTTTTTGCCCTGCGATCAAGCCGGGCACGATCTCAAGTTCAACGTCGGTCAACGTGGATTTTTGGATTTCTGCGAACCGGCGTACGTTATCATGCGCAAAGGCAATGTCGTCTTTCAGTTTTTGGCTGACTTGTGCGCTAGCGGCTGCAATTTCCTCGTCGGTCAAAAGGACGTTGCCTGTGTAATTGTCAAACTTCTCGGCGTACTTCATCGCAGCGGCATCGCCACCTGCTTCAATATCGTTCAGGATGTTCTGGACAGTTTCGCGCACGTCCCCTGCATCTGTCATTGCGGTCTTCGCAGCTTTTTTAAGATAGTCACGCGCCATTATTAAGGCCTCCAGCATGTCGCAGTTATGAACGGTAGGGCGGGGGTCTTGGTGGTGCCCCCTTCAAGAAGAATCCCCGAGCTGAGTGTTTTTGTAAGCGCTTGCATGAATCAATGCAAGCGCTTACAGTTTGCGGCGAGCAAATAGTTAATTTGGGCTCGCCTGTTCAGATGCGGTGTTCGGGCGATGAAAGAAGGTAGCGAAGATGACGAAACCATCTGCACCAACTTTAGAAGACGTGGCAACACTTGCGGGGGTTTCTACGGCCAGTATTTCGCGGGCGCTTAATGAACCCACAAAAGTTGCTGCAACGACGCGTAAGCGGATAGAAGCAGCGATAGAGACATTGGGATATACGCCGAACTTTGGCGGGCGGGCGCTTGCGTCAAACCGCACGCATACGGTTGGTGCTATTATACCTTCGATGGCTAATGCGATGTTTGCCAACACGCTGCAGACGTTTCAGGAAGAACTGGTGCGTGATGGGGTGACGCTGCTGGTGGCCACGACCGGATTTGATCCAGAACAAGAGCTCATGCAAATCAAGTCGCTGGTGGGAAAAGGGGCTGACGGGCTCTTGCTGATTGGGAACGAACGGCCGGACGCGACCTGGGACTTTATCGACAAAAGGTGCGTGCCGCACGTAGTGGCGTGGTGCGACCAGACACGCGATGGGCATAGCTTTGTGGGATTTGATAACGCCAAAGCAGCAGGTGAGGCCGCGCGGCAAGCGATGATGATCGGGCATCGTCGTCTGGCGATTATATCTGGTGTTATGGATGGCAATGACCGGGCGCGCGCGCGGTATCAGGGCATGCGTCAGGCGATAGAGACGTTTGGCGATGGCGCACGTCTGACCCATCTGGTTGAAGCACCCTATTTACTGGATGACGGTGCTGATGCGCTTGCCGAGATAATGAATAAAGACGAAAAACCCACTGTTGTTTTATGCGGAAACGATGCTTTGGCCGCAGGCGCGATGATGCGCGCCCGTGATATGGGTTTTGCACTGCCACAAGACCTGTCCTTTATTGGTTTTGACGATATTGGTCTTGCGCGTGTTGTGACGCCGCCCCTGGCCACCGTGCGGGTGCCGCAGGTCGAAATAGGGAAGGCAGCGGCAAAGCTGTTGCTGCAAAAGATTGCTGGTGAAACTGAATTGTCTTCGGTCTCTTTCGAGGCAGAATTCATACATCGCCCGTCCCTGAGTGTACCGCGCAAGACTTGACATCTGCGCATATCGGCTTTCTGTGGTACGTGAAATTTCAGCAGGAGGAACCCGCCCATGATGAAAACCCGTGCCGCCGTCGCCGTCGCCGCAGGCAAGCCGCTTGAGATCATGGAGGTCAACCTAGAAGGGCCCCGAGCTGGCGAAGTTCTTGTGGAGATTAAAGCGACAGGATTGTGCCACACCGATGAATTTACCCGGTCGGGTGACGATCCCGAAGGTATCTTCCCCGCCATCCTTGGCCATGAAGGCGCAGGCGTGGTGATCGAGATCGGCGAAGGTGTCACAAGCCTTGAAGTTGGCGACCACGTGATCCCCCTGTACACGCCAGAGTGTCGCGAATGCGACTACTGCCTAAATCCAAAAACAAACCTATGCCAAAAGGTACGCGCAACCCAAGGGCAGGGGCTTTTGCCTGATGGATCAACGCGGTTTTCGATGCTCGATGGGACGCCAATCCATCACTACATGGGATGTTCTACGTTTGCCAATCACACCGTTGTGCCAGAGATCGCTTTGGCCAAGGTCCGCAAGGACGCGCCCTTTGACAAGATTTGCTACATCGGCTGTGGCGTAACAACTGGCATCGGTGCCGTCATCAACACCGCCAAGGTCGAGATCGGATCGCGTTGCATTGTATTTGGACTGGGTGGTATCGGTCTGAATGTGATCCAAGGCTTGAAATTGGCGGGTGCAGACCAGATCGTCGGCGTCGATTTGAATGATGACAAGGTGACTATGGGCAAACACTTCGGAATGACTGATTTTGTAAACCCATCTAAGGTTGACGGGGATATGGTCGCTCATTTGGTTGAATTAACACAAGGTGGTGCGGACTATACGTTTGACGCTACGGGCAATGTTGACGTGATGCGCACCGCGCTGGAGGCGGCGCATAAAGGTTGGGGTGAAAGCATCATCATCGGTGTGGCACCGGCGGGTGCGGAAATCTCAACCAGACCGTTTCAGCTGGTCACAGGCCGTGTTTGGCGGGGGACAGCCTTTGGTGGTGCAAAAGGCCGGACTGATGTGCCCAAGATCGTTGATTGGTACATGGACGGCAAAATAGAGATTGACCCAATGATCACACACAAGCTGACGTTGGACGAAATCAATCACGGTTTCGATTTGATGCACGAAGGCAAATCCATCCGGGCTGTCGTCGAATTCTAAGCGGGTTTGCGGGCAACAAAGATTATCCGCGCCGAACAAAAATAATACTGACCCGCCGCATCAAGGCGGGTCAAATCGTCGAACCACTGGGCGACTTCTGTTTTGCTAAAACCAGTATTTTCTGCATAGCTGCGCATCAGTTTTGCCAACCCGAAACTGTATTGCGTTTTTTCAAATCGCGTATTGATGACAGGATGTGCGGTAATTTGTAGGGTTTCAAACCCAGCGACCTGCATCGAAGACGCAAGCGTACGGGGTAAGCCCGCGTGCGCGCAATGTCCTTCCCATGCGCGCAACACACGGTTCATGCGCCCGGGCTCGTTGCTGTGCCAACCCACACAATTCCAATCGGTCGCCATTACCAAAGCGCGGCCCCCGGGCCGTAACACGCGGAACATTTCTGCCAGGACGGCGCTGGTATCAGGAATGTATTCAGCCACTTGCGTGCAAACCGCGACGTCGAATGCAGCTTTTGAAGACGCAAGCGCGGTGGCGTCTTCTTGGGCATAGCTAAGATGCGAGGGCGGTTTTCGGTCTTTGCATAACTCAATCAGGTCCGGTGAGATGTCGACACCCAGAACAGCCCCACTGGCCCCTACCTTTTGCGCCATTTTTTCACACAGAAATCCCGGTCCGCAACCAATGTCGATGACAGTTTCTGCGGTGTGCAAATCAAGCAGCTGTAGCACGGCATCGCGCTGGCCGACCATGTCAGGTGTTGCATAGGCTTTAGCCAGATTGCGGGCGGCATCTTTCGTGAATGATAGCGTTCCCATACGTTGTCCCCACTTCTTGCTTGGGGGCATCTTAGCGCATGGGCAATTTTTGCCTAGAGGACTAGCTAGTCACCATCCCCAGACCCGAGATTTGCCGCAGGTGGCTGATCACCTTGTCGACGCCCTTGCCATGACGCAGCGCACAAAAGACAAACGGGCGGCCTGCGCGCATTTTGGTGGCGTCGCGCTCCATCACCTCCAATGACGCGCCAACGTGGGGTGCCAGATCGGTTTTATTGATGATTAGAATGTCGGATCGGGTGATCGCCGGGCCGCCTTTGCGGGGAATTTCTTCGCCTGCTGCCACGTCGATGACATAGAGAGTCACATCCGCCAGTTCTGGCGAGAACGTCGCAGACAAATTGTCGCCGCCGCTTTCGATCAAGATCGCTTCGATATCGGGGTGGCGCTCTTGCATCTGTGCAACTGCAGCTAGGTTGATGGATGCGTCTTCGCGGATGGCGGTGTGGGGACAGCCACCTGTTTCAACCCCAATAATGCGGTCTCGTGGTAGGATTTGCAGGCGCATCAGGGCCTCGGCGTCCTCTTGGGTATAGATGTCGTTTGTGATCACCCCAATGGAATGGTGCTGCGACAAGTCTTTGGCTAAAGCGGCAGTCAACGTTGTTTTTCCCGCGCCGACAGGCCCACCAATGCCAATGCGCAGCGGTCCATTCAATGCGATTTCGCCTGCGTGGGTCATGTTCGGAATACCTTGGAATATTGGGTTTCATGGTGCATTGCAGCGATGTCAGCGGCAAAGCAAGCGGACGAAAGATCATCCAAGTCGAGAAAGATCGCCGCAGCAGCGTTTGATCTAATTTTCGGGCCAAGGCGCGCGAGCACTGCTTGCCCCTCTGTTTGGCCAAGTGGCACAAGCCGCACGGCAACGGACACTAGATTGGCCACGATCGCATGCAAATATACCTCAGCCGTCATGTCTAAGGGCAGGTTTTTGGCAGCCGCAGCGCGTCCAACAGCAACGGGATAGGGGCAGGGGCCAATTTCGGTATCCCATATGGCATCCACGGTACGGGCAAAGGCCGCGCCTTGGTCCTGCGTTTCGGTCAACCGTTCGGAAGAAGCGCAAAAGGCGCGTGCTGTTTGAGTGACTTCTGCAAGTTCTTGTGGGGTCGCATTATAGGCTGCAGCCAACAAGATAACATCGCTTTGCCCGCTGCCGTAGTCCAGAATATCGTTGAGCCACTGTTCCAGCTGTGAGGCATCTTGCAAATCCCCCCGGTCGATTACCTGTTCCAGCCCGTGTGAATAGGCAAATGCCCCAACTGGAAAAGCGGGCGATAGCCACTGCGTCAAAGTCAAAAGCGCATCAGTGCTCATGTGTGTGCGCTGTTTCTGGCCCATGTTGGTGGCTGTGATCGTGGCCGTGGGTGCGACCATGGCCATAGGCGCCTCCCTCTGGCGTAAAGGGTTCATGTACATCGCGCACGGTTGCGCCAAGCTTTCCAAGCAACTGCGCCATCACGTGATCGCTTTGGATCAGCAGCCGTGTGGCTTCAATTTGACAGGGGGTGTGCCGGTTGCCGATATGCCATGCGATGCGGTGCAGCCCGTCGCCGGTAACTTCTAACAAAGGTTCGGGTGCTGCGACGACGCCCACCATCAAACCGCTGGTTGTTTTCAGTGCGTCCCCATGGGCAAGGGATGTCGTCCGGGGCAGATCGACCAAAATCTCTGTGCCCGCAATGGTTTTAACAACCTTGCGGCGCAAAAAACGCGCGTCGTAGTCAAGCTCCACATGATCTGTAACCGCATCGCCTGCGTCCGGTGTAATGATTTGTGCGGTATGCATTAACAGGCCCCCTAAAACATAAAGTAGCGCTGCGCCATCGGCAGCACATCTGCAGGCTGGCAGGTTAGAAGTTCCCCGTCGGCGCGCACTTCGTAGGTTTCTGGGTTTACCTCAATTTCGGGCAGCGCGTCGTTTAGGATCAAGTCCTTTTTTCCAATGCCCCGCGTGCCTTTTACGGCAATCGTTTGTTTGGCCAAACCCAGCGTGTCCTTGATCCCGGCTGCTTGGGCCGCGGCACTGACAAAGGTCACGGCAGAGTTTTCGACCGACCGGCCGAATGCGCCAAACATTGGCCGCGAATAGACGGGCTGGGGCGTGGGAATGGACGCGTTTGTATCGCCCATCTGCGCGCAAACAATGGTGCCAGCCATCAAGACCATCTCTGGTTTTACGCCGAAAAATGCGGGGTTCCACAAGCACAAATCGGCGCGCTTTCCAACTTCGATCGAGCCGATCTCGTGGCTGATGCCATGGGCAATCGCGGGATTTATCGTGTATTTCGCGATGTAGCGCCGCACCCGCATATTATCGTTGTCGCCGGTTTCTTCCACAAGCGCACCGCGTTGCTTTTTCATCTTGTCTGCAGTTTGCCACGTGCGGATGATGACTTCGCCCACGCGCCCCATGGCTTGGCTGTCTGACGCGATGATCGAAAAAGCCCCCATGTCGTGCAAGATATCTTCGGCGGCAATAGTTTCGCGGCGAATGCGGCTTTCTGCAAAGGCCACATCTTCGGGAATTGATTTGTCGAGGTGGTGACAAACCATCAACATATCAAGGTGCTCTTCGAGTGTGTTGACCGTAAAGGGCCGCGTTGGATTGGTAGAGGAAGGGATGACATTCGCATCGCCGCAGATTTTGATAATATCTGGAGCGTGTCCGCCACCAGCACCCTCAGTGTGGAAGGCGTGAATAGTCCGACCCTTGATGGCCGCAACAGTGTTTTCGACAAACCCCGATTCATTCAGCGTATCCGTATGGATCATCACCTGGACATCCATATCGTCCGCGACACTCAGACAGCAGTCGATTGCACCGGGGGTCGTGCCCCAGTCCTCGTGAAGCTTCATCGCACAGGCACCGCCTTCGACCATCTCGACCAGAGCTGCTGGCTGTGACGCGTTCCCTTTGCCCGAGATGCCAAAGTTCATTGGGAAAGCATCCAAGCTTTGCAGCATCCGCCCGATATGCCAGGATCCGGGCGTACATGTCGTGGCCAGCGTACCATGCGCAGGCCCGGTGCCGCCGCCTATCATTGTGGTGACACCAGAGTGTAGCGCGTCGTCAATCTGTTGCGGTGCGATAAAGTGGATGTGGCTGTCAAACGCGCCGGCGGTCAGGATTTTGCCTTCGCCTGCGATGGCTTCGGTCGAGGGGCCGACGATAATGTCCACACCCGGTTGCGTGTCTGGATTGCCAGCCTTGCCAATCTTGTGGATGCGGCCATCGCGCAGACCCACATCCGCTTTGTAAATGCCCGAGTGGTCGATAATCAGCGCGTTGGTGATAACAGTGTCCACGGCCCCGTCGGCGCGGGTCACTTGGGATTGCCCCATCCCGTCGCGGATGACCTTGCCGCCCCCAAACTTGACCTCTTCGCCGTATACAGTGTGGTCGCGTTCTACTTCAATGATCAGATCGGTGTCCGCCAAACGTACTTTGTCTCCGGTGGTGGGGCCGAACATGGCAGCGTAGTTTGCGCGGGGGATAGATGTGGGCATCTGGGTCTCTCTTTCTCGTCAGGCGATCGGGCGTGGGGGGCAGGATCGGTCAAAGATGTGCTGTGGCATCAAGAATATGGTCATAAATCCCCCATCACCTGTTGATTAAATCCAAAGATGCGCCGCGCCCCGGCTACGGGGATCAATTGAACTTCGCGGCGTTGTCCGGGTTCAAACCGCACAGCCGTACCCGCGGCAATATCCAATCGCATGCCGCGCGCGGCGTCGCGGTTAAAATCCAGTGCGCTATTGGCTTCACCGAAATGGTAGTGGCTGCCGACTTGCACTGGACGGTCGCCGGTATTGGCAACCATGAGCGTGATCGCGGTCGTGCCTACGTTTAGGTCAATGTCACCCTGTGCGGTGATAATCTCTCCGGGGATCATAGTCGGCTCCTACCTGATGGGATTGTGGACGGTCACAAGCTTTGTGCCGTCAGGAAAGGTGGCTTCTACTTGGACGTCGTGGATCATTTCAGCGATGCCATCCATGCATTGCTCGCGGGTGATGACCTGTGCGCCTGCCTCCATCATATCGGCAACGGAGCGTCCATCGCGCGCGCCCTCGACGACCACATCTGTGATCAAGGCAATGGCCTCAGGATGGTTCAGTTTGACACCGCGGGCTAGTCTTTTGCGTGCTACTTCTGCAGCCATGGCAATCAGCAGTTTGTCTTTTTCACGTGGGGTGAGCTGCATGGGGTTAGAGCCTCCAACATTGGGGGAGAGAATTTCGGGTGAGTAAGTCTAGGACAGGTACCAATGCCCGGCGTAATAAAAAACCGTCTTCTGCAAGAAGGCGCATGACCATAACGTCGGTGTCTAGCATGCTGGCACCGCCTGTTTTTCCGAAGTGCTTTCGCACCATGTCCAACTGCCCCTGTGCGTGTGGCGCGACCCAAACAACGCTTGCCATCGCGCGTGCGCCTGCACCCACGGCAGGGTTGCGCAGGGCGGCGGCTGCGTCGCCCGTCAGGCGTACCCCGTCACGATAGATCAGTTTGCCGTCGCGGCGGATGTCGACCCGGTCATGGAAATGCAAATCTGATACGGTTTCGCCCATCGCATGGCGCCCAAATATCACGGCTTCACACATCAGAAACTGTGCTGACGGTGCCAGATCTACGCGCAAGCTACGTTGTAAGGCGGCTTTATCATACAGTATTGTTTCTTGCGGAAGCCAAAACAGTTGACTGTCTGGCCGCGCGGTAAGGTGGGTCTTGACCCACCCTGTCTGACCCGTTTGCGCCTTGTAAACGCGTTCCGCGGCTTGGGTGGTCAATGTCAGCGACGCCCCGGCACCGGCCTCGCCTCTAATGTCGAATTGGTCGCCACCCGTGATCCCCCCGGCTGTGTTGATCAACACAGCCTCAACGGTCGTTCGCAGTCTAGGAAAGAGAAGCTTTAGTGCACCGGCTTGGCGTAAACCGTCTATACACGATCCATCAGCTCCAGTCTTGCTCGAAACAAACGCCTGCCCAATGGCGCGGGGTTGGTCCAACACAGTCGCAGGTCGCATCAGCAATTCGGGCAGCTTTCAGGTCGTTTCACGTTCGATGCACTGTCACACAGCCATGCCGCCTTTGGCCATACTTCAGTACACATTGCCTATAAAAACGCAGTTAATGCTCGTTTTTTAGGCATCTTTTCCAATGCCTTCCGGGAAGGGCGCGTTCGGTCCTGGATCAAGCCGCCAAATGTGGTCTGCCGCACCTCGCGGGAAAATACGCGTGACAATGGGATCATGGCCCGGAATGATCAATTTTCGGTTCGATGCCAGCGCATGCAACCTGTCAAAGCCGTCCAACATATCTTGAACATCAACGACGATCGGAAACGGTTTGCGCGCAAAGACATTTTCGTAAAAATGAGCGGCATCCGACGCGAGCACCATCCACCCAGCTTGCGTACGCACGCGTACTGCTTGCAGGCCTCGGCTGTGTCCGCCAATGCAATGCACAGTGATGCCATCGGCGATTTGAGCGTCCCCTTCGTAGAACTGCAGTTTTCCAGAATACAGACGTTTGACCGCCTCACAAATGTGGTCTGCTGTGAAAGGCATGCGCAGTGTGTCGTGACACATGCAGGGGCCCGTGGCGAATTGCATTTCCGCGGCTTGCAGGTGCAACTTTGCGTTTGGGAACAGATGCAGCCCGCCTGCGTGATCATAATGCAGGTGGGTTACAATGACGTGCGTGATGTCTTCTGGGCTAAGATTAAGCGGGCGTAGTGCGTCGCGTGGATCCTGCCGGATCGGGCGGCCACGCGCCTCAGCTTCAGTTTGATCATAGCCAGTGTCGACTAAAATGACCTGCGTGCCTTTCCGCAGGACCCAAATAAAGTAATCCATTGGGTGGGGGGCATCGTGGTTGTCATCAAATATAAAGCTATCCGCCCGGGTACGGCTGGCGCGATCGGCGTATTTGACACAGTGTACTTCCCACGCGCTCATTGGGTTACCGCCGCATAGGTTTGAACGTCTTTTTGAACGATCATTGCGCGGGTCTTCGTGTCAAAATCGGCGAAATGGGCAGTTGTCTTGTGATGCTCAAATGCGGCCGCGTCAGTGTATAGCTCATATAAAAACACATCACCCGGACGATGCGGATCGGTTGCGACATCGAACTGATGGCAACCGTCCTCAACGGTTAGCGAGGTTGTGGCGTTCGCATGCATCAATGGCATGAATTCACGCAGGTTTTTTGGGCTTATTTGAAACCTTACGACTACAGCAAACACAGGCGCTCCTTTGTGTGACAACTCCATGGGATTGCTCAATGCATACATTAATGTATACATTAAATGCATCCCGTTTCCAGACTTTATCGCAATAAGGACATCTCATGCCAAACAACTTCAGTATCGCGGTTTTTGACGGGGATGGCATTGGTCCTGAAATCACAAGGCCAACCGTTGAAATTCTGGGGGCCTTGGCTGCGCGCAGCACCTATGAGTTGGATTTTCAACCCTGTGCCGCAGGGGCTGCACATTACGCGCAAACAGGGTTTTCACTGCCGGAAATCGCGATGGATACGGCCCGTTCGGCTGATGCAATATTGTTGTCTGCTATGGGGCTGCCTTCTGTGCGCTACCCGGATGGCACTGAGATCTCGCCCCAGATCGATCTGCGTAAAGCCTTGACACTTTTTGCAGGTGTCCGTCCGGTACGTATTTTTCCAGGGCAAAAAACACCGCTAAACATGCCACCTGATCGCGAGGTGGATTTCGTTCTGATCCGTGAAAGCACCGAAGGGTTGTTTCACACACAAGGCAAAGGCGAAGTACTGGCAGACGAAGCGCGGGAGACACTGTTGATCACCCGTGAGATATCAGAACAGCTGTTTAAATTCGCATTTGATCTGGCCCAAACGCGGCGTCGCGCAGGGCGCGGAGCGGGGCGCGTGACCTGTGTTGATAAGGCGAACGTATTTCGTGCTTTTGCGTTCTTTCGCGCTCTTTTTGATCAAGAGGCGGCGCGGCATCCCGACCTGACCGCAGACCATTTATACGTAGATGCGGCAGCGCTGTGGTTTGTTCTAAAGCCGTGGGAGTTTGACGTGCTTGTTACGGAAAACATGTTCGGCGACATTCTGTCTGATCTGGGTGCCGGGCTGATGGGCGGCTTGGGCGTTGCGCCATCTGCGGACATCGGGTTGCATCACGCTGTCTTTCAGCCTTGTCACGGATCAGCCCCTGATATCGCAGGCCAAGGGATAGCAAACCCAATGGCAATGTTTTTGTCGGCGGCCATGATGTTGGAATGGTTGGGCTTACGCAGGGCATGCCCAGAAATATCCGCCGACGGCGCCAAGCTACGGCACGCCGTGGAAGATGTGATCGCACAAGGTCAAAATCTAACGGCCGATCTGGGGGGCACTGCGTCGACCTTGGATGTTGCCGCCGCCGTGCGCGATAGGGTCCTGAGCTTGTGAAGGGTAAGTTCAGCGTCGCTTGTGTGGGGGCGGGTTATTTCAGCCGCTTCCATTTGGACGCATGGGCGCGCATCGAAGGGGCGCAGGTTGTCGGTGTTGCCGATCAAAACTTAGGTGCGGCCCGCGCGACGGGTTTCCCTGCGTTTGAGGATGCAGCAAGCCTGATTGACGCGGTGAAACCAGATATTGTTGATATCATTTTGCCTCCAGCGTCACATCGTGAAGCGGTGCAAGTCGCGTTAAGCCGCGATGTGAAAACGGTCATTTGCCAAAAGCCCTTTGGTGCGTCGCTGGCCGAAGCTAAAACGCTGGTAAAAGAGGCCAAAGAGGCCGGTACCTTGCTGATTGTACATGAGAACTTTCGTTTTATGCCGTGGTACCGGACCATCAAAGAACAGCTTGAGGCTGGGGCTATTGGGCGCGTTCTACAAGCCAGCTTTCGTTTGCGACCGGGGGACGGGCAGGGGCCCCAGGCATATCTTGATCGCCAGCCCTATTTTCAAAAAATGCAACGATTTTTGATCGAAGAAACAGCTGTTCATTGGATCGATACATTTCGTTTTTTGCTAGGACCGCAAAGATCTTTATACGCCGATCTGCGCCAGCTGAACCCTGTGATCGCGGGGGAAGACGCCGGGATCGTTATCTTTGAACATGACGAAGGCGTGAGGGCTCTGTTTGACGGCAATCGGCTGCTGGATCATGCAAGTGATAACCAGCGCCGGACCATGGGCGAAGCACTGTTTGAGGGCACCACGGGCACGCTGACCCTCTTTGGGGATGGGCGAGTAGAACATCGCCCTTTCGGCGAAACAACCAGCACCGTGGTGCATCCGTCAAATATTTGGGATGGATTTGGCGGGGATTGCGTCTTTGCACTCCAATCGCATGTGGTGCGCGGCCTGCAGGGGGACGGGCATATTGAAAACACAGCACAAGAGTATTGTGATGTTTTGCGGGTTCGCGATGCGATCTACAAATCGGCCGAAACGAACATGAAAGTGCAGTTATGACGCCTGAGCTTCGACAGGATAAAACACCGCTTTCGAATACGCAGCGCGCCGTTCACCAATTGCGGCAGATGATTTTTGATGGTGAGCTGGCGCCGGGCTCGGATCACTTGGAAACCGAACTTGCGCTTAGGCTGGGTATGTCACGAACGCCTATCCGAGAAGCCGCGTTAACGCTGGAAGGGCAAGGGTTGGTGGAGGTCAGACCACGTCGTGGTTTGCGAGTGCTGCCAGTTTCCCCAAAAGATATGGCGGACATATATGATGTGCTGACCGAACTGGAAAGCCGCGCGGCAGAATTGGCGGCAAACCGAGGTCTTGATGCCCATGATCTCAGGAATTTGCGCCGTTCAGTCGAGGCCATGGATGCGGCCCTCAACGTCTCGGACAGAGAGGCCTGGGCAAAGGCAGATGACATCTTTCACCAAGAGCTTGTGCGACTGAGCGACAACGCCCGCATTATTTCCGTTGTCGCGATGATGGAAGACCAAGTGCGCCGCGCCAAAGCTGTGACGTTATTCATGCGTCCTGCGCCAATTGCCTCGAACATGGACCATCGCCAAGTGCTGAATGCCATCATGAGGGGCGATAGTACGACCGCTCGTAACACGCATCACGCGCACCGGACCCAAGCGCGGAAAACTCTGGTGTCGCTATTGGAACAACACAAGCTACGCCATGTTTAAGGCGACGGCCTACTGCGAATTCAGCAGACAATCCGGCGCAGTCACACTATGTATGCGGTAACTCAGAAATAAGGGAGACGCACCGATGTCTACAGCGTGCAAAACAGCAGTTTTTGGTTTGGGCTCCATGGGATACGGCATCGCGCAATCCGCTTTGGCCGGTGGGCATGAGGTTTATGGTTTTGACGTGAATGAAACCCAAATGGCCAAGTTCATTGCTGATGGTGGCTCAGAAGGTACTGTGCCAGACATCGCAGCAGATCTTGATACGGTTCTTGTTGTGGTTTTAAACGCCGCGCAAACAGAAAGCGTTTTGTTTGGCGATGGGGGTGTCGTGGGCCACCTCAAATCTGGCTCTGTTGTGATTGCTTGTGCGACAGTGCCGCCCGCCTTTGCGCGTGATATGTCCGAACGCTGTGCTGAAAGGGGGGTATTTTACCTTGATGCGCCAATCTCTGGTGGGTCGGTCAAAGCTGCACAAGGTCAATTGTCGATAATGGCATCGGGATCGGACGCGGCGTTTAATGCAGCGCGCCCCGTGCTCGACAGCATTTCGGAAACTGTATTCGAGCTTGGGGGGCAGGCGGGCGCCGGATCGGCGATGAAAGCTGTCAATCAGTTGTTAGCGGGCGTCCATATTGCAACGATGGCCGAGGCGTTGACCTTTGGTATGACGCAAGGCGTGGCACCAGACAAATTCGTTGAGGTCATAAGCAAATGCGCAGGCTCCAGTTGGATGCTCGAGAACCGCGCACCACACATTGTGTCCGGGGATTACACGCCGCACAGCTCTGTGAACATCTGGCCCAAGGATCTGGGCATCGTGCTGGATATCGCCAAGTCCGCTCAGTTTAGCGCGCCGATCACAGCAGCAGCTCTGCAGCAGTTTATTGCGGCCGCTGGCCAAGGTTTAGGCCACGAAGACGATGCAGCGGTTGCAAAAGTCTACGCGCGCAATGCGGGCCTGAAGCTGCCGGGACAAGACTGAAAACACGACGAAGGATTGACAGATGAAGACGGTACTTGGCGCTATAGCGGACGACTTTACAGGGGCCACGGATTTGGCCGGTTTGCTGGCGCGCTCTGGGATGCCGGTGTCTTTACGCATCGGCGTGCCGCATACGCCGCCACAGGATACGGCCGCCTTTGAAGTTATTGCGTTGAAGTGTCGGACAGCGCCAGTTGCCGAGGCTGTCGCAGAAAGCCGGGCCGCATTAAAATGGCTGCAACAGGCGGGCGCTAAACGTTTTTTTTGGAAATACTGTTCAACTTTCGACAGCACTGATACCGGCAATATCGGGCCCGTGGCCGAGGCGCTGATGACGGATATTGGTGCAGAACAAACCGTTTATTGTCCCGCGTTCCCAGAAAACGGGCGGTCGATTTTTATGGGCAACCTTTTCGTGGGCCAGCAACCCTTGGCGGAAAGCCCGATGAAGGACCACCCCTTGACCCCAATGCGGGACAGTAACCTGATGCGGCTGTTGCAACCACAGGTCACAAAGCCCGTAGGGCTTGTGGATCGGTTGACGGTTGCGCAAGGCCACACCGCAGTGCAGGCGCAGCTAAGGTCGTTGGCTGCCCAAGGTGTGGCGCATGTGGTTATTGATGCTGTCGCCGACGAAGACTTGACCGTTATCGCGCAGGCCTGCAAGGACATGGCGTTGATGACCGGAGGAAGTGCCGTGGCCATGCCGCTTCCCGCGCTTTATCTGGCGGATGGCGCGTTGACGTCTGCTGCTGGTGCATTTGCGCCGCCCACAGTTCCTGCGTCTGGCGTTATTCTATCAGGCAGTTGTTCCGCCATGACGCGCAGGCAGGTCGCACAGTATGCACAAAACGCACCTAGTTTGCGGCTTGACCCTTTGGCCCTTGCGGCGGAAGGCCCGCAAGCGGCGCTGGACTGGCTGGCCGCGCAATCGCTCAAGAATTTTCCGATAGTCTACGCGACCGCTGAACCGGATGCGGTGCGCGCAGCACAGGAAAAACTTGGCGTTTCTGCCGCGGGGGAGATCGTAGAGCAAACGCTTGCCGCCCTTGCTGTCGCCGCAAAAGACGCGGGCGCAGGCCAGTTTGTTGTCGCGGGCGGTGAAACCTCGGGCGCTGTGACCAAGGCGCTGGGTGTGTCGAAACTGACCATTGGTGCGGAAATCGCTCCTGGCGTGCCTTGGACCTATTGCCAGAGCGGTGCGGCCCAAATCGCGCTTACGCTCAAGTCTGGCAATTTCGGGGACGAAGACTTTTTTGCAAAAGCCCTACACGTATTGGAGAGCAAATGACCACCGAAGCGGCTCTGCGTGAACAGATGTGCTTGCTTGCGAAGTCGATGTTTGATCGCGGGCTGACGGGTGGCAGTACTGGAAATATCTCGGCGCGTACGGCGGATGGTGGGTTGCTTGTCTCTCCAACGGGCACCAGTTTTGGCAGGCTTGATCCCGGACGGCTGAGCCGATTTGATGCCTCCGGTGGCTTGATAGATGGTGATCCACCTACCAAAGAAATGCCGCTGCATGCTGCGTTTTATGAGACGCGATCTACTGCGGGGGCCGTAGTTCATTTGCATTCATGCCATTCTGTGGCCCTATCCATGCTGCCCGGTGTCGATGAAGACAACTTTTTACCCCCGATGACGCCTTATGCGATCATGAAACTGGGCAAAGTAAAAATGTTGCCGTTTTTCAGGCCCGGTGACCCGGCGATGGGGGCGGCTGTGCGTAGCCTTGCAGGCAAACGCAGTGCCGTAATGCTGGCTAATCACGGGCCAGTCGTTGCGGGCAAAGACATCGAGGCTGCATGCAATGCGATCGAAGAGATGGAAGACACCGCGCGTCTGGCTTTAATGCTACAGGGCATGAACCCTCGGATGCTGAATGCTGCTGAAATCAAAGATATCATTACGCACTTTAATGTAGATTGGGATGACTGATGAAGTTTTCGGCGAATTTAGGTTTCTTGTGGAATGACAGACCCTTACCTGACGCTATTCGGGCGGCAAAAGCGGCTGGTTTTGATGCGGTGGAATGCCACTGGCCCTACGCCATCCCCGCTGAGGATGTCGCCGCTGCGTTGGCCGAAACTGGGTTGTCGATGCTAGGGTTAAACACATCACGAGGCAATCTGGACGCGGGCGAAAATGGCCTGTCTGCACTGGTCGGCCGTGAAGACGAAGCTCGCGCGGCGATTGATCAAGCCCTTTTATATGCGCAATCGACAGGTACGCAGAACATTCACGTGATGGCGGGGTTTGCACAGGGCGCTGCTGCCGAAAACTGCTTTGTGGATGCTTTGATCTATGCCTGCGACAAGGCCGCCCCGTTAGGTGTTGCAATATTGATTGAGCCATTAAATCATTATGATGCGCCGGGGTATTTCTTAAGTACTACACAGCATGCCAAAGAGATTATAAGCCGCGTGGACCGGCCAAACATAAAGCTGATGTTTGATTGCTATCACGTGCAGCTGATGGAAGGTGATCTGACCCATAGGTTGGCACAGCTGATGCCTATAATTGGTCATATCCAGTTTGCGCGGGTGCCGGATCGTGGTCCTCCTGTCGGTGGGGAGGTCAATTTTGATCACATTTTTCAGACGATTGCCGATTTGAAATGGGTGAAACCACTTGGTGCTGAATACAAATCAGACACGCCTACAGACGATACGCTGGACTGGTTGAAAGCCTATCGGCCTTAGTATTAAACGACGATGCCGCTGCCTAAATTGCGCAGTAAACGCACGGCACTATAAGCTGTGAGAGCAGATGTCTTTGGGTTGCTGTGCAACGCAGCGCCTTTGGTCGTGTAGTCCAAATCAAAAAGCGGCCCTTGGGCGATAATCTGATGCGAATTCCCATTGGCAGCCGGGTCTGCCATCAAAGATACGCGGGTGCTTTCAAATCCGATGCCCGCCATCGCAACCGTCGCGACAACATTGGCGTTCTTTGGAAAGCGTAACGCGGCCTCGCGTGCTGTCCCTGTAAAGATTTCAGTGGGGTCTGTCAGTGCTGACAAGTCAAATGTGTCTTCAGCCGGCGACCCGCGCCAGCTGAGCGGTGGTTTGCGTGATATGTATCGTACGGTTTTAAGACGCGGGCCCGCAGAGGCCAGCGCATCAATGCCTCCAATCGCTCCGGGCAAGACGATCAATTGCGCCCCTGCTTTTTGCTGCGCTTGTTTGAGCCGATCAAATTGGGCTTGATCCGCCGTTGCGCCCACTGAAACAATCCCAAACCGGATTCCGCGTTCCAGGATCGGGGCTGCATAGGCGAACACCGCTTCGTGGCCTGCGCATTCCAGCACAATGTCGATGTCTGTCTCTATTTGTGCCACGTCGCTGATGACCGTGGTTGTTGGCGACACTTGTGATTGAACGGCGCTCACGCGTGCGGGGCGGACCAGAATTTGCTTAATATGCACGCTGTCGTGCGTTTGAAATTGTGCGCATATTTCACGTGCGATTGCGCCGTATCCGATCAGGGTCGCTTTGACGGTCATGGCGTATCTTTCTATCTTCAGTGCGACGCGAATGTCTGTTTTTTACGATACCGCGTGCGCTGCGGTCAGGACTGCGTGGTGCAGCGAGCCTGCCGAAGACCGTGGGCCCATTACGCGAAAACGGTGCTGTTCTTTTTCGCAGATCACAAAGCAGCCCATGTGGTGGATGACGCTGCGTTGCGCATCGCCGTGGGACATTCGACGCGCGGGTGCAGCACAGAGCCGCTCCAACAATTCTACAACGGTAGGGCCCGAAAGATCAAACGTGGCCCAGCCGTCAGATTGCTCCGTGACGGATGCCGTTCCTGCCA
Source organism: Roseobacter sp. (assembly GCA_045104955.1). GTDB lineage: Bacteria > Pseudomonadota > Alphaproteobacteria > Rhodobacterales > Rhodobacteraceae > Roseobacter. The sequence continues at coordinate 29,809 of JBGCDB010000004.1, forward strand.
GTTTTATCGCCAGCGTGGATGCCAAATCTTCATGCGTCTCAAAAGGTGCAATGATCAGCCACTGATTTGGGCCAATCCAGACTGCTGACATTGGTTCGTTTAGCGTGGCTTTGCTCGGTGCAGGAGGTGCGGCGCCCAAGAGCCCATGCAGGGTTTTGGTCACTGCCGCCTCATGACCAAGGCGCGCTGCAACAGACGCCAGTCCAAGGGCAGGATTTTCGCTTATCGTGACCGCGCCAATTTTAATGCGCTCTGGCTTGGCAGACCCAAGCGGGGTTAGGGGGGCAAGATCATGCACGCAGCCGGTCTCCTTGAGGGTCAATGAAATGCGGACTGACCAGTTCTACCAGCGTCTCAACCCCTGTCAGCGGGCTGACAAGCCGCATGGTTTCGCCCAGTCTGTCGTGGCCATTTTTGACGAAAGCCAAAGCAATGTGATGGCCCAAATTAGGGGAATAGCAGGCCGATGTCACATAGCCTTGGTCATGAGAGGCATCAACGGGGCCGGTTGCGTTCATCAAATGCGCGCCTGCGGGGACCATGTCGGTTGGGTTCACAGGCTTCAAGCCCACTTGACGCAAAGCATCTGGCGCATTCAGCCCGTCGCGCCGGGATAAAACAGACCCAATGCTGTCTTTGGCGGTGCTAACCATCCGCGCCATGCCAAGGTTTAGCGCTGTGGTCGTCCCGTTTAGCTCGTTGCCTGTCGCGTGACCTTTTTCGATCCGCATAACCCCTAAAGCCTCAGTCCCATAGGGGGTGATGTCATATTCATTGCCAGCCTGCATGATCCGCCGGATCAATGCATCGCCATAGCGGGTTGGAACAGCTATTTCATAGGCAAGCTCTCCGCTAAAGGAAATACGGAACAGTCGCGCGCGCAGGCCGCCGCATACGGTGATGTTGCCGCAGGCCATGAAGGGAAACATGTCGTTGGAGATATCGAACGCCGGGTCAACGATCTTGCGCAAGAGATCCCGCGCCCGCGGCCCGGCGACTGCATATTGTGCCCAAGCTTCGGTGGTTGAAATCAGTTGCACATCCATATCAGGAAAGAGGCATTGGCTGACAAACTCCATGTGCCGGTAGACACTGACTGCATTCGCAGTCGTGGTTGTGACGACAAAATGGTCTTCGGCAAGGCGGGCGGCTGTGCCGTCGTCCATTGCAATGCCGTCTTCGCGTAACATCAGCCCATAGCGGGTTTTTCCAACGGCAAGTTTCGCAAACCCGTTGCAATAAAGCTTGTTCAGGAATGCCGCTGCATCCGTCCCTTGCACATCAATCTTGCCCAAGGTCGTTACATCGCAAACCCCCACCGACGCGCGAGTGGCAAGCACCTCGCGGTCAACACTTTGGCGCCAATGGGTTTCTCCTGGCCGTGGAAACCACTGCGCACGCATCCAGTTGCCCACTTCTACGAAGACAGCACATTGTTCTTCGGCCCAGGTATGGCTTGGTGTTTTTCTGGTGGGATGGAATTCCTTGCCGACAGATCGCCCTGCGAATACACCGATTGCTGTGGGTGTATAGGGTGGGCGAAAGATGGTTGTGCCGACCTCTGGGATCGCCTTGCCTGCAAGTTCGGCCATGATCGCGAGCCCGCCAATGTTCGACGTCTTGCCTTGGTCAGTGGCCATGCCAAGCGTGGTGTACCGCTTGAGATGCTCGACCGATCGGAACCCTTCTTGATGGCTGAGCTTCACATCTTTGACCGTGACATCATTTTGCTGGTCGAGCCATGCGCGCTTGGCCCCTTGGACGTGCCAAAACGGCGCAATCGTGACGGGGGCATCCTCGGATTTTGGCAAATCGGGGGTAGGGCCTTCGAGCTCGAGTGCTTTACGCGCCGCATCCATGCCGCTGCGCAGTGCTGCCGTGGTCGAGAATGCACCTTGGGCGGCACCTGCCACGATCATGCCCGCGGGCAAGTCGGCGCCCGGCATGAAAGCTGCGATACCTTCATTCCACTGCGGGCGCCCCCGTTGGTGGCAGGTCAAGTGCACGTTGGGGTTCCACCCGCCTGAGACAGCCAGCGCGCCGCATTCAATGGTGTTGGTCGATCCGTCTGCACGGCGTATCGCTATTTGGCGCAGGCCAAGCCGTCCCTTAGTGCCGATGATTTGCGCGCCTTGCAGAACGTCAAATTCGGTGCTTGCTGGTGCATCGCGACGGATGTCTATGACAGCTGCGACATGCACGCCTTTTGCGGTGAGATCTCGTGCGGTCTGGTGCCCCTCGTCGGAATTGGTGAACACCGCAACCCGTTGTGCAGGTGTTGCCGCAAAGCGGTTGACGTAGCTGCGCATTGCTGAGCCCAGCATAATACCGGGTCGGTCGTTGTTTTCAAACGCGATGGGCCGTTCCGTCGCGCCTGCGCAAAGCAGCGTTTTCTGCGTGTAAATGCGCCAGAGAATTTGGCGCGGTTTGCCCGCATCCGGTGCGTACAGGTGGTCGCTGGCGCGTTCAACCGCGCCGTATATGCCATGATCAAATGCACCGATGACAGTTGTGCGCGACATGAGGCGCACGTTGGGCATGGCACAAAGCTCACCTACCGCAGATGCCGCCCACGCGGCCCCGTCACTGTCGTTAATCGCGTGCGTTTCACTGTTGAGCCTGCCGCCCATGCGGAAATCTTCATCGGCCAGAATCACATCTGCACCCGAACGCCCCGCCGTCAGCGCAGCCATAAGACCCGCGGGCCCCGCCCCGATGACTAGCACATCGCAGTGCAAGAACCCTTTGTCATAGGCGTCGGGGTCTGGGCGTTCGGACAAAGATCCCAAACCTGCAGCGCGCCGTATAATCGGCTCGTACAGCTTTTCCCAAAACGCAGCGGGCCACATGAAGGTTTTGTAATAAAAGCCTGCGGTCAAAAAGTCACTGAACAGATCGTTCACCGCCATAAGGTCAAACCGAAGCGATCCTACGTGGTTTTGGCTTTTGGCCCAAAGCCCGTTGTACAGCTCAGCCGTGGTGGCGCGGGTGTTGGGTTCTTGGCGTGCCCCGCCGCGCAGTTCGACCAGCGCGTTGGGTTCTTCAGAACCCGCCGTCAACACGCCGCGTGGGCGATGATATTTGAACGATCGCCCCATCAACTGCACGCCATTGGCGATCAACGCTGAGGCGAGCGTATCGCCCGGATGACCAGTGTATTCCTGGGTATCAAAATTGAATTTCAGCGTGGTAGAGCGGTCGATCTGCCCGCCTGCGATCCGGTGGGATTGGGTCATTTACTTCGCCCTTTCGCACGAGCCACGTCGCGGGCCAGCTCAACGGAGGTGATTTCATGCGTGACGGTATCGCGGGTGACCACCAGCCAAGATCGGTCCCCAGCCTCATGATACCAAAGCTCTTTGTGCAGCCCTGCGGGGTTATCGCGCAGGTATTGATAGGCGTAGAAATCCTGCGCCGCCGTTGGGGATTGGGCATCAGGCCGTTCGATCAGCGCAGCATCGCCCATATAAGTGAATTCGGCGCTGTCACGCGGGCCTAGCAGAGGGTGATCAATAATCATCAGTGCAAATTGGGCTGCGCGCCCACCCCTTTCTCGTCAATCATTAAGCCCTTTTCAAAGCGATCAAACCGGTAGGCTGTGGCCACCGGATGAGGGGCATCCTTGGCCAGCAAATGGGCAAAGCAATAGCCCGAGGCAGGCGTGGCCTTGAACCCGCCGTAGCACCAGCCGCCATTGAAATAGAGCCCATTAATGTGCGTGCGGTCGATGATGGGCGAGCCGTCCATCGACATGTCCATGATCCCGCCCCACATGCGCAAAAGCCGCGCGCGGCCAATCATCGGAAAGATCGCCATCCCGCCTTCGCAAACGTCTTCGACCACAGGCAGGTTGCCGCGCTGCGCGTAAGAATTATACCCATCAACATCGCCACCAAAAACAAGCCCGCCTTTGTCAGATTGGCTGCAATAGAAATGCCCCGCCCCAAATGTTACAACACCTGGTAGAACAGGCTTTAATCCTTCAGATACAAAGGCTTGCAAGACATGGCTCTCGATGGGCAAGCGCATATCGGCTTTGGCCATCAGTCGCCCCGATGACCCTGCCACAGCGCATCCAACCTTGTTTGCACCAATAAACCCGCGCGAGGTTTCGACCCCTAGGCATGTGCCGTTTTCAATGCGAAACCCAGTGACTTCGCAGTTCTGGATAATATCGACGCCGCGACTATCCGCTCCGCGGGCAAAACCCCACGCAACGGCGTCATGCCGAACAGTGCCACCGCGATGCTGCGCCAACCCCCCTTTGATCGGAAACCGCGCGTCATTAAAGTTTAGAAACGGATACCGCGCGCGGATCTGATCCACACTTAGCAGTTCGGCATCCGCCCCATTCAAGATCATCGCATTGCCGCGCCGGATAAAGGCATCACGCTGTGCGTCGCTGTGAATGAGGTTTAGAATTCCGCGCTGGCTGATCATCGCATTGTAATTGAAATCCTGCTCAAGCCCTTCCCAAAGTTTCAACGAGAATTCGTAGAAAGGCTCGTTTCCGTCCAGCAGGTAGTTAGACCGGATGATGGTGGTGTTGCGGCCGACATTGCCACCGCCTATCCAGCCTTTTTCCAACACAGCGATTTTTTTATGCGCAAATTCCTTAGCCAGATAATATGCCGTGGCAAGCCCGTGCCCGCCGCCGCCGATGATGATGATATCGTAGTGCGGTTGCGGGTCTGGGTCGCGCCATTGTGTGCCCCACCCTTTGTGGCCGGTGAGGGCTTCTTTGATGACGCGAAATCCGGAAAAGCGCATGACAGAATCCTTTCACGGCAAAGATGGCACAGATGAAAAGGGTGCGCATCTGAAAGCGGACGTGGATCGGCCCAAATGCGACATTGCGTCCTGTCTGTGGTGTGCGGCCGTCTTGGTAGTGCTTGTCTGTTGCACGCTTCCTGTGCAGTCTGCAAAACATAGGCAAAACCAACGGGCCGTGGTGTGCAGCTTACACAAACAGAAACTGCGATTTTATCTGGCGACGTGGGGCGCCCCGGTGACCGTATGGCGATGACCGTAGTCGTAGAGGCCGCGCGCATGCTGGGCGCGGACAGGTTGGTGCCCGTGACGTCTGCGCATATTGATGGGTGCCTTTATCATGGGACATCTGGCACGCTGTTTTGCGAAAGACTTGTTGACTTGGGTGCGCAGGTGAACATTCCAACAACCACAAATGTTGGTGCGTTAAATCTGCTTGATCCTGCGCAATCGCAGCTGCAAGGGGAAGCGCGAAAGATGGCGTATCGGTTGATGGTCGCGCATGAACGGATGGGATGCCGCCCCAGCTGGACCTGCGCGCCCTATCAGGCGGGCGCGCGACCCGATTTGGGGGCTCAGGTGGCGTGGGGCGAATCCAATGCTGTTGCCTTTTGCAATAGTGTTTTGGGCGCGCGCACCAATCGCTATGGAGATTTTTTGGATATCGCGTGTGCCATCACGGGGCGCGCACCACACTATGGGTTACACCTTGTTGAAAACCGCAAGGCGCAGATCGTATGTGATATCAGCACAGTGCCAGTTTTGTGGCAGGCCCATGAGGTGTTCTTTCCCGTACTTGGCGCGCTGTTGGGGCGATTGGCTGGTGCGTCGGTTTGTGCCGTGACTGGTATTCTCGGTGCCCCTGACGAAGACGCCCTTAAAGCGATGTGCGCAGGGGCTGCATCGACGGGTGCGGTTGGGCTGATCCACGTGGTAGGTGTTACACCCGAAGCACCCACATTGGACGCAGCGCTCGGCAATGAACCTGCCCACCAAACAGTCCTAATCTCCGCTCAGATGATCCAAGAGGCCTATGCAACGCTGACACAGTCAGGATCGGATCAGCTTGATGCCGTCGCCTTGGGAAGCCCACATTTTTCGGCGACCGAATGTCGGCAAGTGTTGGAATTGGCAGGTGGTACGGCGTTTGACGTACCGGTCTATATCTGTCTGGGCCGCCACACGCTACAGGACCTAAAACTTGATGGAAGCGATGAAGCGTTAAAAGACTTGGGCGCTGTTCTCGTCGTGGATACCTGTGTTGTAGTGACGCCGATTTTGCCAGAAACAGGCGGTGTTCTTATGACTAATTCGGCCAAATTTGCCCATTATGCCACGCCAAATACGGGGTATACGCCAGTGTTTGCCTGCCTTGCGGACTGTGTTGCCAGCGCACAGGCCGGGCGGGTTAAACTGTCATCGGGGCGTTTCCTTTGAGTTGGCAGGCAGAGGTTTTATGGGCAGGTTCTGCCCGCGGTTCGGTGTTGTATCTTGAAGCACCCATCAGCTTTTGGGGCGGCGTTGATCCCAAAACCTCCGCTATAACTGTGGTGGGTCACCCGCAGTGCGGTATGCTTATCCACGATACCGTGCTTGTGCTGCCCAGACTTGTAGGATCAAGCAGTTCTTCGGCTATCATGCTTGAGCTATTGTATAAAAACCTGCACCCTCGCGCGATGATCTTGGGGGAGCGCGACGCGATTTTGCCCATGGGTGTTGTTGTCGCGCAGCAAATGGGTTGGACGGATATCCCGGTTTTGCTGCTCCCAGATCCGCCGTTTGCAACTGGCGATGTGCTAAGCATATCCAGCACTGGTGTGATTGAACGCAGCTGAACCTTTGTGCGGTGCGGCCTCTGATCTGCAGTAACACTGTGTGTTTTATGATCTCGATCAAAGTGTAGTCTGTTTTGCTATGTCACCAAAGACACGTGAGGGGTGCGCGCAATGGTGTTCCGCCTCGTCCAAGTCAGCACCGCACAAGGGAGACAAATGCGTGTCAGTGTCCTACGAGAATATTTTTAAACAAGCCCTGAACACGCTACGCGACGACGGGAACTACCGCGTCTTTGCCGAACTTGAACGGAGATGCGGCGCTTTTCCTGCAGCAGATCACCACCGGCAGCACGATACCCGTCCGGTTACGATTTGGTGTTCGAACGACTATCTGGGCATGGGCCAGCATTGGTCGGTTCTTGAAGCAATGCACAAAGCTTTGGATCGTTGCGGTGCCGGGGCAGGCGGGACGCGTAACATCTCAGGCACGACGCACGATCATGTGCAGCTAGAGGCTGAGCTTGCCGATCTACACGGCAAAGATGATGCGCTGCTGTTTACATCTGGCTATGTGTCAAACTGGGCAGCTTTGGGCACTTTAGCCGCGCGTATCCCCAATTGCGTGGTCTTGTCAGATGCATTGAACCATGCGTCGATGATCGAAGGTATCCGTCATTCTAAAGCGGAGCGTTTGATCTGGGCGCATAATGATCTGGCTGACTTGGAGGCAAAACTGGCAAGTTTACGTATCGATCAGCCAAAACTTATAGCATTCGAAAGCGTCTATTCCATGGATGGCGATATCGCACCGATAGCGGAGATTTGCGATCTCGCCGATAAATACAACGCCATGACATATCTCGACGAGGTTCACGCGGTGGGTCTTTACGGTCCGCGCGGTGGCGGCATTGCAGAGCGCGATGGCGTCATGGACCGGTTGACCGTGATCGAAGGGACACTGGGCAAAGCCTTTGGGGTTATGGGCGGCTACATTGCCGCGTCCCGTGATCTGTGCGATTTCGTTCGCAGCTTTGCCAGTGGATTTATCTTTACCACGGCGCTCCCACCTGCTGTTGCTGCAGGGGCTGCGGCGTCCGTACGACATCTTAAAACGTCGACCCACGAACGCGCAATGCATCAAGAAAAAGTTGCCCAAGTGCGCGCGCGCCTGGACCGCTTGGGTATTCCGCATGTCGACAACTCAAGCCACATTATTCCGGTAATGGTAGGCTGCCCGAACAAATGCAAATACATCTCGGATATCCTGATGCAGGACCATGGTATTTATATTCAACCGATCAATTATCCTACAGTTCCCAAAGGGACAGAGCGGTTGCGTATTACGCCGTCGCCGGTGCATAGCTCAGACGATATAGACAAGTTGATCGGCGCGCTTGGCGAACTTTGGACGCAATGCGAATTGGCGCGCATGCCGTTGGCGGCACAGTGACCCGGCGGTTTTCCTCTGATCGGGATGCACCAAAAAGCAAGTTTGCGCGCAGGCAAATTTAGCGAGTTGTTACAGAGGGCTAGGCTGCTTACTGTAGCTGTATCATGACACCAATATTGTATTCATTTCGACGTTGCCCCTACGCGATGCGCGCCCGTTTGGCGCTGGTTGCGGCCGGTATTCCAGTGGCGCTACGCGAAGTGGTGCTGCGCGAAAAGCCAGCCGCATTTCTCGAAGTTTCCGACAGCGGGACCGTACCGTGTTTGGTCACATCACAAGGAGCAATCGACGAAAGTCTTGAGATCATGGTCTGGGCTTTGCGTCAAAACGATCCGCAGGGGTGGTTAGACATGCCTAGCGAAGGATGGCAGTGGATTGAACGTTGCGACGGCCCCTTCAAGCACTCTCTTGATCGAACAAAATATGCCACGCGTTACCCGTCCAGCAACACAGCGCTTGAACGTATCCGCGCATGTGCCTTTTTGGATGATTTGGATCGCCAAATAGACGGGTGGATTTTTGGGCGTCCCACGCTGGCAGATTTCGCAATTCTTCCGTTTGTACGTCAGTTCGCATTTATCGATAAAACTTGGTTTGATGCGCGTGACTGGACGAAACTGCACCAGTGGCTTGATCGTTTTCTTGCCAGCCCCGAGTTTCACGCAATTATGCCAAAATACCCACAATGGTTCCCTGATATGCCAGAAAAGTGGTTTCCGCAGGACGGATCAGGGGATACAAAAGCGCCGGAAAAGCGGTCGCCTTAGCTCAAAGCTGCGTTGACCTCGTATCACGTCGACCGTATGACGTGTTAACGCTAACTGTTGTCGGACCTGTCTGGCAATTCATGGTCGGGCTACTTTTATGGCGCATCCTTCGCATCAATACTTTTTAGTCGCCGATATTGGCGGAACAAACACGCGTGTCGCCCTAAGCGATGGAACGCGCGTTTTGACGTCGACAATACGCCGCTACCGTAATGCGGAAAATGAAAGCTTGGATGCTGTTTTGCGCGAATACCGCGCCGCCGAAGATGGCGTTACGCCACGTGCTGCCTGTGTTGCTGTGGCGGGGCCCGTGCGTGATGGCAAAGGGCGCCTAACCAATCTGGACTGGGCCATTGACGAGCCTACTTTGCGCGCGGCTACCGGCGCCCAAAATGTGGCGTTGCTCAATGATTTGCAGGCGCAAGGATATGCGTTGGATCATGTGGCCGAGGCGGATCTATTGGTTGTTAAAACGGCACCCGTTGCAGCCGACCGTGCCGCAAAGCTGGTGGTGAACTTGGGCACAGGTTTCAACGCATCAGCAGTCTTTATGACGCCAAGCGGGCCGTATGTTTCTACCTCTGAGAGTGGACACGCCAATATGCCCGTCAGAGACGCGCGCGACAAAAGACTTTGTGATTATATCGCAGCCAAGCACGGGTTTGCTGCCATCGACGACGTTCTGTCGGGTCGTGGGTTGGCAAGGATTTACGATTTCCTGTCAGCCGAAGCCGGTGAAGACCGCACGTTGAATTCAGCTGACGTAATGCAGGCGTGTGAAACGCGGTCTGACCCGGTCGCTGTTGCGACTGTGCGGTACTTTACTGAGCTTACAGCAATGGTCGTGGGTAACCTTGCTTTGATCCAATTGCCCTTTGGAGGCATTTACTTTGTAGGCGGGCTGTCGGGGGCCATTGCGCCCTATTTTGAACTGTTTGAGTTTAACAAGGCATTTCGTGACAAAGGTCGCTTTGCAAGCTTTATGGACGATTTTGGGATATCTGTGGTGCAAGATGACTATGCAGCCCTGAAAGGTGCCGCGGCATATTTGGGCACGGTTTCTCAGGGCGTTTCAGAAATCTAGAAACACGGTTTCCCCGTCCCCCTGCAAACGAATGTCGAACCTGTAGTCCGTGCCGTTTCCCATGGCAATCAATGTGCTTTGACGCGATGTATCGCTGACCTGAGCAAGTACCGGGTCATTTGCGTTGGCTGAAACTTCGTCGTCGAAATAAAGTCGCGTGTGCAACCCGATGTTTATGCCGCGTGCGATCAGCCAGATATTCAGATGGGGGGCTGCGACACGAGCGTCCGGCTGTATCACAGTGCCGGGTTTTATTGTTTGAAATGAATACACTCCGCTTTCAACGTCAGGCGCGTATCTGCCCCAACCGTGAAAGCCCTCAGGCACCGCGCCTTGGCCGGGGTAAGTCCCGGTGCTATCGGCTTGCCATACTTCGATTAGGGCGTCAGTGACGGGGACGCCTAAGCCATCAAAAATGCAGCCAGACACGGTAATACGATGACCAGGCACAGTACTGGATGCGATGATCTGACCAAGGTCATCGGGCAAAACCTCAAGGCCTGCATGCTGAGGCATCAGCCCAATATGCACATAAGGCCCTGCTGTTTGCGAAGGCGTTTCGCGCAGTGTCTTGTCGACGTGCCGCATGGTCAGTTCCCTTCGGGGCGGTTTTCAAAAGGTGTTGACTGATGCCCGCGCAATACGATGTCAAACCGGTATGCAATGCTGTCAAAGGGTTTGGTGGCCCCCATATCCAATCGCGCAACGAGCCGAGAGACTGCAGCAGGGTCCGGGATAGATTGCACAATCGGGCACAAGTCGATTAGTGGATCACCCTCAAAATACATCTGCGTGATTAAACGCTGTCCAAACGCGGTGCCAAAGACTGAAAAGTGAATGTGCTGTGGGCGCCATGCATTTTCGCTGTTTGGCCATGGGTATGCGCCGGGTTTCACGGTGTGAAAGCAATAGCAGCCATCGGCGTCTGTCACGGCGCGTCCACATCCGCCAAAATTGGGATCCAATGCCGCAAGGTAGCTGTCGTTTTTATGTCTGTAGCGTCCCCCCGCATTGGCTTGCCAAACTTCCACAAGTGTCTGGGGAAGGGGGCGCGCGCTTTCATCTAAAACCCGCCCGTGCACTATAATACGTTCTCCGATTGGATCGCCTGATGTGGCGTGATTTTGCAGCAGGTCATTGTCGGTCGCAGCTATGGTGTTGTGTCCAAACGTGGGTCCGGACAATGCCCCGCGACCTTGTGGCACTTTCAACAGGGGGGAAGTGGGTGCACGGGCAATTGTTGATTTATACGCAGGGGCCAGAGATGGGGGGTGCCCGCTGTAGTCCCGCGGATATAGCGGCCTATCGGTCATTCCTTTTCCATTTCGGCATAGGTGGCTTTGGCCAGTTTGATTGCTTGATTGGCCGCGGGGACGCCTGCGTAAATCGCAACATGCTGAAAGGCTTCTATGACATCTTGCTTGGTGGCCCCGGTGCGGGCGGTGGCGCGGATGTGCATTGGAATTTCGGCAAAGTTCTTTGTGGCGGCCAAAAGGGCCAAGGTCAGCATGGACCGCTCGCGGAGCGAGATCGCATCGCTGGCCCAGACAGTACCCCAGGCACTTTGAGTGATGAGATCTTGGAAAGGAGTGTCAAAGGTGCCTTTTTCGGTTTCGGCGGCATCCACATGGGGGTCGCCCAAGACCTGTCGGCGTACGGCCATTCCTTTGTCGTAGCTGTCGGTCATCTATGCTGTATCCCCTGCGGTTTGCGCGCAGGTTCTCAAATAATCGCGTGGTTGAATAGGGGCAAAGCAAAACGGCGACCCAGAGGGCCGCCGTTTGTATCAGCTGATTAGTTTGATGGTCTAACCGTAAACCACGTTGGGCAACCACGTGATGACTTGCGGAAAGAACATACAGATCACCAGCGCCACAATCTGCAATGCCAAGAAGGGCAAGGCGGATTTGAAGATGTCCGTCATCGGAATCTCAGGTGGCGCGACGCCGCGCAGGTAAAACAGCGCATAGCCAAAGGGCGGCGACAGGAACGACATCTGCATGTTCACCAGATAAAGCACACCGAACCACAAGACCAAGTCATTAGGGTCCGTCATGCCGAAAGGCTCTGGCCCCATGGCCTTGATGATCGGTACAAAGATTGGGACACACAAAAGCAAGATGCCAACCCAATCAAGAAACATGCCTAAGACGACCAGAACAATCATCATGATGATCAGGATGCCCCAAGGGCCAAATCCTGTCGCGGCCAAGCTGTCTTGAACGAACTGCTGACCGCCTTCGAGAACATAGAGCCCCACAAAGATCGTTGCACCGAACATGATCCAGATTACCATGGCGCTTGCCTTCAGCGTCGTAAGGCAAGCCTCGCGTACGGTTGGCCAATCCAGCTTGCGGTGGATCGCGGCCACGATGAACGCGCCAAAGGTGCCTATGCCAGCCGCTTCAACCGGGGTCGCCACGCCTGAAAAGATCACGCCGAGCACCACAGCAATCAGCGCAAGTGGCGCCGACATCTTGCCAACAAGACGCAGCTTTTCAGCTGTGGAGATACGCTCCTCTATCGGGATGGGCGGACCCAGTGTTGGGTTGATCGCGCTGCGGACCAGCACATACATGATGTACATGCCCGACAGCATCAGACCCGGAATAACCGCACCGATGAATAGCTCGCCCACGGATTGTTCCGCCACAACCGCATAGATGATAGCCAAAATCGACGGCGGGATCAAAATGCCAAGTGTGCCGCCCGCCATGATGGAGCCCATCGCAATCTTTGGATCATACCCACGCTTCAGCATTGCGGGCAGGGCGATGATACCCATGGTCACAACCGCAGCCCCGATCACACCGACCATGGCGGCCAGAACGGTAGAGGCGATGATGGTTGCCGCTGCAAGACCTCCGCGCACACCACCCAAGACCTTGTAGATCACATCGAACATGTCGTTGATGATCCCCGCCCTCTCAAGCATCGCTGCCATAAAGATAAAGAGTGGAATGGCCGATAGCTGATAGTTTGTCATCAACGGGAAAATGCGGCTTGGCACGATGTTCAATGCGCGTGCGTCTCCCAGCATGAACAAGAACACACAGGCCAGACCACCGGTCACAAAGGCAAGCGGCAAGCCTGCCATCAGCAGCGCCAGAAGGCTGCCGAACATAATGAGCGTTAAAAGCTCAATTCCAATATCAAGTCCCATGTCTTATTCTCCCCGCGCGATCGCTTGCACGTCTTTGGCGATCTTAGACACGCCCTGCAGCACAAGCAGCAGGCCGCCAATCACCATGACCCATTTCATCGGCCAAAGCGGGACTTCCCATTCGTTAAAGCTGATCTCGCCCCAGCGGATGTTTGGATCCGTCCATTGCGATAAGTTAATGTTTGCCAACATTTCAGTGGTCGAAATTTGCCCGCGCGCCCAGTCTGACAGCAACGAATTCCCGGTGGGGACCGCAAGTGCGTCCATCGCAAAAATGTAGCTGGTCATCAGCAAGGTGCCTGCGAAGATGAAAAAGAATATCGACGTCACAAGGTCGACCCAAGCTTTGGATTTACGCTTGAGGGGCGCATAGAAAATGTCCACTCGCACGTGCGTTTCAGTCAGCATCGCGTAGGACCCAGCAATAAGATATTGCATGCCAAACATCAGATACATCGCTTCGTGCGCCCAGTTGGTGGGGCTGTTGAACACGTAGCGCGCAACCACTTCGTAGTAGTATACAAACACCGCGATCACGGCCCAATACGCCACGAATTCGCCGCAAAACAGCGATAACCGGTCAATCCAGTTTTGAGCGTATTCGCGATCGTCTTTGGGGCCTTCTTCGGCCTCTGCAGCCTCCAGGGCTTTTTCGGCTTCGGTTTTTTCTTCGTGCTCGATGGACGCATTGGCCTTTCGAACCATGCCGGGCAGCAAGATCGCATCAATGATCATCATCGCGACGATCAAATAAAACGCATAAGCGGCTGTCGAACTCCAGAAGGTTCGGTTAGCAGTCGCCTCTTCCAAAGCTGTGCCCACAGCGGCAAGGGCAGCTTCGGCCTCGGCAACGCGTTCTTCGCTGGTTTCAATTGTATCTTGTGTCCGCTGAAGACGCCGTTCCGCAGATCGCTTGGAAAACGATCCTTCTTCGGCTTCGTCAAAGGCTTGCTGGAAACCTTCAAGGCTGGCGCGCGCATCTTCCAGACGAGGACCTTCTCTCGAAATGGTCCGCTCGGCCACGCGGACATCATTGGCCACGTTGGATTCGATGTTTCGGGCTTGTTGCTCGTTGGTATTAGAAAACAGGATCACAAGGAAAACGGGCAGATACAACGCACCCAGTAGGCTTTTTAAGTAAAAGCGATGCAGGCCGATGATACCGCCGGCGATGAGGATCATGTATCCAAGAACGGAAGAATATTGCTGCTGTGCTGGTACGGGGCGACGCGAAAGCGCCATGGCGATCAGTGGGAACACGATCAGTCCAACCCAATACAGCCAGTGCGGCAGCGTAAAGCTGAGACCAGGCATTCTGGCAATCCTGTCTTGATTTGAGAATTAATTGTGCCACCGCCCAGCGGTTCCGGGCGGTGGAAGACGTTACGGTTTGAGCCCGATTTACAGGTCCAGCGTTTGTCCTTCGATCTGCTCTGGACGCACATAGCCCAACGAGCCAGACATCATGTAGTCCAACTGAATTTTGAACACACGCGCCGCGTCTTTGTCGCGGTTTGCGTATTTGAACCAGATTGGAATAGCGACTTCTGTCATCAGCTCCACGTCGTCTTGCGTCAGGCGTGATACTTCTGTGCCATCTGCTTCGAATTTCTTCCACGCCTCCTGGTCGGCGGCTTGGATTGCGGCGTGGTGCATGTCTGAATAGACGTGCGTTTCCATTTCGACGAATTGCTGAAGCTGTGGTGTCAGTGCATCCCATGCAGCTTTACCGACGGTGATGTCCATCAGGTCAACCGGTTGGTATAGCGACATGAAGCCGGCTGGACCCATTGAGATATAGTCTGTCACTTGGCTAAAGCCGAGCGCGTAGTTCACCGCTGGGCCCACAAAGTCCGCCGCATCGATTGTGCCTTTTTCCAATGCCGGAAAAATCTCAGAACCGGGCAGAACTGTTGTTTCTGCACCAATTTCAGAAAACACTTCTGCAACCATGCCACCGGGCATACGCATCTTAAGACCGGCAAAGTCATCGATGGACCGGATTGGCACTTTGGAGTGAATGATGTTCGGGCCGTGGTGCACTGGGCCAACGAAATGCAGGCCTTGTGCTGCAAAAAGTTCACGTGCGATTTCGAGGCCGCCAAGGCTGTAATAGAATACGTCCCATTCGTGCGGGTTGCGCAGGCCCAGAGGGTAGCTTGTCATGAAAGTCGCGGCAGGGATGATGCCCTGATAGTAAATAGTGAAGGGGTTGATTGCTTCCAAAACGCCGTTTTTCACCGCGTCTGCCAATTGGAAGTCACCGACAACATCGCCCGCGCCAAAAGCTTGGAATTTCAGTTCGCCATCTGTCTTTTCCTCAATCGAGGCACACCACTCGCGAAAGGTTTGAACGCCGATACCGCCCGAATGCGATGTCTGTATACGCCATGTTGTGCCATTTGCTTGTGCACCAGCGATGTGCGGGGCGGCGAGCGATGCGGCACTTGCGCCTGCGATTGTCCGCAGTGCGTTACGACGCGTTGTTACATTCTTAGTCATATAGTCCTCCCTTAGAAATGCAGACTGGTGCCGACGACCTCGACACTTTCTGACATGAGGTGCGACATAGTGCCTTTTGTGGAAATTGGTAACCTTTTTTTTCCAGTTTGGCCGCTAACAGTCTGAAATTTCCAAATTTGCTACGTATACGTGGTAAAATTTTCTGCGTACATTTCAGGAATTCTATCCAGAGTTGCATGCTGGCTCGCATCCGATGCCTTAATTTAATTTGTTCGGGTGCTACTCTTTAAGCCGCCGGGGCGCGTCGCGCAGGTTGCAGCCAGCCCAGCACATTGACCTAAGACAAAGACAGCACGACCCGATGTGTATCTAGATGCAAATGTATGGCAGGGAGAAATACAGTGTTTCGGACAATTGTTGTTGGGATCGACGGATCAGAACCATCCAAAAGGGCGTTTGACGCGGCGTGTCACATCGCGCGCGCTTTCGAGGGGGAGTTGCATGTTGTTCATGCCCTTGAAGGCCGCGACGCAGAGGAGCGCAATCGCCAGATGCATGAAGAACCCGAAAAAAATGTGGGCGAAGCGGTAATTGATGCGGCGGTGGCACGGGCGGGCAGTTTGGGTGTCGCGCTTGCAAGCACAACCGCAAGCGAAGGAGACCCGTTCGAAGAGGTCATGACAATCGTTGGGCTATATAGTGCGGACCTTGTGGTTACCGGACGGCGCGGTTTGGGCGGTATCAGCGGGTTGTTTGCGGGTAGTACATCGCAAAAAATCGCAAAGAACGCGCAGTGTGCGTTTTTATCTGTGAAGTAAAGCCGTTGTGGTAACACTCTCAGATTGTAGCGGTTGGGGATGTTCAACAAATACTGGCAAAAATAGCAAAAGTGCGAGAAGCTGATCTGACGTTTCAGCGATGTTGGAGTATTTCTCATGTCCTTTTTACCCTATGAACTTCAAAAAAACTTGCTTTCTATCGTAGAGGCCATTCCGCCCCTGGCGGCGTTGGTTAATAGATGGGCTATCAATCGCGTCGTCAAACGCGCACGTTTCCGCCCGCATCCCTTAAGCACTGAACAAAACTATGTCTGCTGGCCCGGTCTGACTGACAAAAGATGGAGCGCGCGACACCTGCCGCCACGGCCTCGGGACAATCCACCTGATCCTGCCGCGCTGACCGAATTGTTTGAACGGCGTGACAATACCCAGCGGTTGTGTCCGAAATCGACCTGTTTGTTCCCAGCTTTCGCGCAATATCTGACGGATGGTTTTATTCGTACCGAGGCCGAAGCGCTGTCGCCGGGCGATCTTGCCCCAGCTGATCGGCTGAAACGCAACACGTCAAATCACGAGATTGATCTTTGTCCGCTGTACGGGCGCACAGCTGAACAGACCCACGCCTTGCGTTTGAAGTCTGACGAAAACGGCCAAAAAGGACGGTTGAAATCTCAGGTGATTAACGGCGAAGAATTCGCTCCGTTTTTGTACAAAAACGGTGAGGTGGATCCGCAGTTTGCTGTCTTGGACCCGCCGATGGGCGACAGCAGCCTTGATCAGGCGCGGCTTGATAGGCTTTTTGCCTTTGGTGGTGATCGGGCCAATTCGGTGCCACAGGTTGCGATGCTGAACACGCTATTTCTGCGTGAACACAACCGTCTGGCTGCTGAAATTGAGGCCGACAACCCAAGCTGGGACGATACACGTGTGTTTGAGACGGCACGCAATACTGTGATCGTGATCTTTATCAAACTGGTGGTGGAAGATTACATCAACCACATATCGCCTTTGCCGTTCACCTTGCGTGCCGATCCAACCGTTGCGTGGAATGCGGGGTGGAACAAACCCAACTGGATCACGACAGAGTTCAGTTTGCTGTATCGCTGGCATGCTCTTATCCCGGACGAAATCACGTGGGGCGGGCGCAAATTGCCGGTGCGCGAGACGTTCATGAACAACGATTTACTGATCGAGGCGGGCTTGCTGGAAAGCTTTGCCGGTATCTGTGCAACCCAAGCGGCAGAGCTTGGCCCGCGCAATACGGCCACGCCCTTGTTGCACATTGAAACCGCTTCAATCGAGCAAGACCGCCTGTGCGAATTGGCGGGTTTCTCGGACTACTGCAATTATATGAGCCAAAACCGACCGGTCAATTTTGAGGCTATTTCAAGCGATCCGGAAGTCGCACAAAGCTTGGCTGCGCATTACGATAGCCCGCGCGATGTGGATTTTCATGTAGGCCTGTTTTGCGAAGACCGTGTTCCCAACAGCCCCCTGCCGAACCTTGTATTGGTTTTCGTCGCACTGGATGCCTTTAGCCAAGCGTTGACCAACCCGCTGCTATCACAGCATGTATTCAAACGGTCGACCTTTGCTGATGCAGGCTGGCGCGCGATCAAACGAACCGAAACAGTGCGCGATGTTCTGGATCGCAATGTGGCAGGCGGGGTAGGGGACCGTTTTGTCGCCTTTACCCGAGCGGAGTGGCGGCCAGAGTAAATGAGTTTCTAAAAATCAATGGAGCGCGCTTGAACAGAGCCGTTCCGTTTTTTTTAAAGCCTTTCTTCAGCTAGCATGCTGTTTGGGGCCAAGTTGTTCAATTCGGAACTGGCATCGTCGGTCTTGGTTGTTTTAAGCGTTAGGCGGATCATGCCCACAGCTTTAGTTGCAAATCTTGGCGCTGATAATTCGGGTAAATCGACGGCTAACGCGACCCTTTTGATGCCAGCGAACAAGACGCCATCCCCTATCTTGTCGCCGGGGTACAATTTGCCAAAAAGTGACTGTGACACACCTGCTATTGCCTTGCGCTTATCCTATTCTTTTGCGCTGTTTGACTACGCCGGTCACGACGGCTTTGCATCCTGATCAAGGATTTGCCCTGCAACAGCAGTTGCCAAGACCTCAACCTTGTCTGTGAATGCGCGCCAAAAGCTTGCATCGCGTCTATATTTTTCAGAGCGACCCGTCACAAAGTAAGGGCTAAAATCGGCGATGCTGGCGTTTTCAATCTCGGATGGCAGGCGCGCGTCACTCAACATGATTGCAAAAACCGATTGCTGCCCCTTCAGGTCCCCAAAAAACTCTACCTGTTCGGTCAACAGTTCAAACCGTTCGAATCGTCCACTGAAAAAGGCAAGCAACACGGACGATCTTAACAGCGGTTCAATGAAGTCTTCTTTATCTTTCCCAACGGCGCTTAGCTCTTTTCGGTTCATGTAAATGGATACATCGCGCCCCAGCGCAGCACCAAGAAGCGTGTTGAACTGAGCCAGAAAGAATTCTTCTACCCAACGGGATTCAAAGCTTCCGTGCGGAAGCGCAAAGTAAACATCGTAGTGTGTCGAATGGCTTGGCAACGACAACGGAGGCGCGGGTTCCTGTGCCACATGTGCAGAGACGGGACCATTTTTTGCTGTCTCCAGAAACCTGTCATAACTGCCTTGGACGACATCGGCATCCCACATTTCCGCGGCGTCCTGCAATGTGTTTACCAAATCGGCATCAAAGGCTTTTTTCTTTTGCGCAGAGGGTATGTCGTCCATCATCTCAAATCCGCTTAGGTCCGACAGATCGCTTTGGATCAGGCCTGCGATGCGCTGAAAGGCAATCAAGGCCTGCGCGGGACCGCCGGTTTGGGTCTCGTCGATGATTTCGGTGCCATGCACAAGCGCGCTGGAGTGTTCAACGCGCAGTTTCCAAAGCACATCTTTGGTCGGCATATCGGCGGGCCGCCAATCATCCGTCAAACCCTGCATGGCGTCGGCGAATTCGTCCATCCATCTGTCGACGTCGCTTTCATCTGAAACGTTCAATCGGCAGGCGACTGGTATCACTGAGAAATGTGGCCGTGTATAAGCAAGGTTCTGTCGGCTGACCCGTGCCAATTCAAGCACATCGCGGACCCCGCGGAAACTTTGCCGCGTGGCTGTAAACATGCCCACAACGATGTCGGGCAGTTGGATTGTGCATACCCCACCTGCGTCGCTTAACCCTGTGCGGCTATCAATCAGCACATAGTCATAAAGGCGGTTCCATTCTGCGCGCAACTCTTCAAGGTAGTCGCCTCCGTCACTGGCAAAAAACTCTGCTTGGCTGAACCGCTCTAGGGTCGGGTAGTAGTCTTGTTCGTCTCGGCCGGACGGCAGGAAATCAAGAGCAGAGTCGTCTTTTATAGATGTCAGGCGCCAAATGTGATCCTCAAAACGGTTGCGACTGGTGAGCAAAAACAGCAACCCGCGCCCGTCTGCATTGATGCGAAAATTATCGAAATAATCCTCAAGCCCCGGCGCTTCGAGATCCCAGTCAATGACCAGCACCTTGTGTCCTTCTTGCGCCAATTGCGCGGCCACGTTGGCCACGGCGAGGGATCGGCCAACGCCACCTTTGTATGAATAGAAGGTGACGATGCTCATATCGAAAACCTCGGCGGTGCGGTCTGACGCATGGGCGTGCTTTGAAAAAACTCATCAAAGAACGCATCGGCAGCCTCAAGGGGCCACTCTTCTTGGAAAGGAGGCACATTTTCGATCATACGTGCCAGACTGACCGCTTCGTCCGAGATACGTTCATACAAGGCTTCGGCCAACGCGCTTTCTCTGGTCATGCGGGTGTTGTAATAGTCTTTGATCTCAAACTGCTGGATCATGCCCAGCTCATGGGGCATGTTTTCGCCGTCATGGATGACCGAGATAGCAATTGTACCGTTTGGGTTCTCTGGTGTTCGCAGTTGCAGGCTTTGTTCGCGGGCGCGCATGATCGATATTTCGCGTGCGCACCAGTCGCTGTGCAGAAAAGGCTTTGACCAAAGCGCAAGCAAAATCCGCGATCGTCCAAGGTGGTGACCCAGATCGACAGGCCATGTGCCGCCTGTCGATAACTCTTTGTCAAAAAAGATGCTGCTGCGCCGGCCTAATTCCAGATTAAGTCGTTCCTCCAACATGGGAACGAGATGTTTTTCCAGCCAAGAAGATGTGGCACCTACGCGGCTGTAGCTGATGAAAATATCGTGTTCATATGCCATTCTAAATCCTGTAATATATTGCTTTTAAATTATTTATTCCTCTAGCATCTCATCTAATTCTTCGACGATCTCGCGCAATTCATCCGTGTCTGGACCGTCGGCCATCAAACCGAGCATTACATTCAAATCTGAAATCGTGGTGTCAATTTTCCATGTGGCAGCGCCTTCTTTGGCGACCTGCAACAATAGTTTTTCAGTGCCTTTCACATCCTGAGCACGCACCGCAGCCCCCAATAATGTCGGGCGTGTCCAATTGTCGTCCTCGCCCAGATCAATGGCGCGTTGGCAGGCTGCGACGACCAGATGATCAATACGGTGCGCGCGTTCAAGGTCGTCCTCCTCGTTGCGCGCCGTGTACAGAAGCGGCAAATTACAAGAGCAATAATAGGCGTTGAAATCCAACATCATGCCGCGGTGGTATGCGTCGATCGCCCGGTCCAGCATTTTACCTTCGGTCAGGGAAGGGCGCTTTTTACCGGCGTCCAACCGCGCCTGTCGTGCGGCCAACCATAACCGCTTGTAGCGGCCCCCTAAGATACCTAGCCGTTCAGGCGTGGGGCCACTTTGGTCAATTAGCTTTTCCATATGTGCCGCAGCCGTCGCCGGGTCCCCGGCATTGGACAAGGCAAAAAGCCGCTGTTCTTGCATCACAGGAAGCGCTCGTACGTCGGGGCTCAGCGCGTCGATGAAAGCCACCAAAGCGTCCCAGTCCTGAGCAATGTCGCGGATGTGTATCATCATCTCAATCGCCGCTTGCGGCAGTTTCAGCGATGCAGAGCCTTTCAAACTTTTGACTTTGTCGTGCAGCATTTTCTTCTGGGTGGCTTTGTCGCCCTCTAGCCGAATAGCTCTGAAATCTGCTTGGAAGTCTGCCAGACGCACGGCTTCGGCGCGGAACACGGATTGGTCTTTGCCAGACCAGCCACCGCGCGGATCTTCTACAAATTCAAACCAAGGTGTCTTGGATGCTTTCATGGATTGGATGGCACCCGTGACCATCTTTTGAATGGCCTCTGCCTCGGTGTCTGTCACAACGCTTTGTGCGAGTGGATAACGCACGGCGGTAAATTGCTCTATATCAAACAACTGTTGTGACCAGTCCGCCGCAAACAAAATGCACCCTGTGTCGCGCGCGGCGTGCCGTAGGCCAACTTCGTAGTACACATTGCCGTTGGGCAGGCTGACGTCTGCCAATACAAGATCGGCGTAAGCTAACCGTTCGACCATGTCTTTTATGATGACTGAGCCCGTGTCAAAATCGGCGCGCACGGCGGTATATCCCGCGGCTGTAATTGCGGGGCGGTATACTTTGTCCCACAACGCGTCAAAGTCGACTTCCGATGGTGCCGGGTCACGCGCGCCAACGACCCGTTTGGTGCGAAACGGCATCGCAATGAAACAAACCGGTCTGAGTTCATCGTCGGATGTCATAGCATATCCCTACGTCTGATCGTCACCTTACCTATAGCTTAAACCACTATTAGTTGCATTAACCATAGTGTGTTCTTGCTTTCGCAAAATCGCATACATCACCTGTGTTGCTTGATTTGCTTGGCTCTTGGTAGAAAGGAAGACCTTGTTTTTATTTACTCGTAATCCGAAACTGCAGGGCAACAGCACCCTCAGAACGAGAGAATCGGCATGTCAAAAGCACAAGAACCTGACACAGTACGCACACAGTGGGACGACAGTGGATATCCTCGGCTGGAAGATCAGATCAGATGGTATGACAAGAAAAGCGCCTCTGCCCAACGGAGTTTCCGCACCTTCAAAACAATTCAGATCATTGTCGCCGCAGCCATTCCTGTGGTGTCGTTGATGGAGCCAAACAGCGCGCTTATTCCGGGTGCATTGGGGGCGGTGATCTTGATTTTAGAAGGTCTGCAGGATCTGGGAATGTACAGGCAGAATTGGCAAAAATACAGGTCTTGCTGCGAGGTTTTACGCAATGAAAAATACCTCTTCATGGCGCTGACGGGCCCCTATAGTGGTTTGACGAAACAAGAGGCGACCCCCATCCTTGCTGAACGAGTAGAGGCCTGCATATCAGGCGAGCACACGGAATGGATCGCACAAGTTCGGGCGCTTTCCACTACAGAGCAGACCTCTGCATGAAGGCATGAAAGCGGCTAATGAAGCCATGTGCTTTCAATCTTGGATTGCAGTATTTTAGGAAACATGTAACCTGCAATCTATGGTATAGTAACCTTTATTAACGCGCCAAAAGAGCGAAATTGACTGGGCTGGGTTTGCGTGGCCTGTGCGTTAGGCGCTCAAATTAGTTAGGCATTATATACATTTAGGAGATTGATATGGCCGGACATGATGATCGTTTAAGCACGTCTTTGCAGTTTACGCTGCGTTGGGAGGGTGGGTATGTTAACCATCCTGCCGATCCGGGTGGGGCGACAAATAAAGGTGTTACTAAGGCCGTTTACGATCGCTACCGCACATCAAAAGGTCTTGGCGTTCAAGACGTGCGCAAAATCACCGACGAAGAAGTGCACGACATTTACGAAAATGGCTATTGGAAACGTGCCAAATGCCCGGATTTGGCGGTTGATTTGGATACGGTGCAGTTTGACACGGCTGTGAACATGGGTGTTGGGCGCGCGGTTAAATTCATGCAAAAATCCGTCGGGTGTAAAGCGGACGGCGCTTGGGGGCCGATTACTGCCGCAGCCGTTGCAAACTGCGACCCCGGCGCGACACTGAAAGCATACTGCGACCAGCGCGAAGTGTTTTATGAAGGGCTCGTGCGGCGGCGTCCGAAAATGAAAGTTTTCATGAAGGGGTGGATGAACCGGCTTAACGATTTACGTGGATTTGTGGGATTGCCTGGCTTTGAATCGACGTCGGGTGAAGTTGATTTGGGTGAGGCAGAATTTATGATGCGTTTGCTTGATACCTCCTACGAGGACGAAGACAGTTTTGTGTAGGGCTGCGTAATGGCACATCTTATTTTCATCCATGGTATTTCGAATAAACCGGAGCCGGACGAGCTTTTACGTATATGGCGCCGAACGTTAGGGCGCGAAGATGAAAGCGGGCCTGGTATCAATCTGGGCTCAAAAGGAATTGGCAGCAGCCTGATTTACTGGGCCGATGTCATGTACGCCGCGGCTGATCCTGATGTGGCAAGTCACGAGTCTGCTGAGATGGACGCGCCTACAGGCGTGCCAAACGAGGATCAAATCGATCTACGCGAAGCGGCCGAAAGTGATGCCGAGGCCGCATGGCAAAAAGAGATGCTGGAAAAGTATGGTATCGACCCAAACGAGCCTATGGCAGACGCGCCTGTCGGTCCACTAGAGGAGGATCTTGAACGCATCCCCTTGCCGTGGGCTATCAAGCGTCCGGTCATGAAGCTTCTTGTTCGTGATACGCATCATTACTTGTTCAACAAGACCTACAGCCCACGTCCAGGGGTCACTTACAAAGTGCGTGACGAAATCCGATCGCGGTTTGTGGCCGCTGTAAAGGCCGCTCGGCAGGATGGTGGCCCCGTCGTCGTTCTAGCCCACAGTCAGGGAACGATTGTAAGCTATGATTGTCTAAAGAATATTTCCGATTGTCCGCCTATTGACGTGCTGATCACTGCGGGCAGCCCATTGGGGCTGGACGAAGTACAAGACAAATTAGCACCAGGATATTCGCGGGCAGATGGCTTCCCTGCAGATACGGTTACGGGTGCGTGGTATAATGTTTATGACAGGCTTGATGTAGTTTCTCGACCTGATCCAAAGCTGGCTAATGACTTTAGAAAACTGGGTACCAAAGTTGTTGAGGATCACGCGCAGAAAAACCGAGGCTTGTGGCGGCATTCGATGATTGAATATCTGTCGGGAGCAGAATTGCGGGCGTCCGTACGTAAGGCGTTTAATTTATAGAATTACAAATAGGTGTATTTTTTGAATACCTTAAGCGACATTCTTCAAGCATTAAATGAGGCTATTTCCAGCCAAGATGAAGACAAAGTGCTCGCCGCTATTGAACGGTTGTGCGCGTGGCTAAAAGCACACCCTGATGTGGCTGCAGCATTTGATCCCGCTGTGCTCAAAACGCTTCGCAACGCGCGATACTTCAACGCACTGCACATGCTGGCAGATACATTGAATGGTTTAGGCCACACCGCACCTGCGGTCAGGTTGTCCATGGCGCAAGCATTGATTGATACGCACACGCCCTCAACCGCGATTGATGTATTGCGGCGTATAACTGGCAAGTCTGGTACACCGACTTTGGATAGCATCCAAGCGCATGGGCTGACGGGGCGCGCATTTAAAGATTTGTTTGTCGGCACTGCCAGTGCAGATCATTCGCGCAGGGCTGAATTGCTGAATTTGGCCGTGGAAAACTATGCAACCGCATTCGCACAAAGCGAACAACAAGATTACTGGACAGGCTCGAACCTCGTCGGGTTAGTGGCGAAGGCACAACAATTGGGCATGCAGGCGCACGCGGCTTTGGATGCGGAAACGATATCGAAACATTTGCAAGCCGTCATCGAAAAGACACCAGAGGATGCACGCGATTTTTGGCAGTGGGCAACTTTGGGCACATTGCAAATTGGCCAACAAAATTGGCGTGACGCGTATTGGTCGATGGGGCGCGCCGCCAGTCACGAGCAAAGCTCGGCCTTTGCGCTGGCAAGTACGATCCGTCAGTTGCAAGAGATCTGGGATATCGACGACTTGGGTGAAAATGGGTCCGGTATCCTAGTGTCGCTGCAGGCGCGGCAGCTACAACTTTCGGGCGGGCAGGTGACGTTGACGTCCCAAGAGATGGAACGCGCCCGCAATACGCCAGAAGAACAATTCGAAAAAGTCTTCGGCGCAGAAGGTCCCCGTACACGGGGATGGATGATGAAATTCTTGGATACCGGCAATTCTGTCGGCTTGATTTCAAAGAAATTTGATCGCGGAATGGGCACGTGTTTCGTGGTGGATGGTGGTGATTTTCATGCAAGTTTAACGGGTGAAAAGCTGATCCTGACCAATGATCACGTCATTTCGCCCGAGCCGGAAATCTACCGTAGCTCACCGCCCTTAAGGCTGGAACAAGCTGAAGTCTCATTTGAGGTTTATGCTGATACCAAAGGTTTGAAAGAACTGGAGCCAGATGCCATCGTCTGGTCATCCAGCGCGCAGGACCATGATGCTTGCCTGATCCGTCTAAAGTCTGCTTTGCCGGAAACGGTAGCTGCGCTGCCGACCACTAAATTTGTCCCCTTGGTCGATAAAACCTCGCCGCAAGGCGTCTATGTCATCGGCCATCCTGGTGGCCGTGGCCTGTCATATTCGATGCAAAACAACGAGTTGTTAGATCACGACTGCAACAACGGTGGTCCTGACACCAACCCAAGACGTCTGCACTACGTCACCCCAACAGAGCCGGGCAGTTCTGGCAGCCCTGCAATGAACGCTGATCTTGAAGTGATCGGACTGCATCATGCAGGGGCAAAGTATATGACGCGCTTGAATGGGCACGAAGGCACCTATCCCGCGAATGAGGCGATATGGATCGAAGCGATCAAGCGCGCCTTGCACGCCGATCTGGAAAACGGTCAAACGCGCTGGTCACGGTAGCCGCTGTGCGCAAGCTTACCGCAACAAAGACATATCGGGATCGTATAGCGCTGATGGCGTGACGGTTGCGGAAACACTTTCGCCTTGAACGTCGATGGTGACGTGTTGGTCGATGCCCGCAAGTGCCGGTTCCACAAAGGCATAGGCGATGTTCTTACCGACCCTGTGCCCCCATCCACCTGAGGTGACCGTGCCGACCACACGTCCTTGATGCATGACTGATGCGCCGCCATGAGCTGGGCTGGTTTCATGGTCCAGCACAAGGGTGGCCAGCTTTTTTGAAGGTCCATTTTGCACGCGACGTTGCAAAGCCTCTTTGCCGATGAAATCTGCTTTTTTGAGGTTGACGAAGCGGTCTAGACCCGTCTCGAAAGGATCAAATTCGGTGATAAGATCGGCCTTCCAATGCAGGAACCCTTTTTCCATGCGCATGGTCTCTACCGCCAAGGCCCCAAAGAGTTTGAGGCCGTGGGCCTCGCCTGCCGCGCGCAGGCTGAGGTAGGCGCTATACAGCGATGCGTTAGGGACGTGTATCTCGTAGGCCCGTTCACCTGAGAAGCTAACCGCCATGACCGTTGCAGGTGCAATACCGATAAAACATTCACGCACCGCCAGCCAAGGGAAGGCCGTGTCCGACCAATCTGCGCGACTGACGGCTTGCAATACGTCACGCGCTTTGGGCCCTGCCAAAACAAGAATGGTCTGGTCATTCGTCAACGATTTAATTGTGACGTCTTCGCCGTCGCGCAAATGTGCGGTCAACCAATCCATGTCGTGTAGTTCAGATGCCGCAGCAGACCCATACCAAATGCGATCTGGCCCGCGGTCTGATGCTGGAATATTGGCCAGCGTTGCTTCGCCTTTGACCATGCCGTGGTGGTTCAGCAAGTAGGCAAGCCCCACGCGTCCCGATTTGCGCGGCAGACGTCCGCAAATCATCCGATCAAGGAAATCTGGCGCATCGGCCCCGGTAATTTCGAACCGGTTAAAGCCGTTGACCTCAGCCAGCCCTACAGCCGTTTGAACGGCGGCAACTTCGCCTGCAACAATATCAAAGGTTTCGTCAAAGCCAAAACCATGGGTCACTGAAAATGCAGTATCAGGTTTGAAATACTCTGCGCGTTCCCAGCCATTCACGACCGTGAACTCTGCGCCCTCGGCAGCCAGCACAGGCGTCAGCGCAGTGGTCTTGGCCATACGCCCTGCGGGACGGTGTTCGTTGGGGAAGTAAAAGCGAAATTCGTTTTGATAGTCCTCAATCGCTTTCAAAGCTGTCAATTCCACATTCGTGTGGGGGGCAAAACGGCGTGGATCAATCACCCATGTGTCATAGCACGCCTCACCTTGAACGATTTGCTGGGCCAGCAGCCAACCATGGCCACCGCCTTCGCCCAAACCTGCGCGCAAGCCAATAATGCAAAACGCATTGCGTTTACCGGGGATAGGGCCCACCAATGGCGCGCCGTCTATCGTATAGGTGATGGGGCCGTTGACGACGGTGTGGATGCCGACCTCCATCAAGGCGGGCATGCGGGCAAAGGCTCCTTCCAGGACGTCGGTGACACGGTCAAGGTCATCGGGGCACAGTGCATTTACAAAATTGGGATCAATGCCATCCATGCCCCATGTTTTGCAATCTTGCTCATAGAACCCGAGCAGCAGGCCGTTCTTTTCCTGACGGCAATAGTAATCGCTAATCGGGCAGCGCAGCAGCGGCATCCGGTGACCTGCATCTTTGATCGCAGGGATGTCTTCGGTCAAAAAATACTGATGCTCCATCGACGTGACAGGATGGTGTACCCCCATCATCGCGCCCACCTCGTTCACGCGGTAGCCGCAAGCGTTAACGACGATGTCGCAGTCGATGTCGCCGTGTTCCGTATGAACGGTCCAGGTGTCGTCTTTGTGCTGCGTCAGGGCAGTTACGGGTGTGTTGCGATACACTTCGGCGCCTGCCTTGCGGGCGCGGCGTGCGAGCGCTTGGCACAGTTGTGCGGGGTCGATGTCGCCGTCGTTTCCGTCCCACAGGCCGCCCAAAAGATTATCGGTCGAGATGAGCGGATGACGGCGTGCGCATTCTTCGGCATCGAGGACTTCAAACTCGACGTCCATACCGCGTGCCATGGACCGAAAATGGCGATAGCCTTCCATCTGCGCCTCAGTATTGGCCAGACGGATACCGCCATCCCCGTGGTGATAATTGATTGGGTATTCCGGGTCGTCTGCGAGTTCTTTGTACAGGTTGATGGAATGCGTCTTAAGACCCACCATCGTTTGGTTCATCCCGAAATTTGTGACCTGAGCCGCCGAATGCCATGTTGTGCCGGAGGTTAGTTCATTGCGTTCAACAAGGACGACGTCGCTCCAGCCTTCTTGGGTCAGGTGATACAGCGTTGAACATCCTGCGATCCCGCCTCCGATGACGACGACTTTGGTGCGTGTTTTCATCTGTCGGTACCCTTGCGTAACTGTGATTGGGTTCAATGACCAAAAGATGGCTGCCATGGTCAATGGCTGGTGTTCTATTTCGATTATTATGGAATTAAGATTCTAAAATTCAGGATATCATCGATTTACGTTGCATGTATGAACGCGGCATCGTCCCTTTTCCATACTTGACAGCGGAAGGAACCTAAATGCCGACTGCGCCGCCAAAACGCGCACGATCAGGACGCAAGGCACGGCATGCCCAAAGGGCAGCACCCCCCGTAGTGAACCCTGCATCGCCGGGCCAACGGGGCGGCTATTACAAACCGCTGACAA
>JBGCDB010000005.1:0-8985 GCA_045104955.1 Roseobacter sp.
TGGAGCCTTATGTCAATTCAACAGATCAGGGCAACCCCTGCACCGGCATGCATCAACCAAGTAAGACCCCGCGTTGAATTAACCATTTGCTAAGTTTTAGCGCCATTTTGTAAAAATTGTTGATATTAAGCTTTCAGTAACCGTAAGACTTTGAAAGCCAGATGACGCGGTTCAAAAAATTAACGAGTTGCCGTTTTCGGACAAGAACGGCACGTAAGGTAAACAAAAGGTGCAAACAATGGACAATGGCAGTCAAAACACGCACAATGTCGTCAATATGACGCAGCATGTTTCAGAAAATGGCTTTGCCCCTTTGGCCCAAGTCGAAGCGTATTGGGAAGCCTTGCGCGGGTCGCGGCTGATGCCAAAGCGCGCCGAGATCGATCCACGTGGGATCGAGCAGGCGCTTGAGTATGCATTTATCGTAGAGCGTATCGCACCCGGGATTGCGCGGTTGCGCATCGCTGGCAGCCACCTAAGCGACCTGATGGGGATGGAAGTACGCGGAATGCCGCTGACGGCGTTTATCGCACCGGGATCGCGCCGTCAGGTCAGTGACACGTTGGAAGAGGTATTTGAAACACCGGCTGCTTGCACGCTGACGCTGCATTCAGAACAAGGCCCCGGCATGCCCCCGCTTGAAGCGCGCATGTTGCTGATGCCACTGAAAAGCGATTTGGGTGATGTGAGCCGCATTCTGGGCGCGCTGGTGTCTGTTGGCGACATGGGCCGCAGCCCGCGCAGGTTTGACGTGAAAAGCACCGCGTTGCGTCCGATAATATCGCCCAACGCGGAACCCAAGCCACTGGTGCAGAAACCGTCCTTGCAGGTTCCGACGCCAAAGCTAGAGACACCCGGTTTTGCGGAAAAGATGCCCGCATTCCGCACAGAGACGCCCCGCAGTGACGCACCATATCTGCGGTTAGTTAAATCTGACGATTAAAACAAAAATCCTTTAATCAGGGATGGCCGGCTGCATAGAACGTGCAGTCGGTCTTTTTGTTTTTGGCATATATTTCGTTTTCTGTATGGTTCTCTCAATTATTGAAGGAATATTTATGGAACTGCGAATTATTGGCCCTGGTTTTGGACGCACAGGGACGAAATCAATGAAAATGGCTATTGAACAGCTTGGTTTTGGCCCTTGCCACCACATGTACGAAGTCTTTGACAATCCGCCGCAGGTTGCTTTTTGGAAGGATCACGCCGAAGGCCGACCTGTCGATTGGCGCGCGGCTTTTGCGGGCTACAATTCACAAATCGATTGGCCCGGCGCACATGTGTGGCGCGAGCTCTCCGAGACATTCCCCGATGCCAAGGTTTTGTTGACAATGCGACCAGAGGATTCGTGGTGGCGGAGCTATTCCAGAACGATCGGTAAAGTTATGCGGGTCTTTGACCAGCTTGAAATGCCGCCACATATTCGAGAAATGATCCTGACGATGGAGAAAATGGTCGAAAAGGGCACTTTTGGTGGTAGCTCTTCAGACGAAACACGTGCGCGGGCTGCATATAGACAACGGCGTATCGATGTCGAAGCTGCAATTCCTGCGGACCGCTTATTGGTATTTGATGTCGCGCAAGGGTGGCAGCCGTTGTGTCGGTTTCTTGATGTACCGGTGCCGACAACGCCTTTTCCACATGAAAACAAGCAAGACGATTTTTGGGCTGCCTTTGGGGGTGAACCGGAGGATCCATAAAGAAAAAGCGCGGCCCGTGGTGACATGGGCCGCGCTTTGAACGCATAGCAAGCAGCTTGTTCAGCCTGCTGCTTTTTCCTGATTAGCCGTGCGGCGCGCTGATAACTCTTCGGCGACAAGGAACGCCAATTCCAAAGACTGGCTTGCATTCAGGCGTGGATCACACGCCGTGTGATAGCGATCTGAGAGGTCTTCGTCGCTGACGGCCCGTACACCACCGGTGCATTCGGTCACGTCTTGCCCCGTCATCTCAAAATGCACACCACCGGGCACGGTGCCCTCTGCCGCATGCACGCCAAAGAATTCGCGTACCTCACGCAAAACCGATTCGAAGGGGCGCGTTTTATAGCCAGAGGAGCTTTTGATCGTGTTCCCATGCATCGCATCACAGACCCACGTCACATTCGCACCTTCTTCGCGCACCGTTTTGATCAGGCGCGGCAGGTGTTCTCCCACAGATCCTGCCCCAAAGCGCGCGATCAGCGTCAGACGCCCCTCTTCATTTTCAGGATTCAGTTTGGCCATCAAAACCTTGAGGTCCTCAGACGTCATGGTCGGACCTGCCTTCAGGCCGATGGGGTTTTGGACGCCGCTGGCAAACTCCACATGTGCGCCATCCGGCTGGCGCGTGCGATCCCCGATCCAGATCATGTGCCCTGAACCTGCAAGCCATTTGCCGGTGGTGCTATCGACGCGGGTCAAGGCTTCTTCGTATTCCAGCAGCAAAGATTCGTGGCTGGTGTAGAATTCAACGGTCTTTAGGGTATGTGCCGTATCCGCGTTGATCCCCGCCGCTGTCATAAAATCAAGCGTGTCTGAAATGCGGTTTGCAATCTCACGGTAGGCGTCAACCTTTTCGCTTTCAGTAAAGCCTAGCGTCCACGAATGCACTTGATGTACGTCCGCATACCCCCCCGTTGAAAAGGCGCGCAAAAGGTTCAGCGTTGCAGCCGCCTGCGTGTAGGCCCGCAGCATGTTCTGGGGGTCTGGGATGCGTGCGTCAGAGGTGAAATCAAGCTTGTTGATGATGTCGCCGCGGTAGCTTGGCAACTCTACGCCGTCCACGGTTTCAGTTGGCGCCGAACGCGGTTTGGCAAATTGACCCGCCATGCGGCCTACTTTGACCACGGGCACCTTTGCGCCATGGGTCAGTACGATCGCCATTTGCAGCATCACTTTGAACGTGTCGCGGATCGCGTCAGAGCTGAACTGATCAAAGCTTTCAGCACAATCGCCCCCTTGCAGCAAGAACGCTTCGCCCCGCCCGGCGGCTGCCAGATGTTTGGTCAGCCTGCGTGCTTCACCTGCGAATACCAACAAGGGAAAGCGCGACAACTGCGCCTCTACCTCGTTCAAGGCGGTCTGATCAGGGTAGTCTGGCATCTGAATCCGTGGCTTTGATCTCCAGCTGGATTTTGTCCAATCGCTCATTTTCTCGTCTCCGGTCTCTGGCCCACGCACTGCGAGCGCTCACATGTCGGCGTCCTCTATACAAAAGCAACGCACCAGTGACCATATCACAAATACGAAGTCTTGACGCGGCTTTCCTTGCATGAGCAAAGTCGGTGTCAGCCAAGATGCACGCGCCCCAAAGTGGGCGTTGCCAACACCTGAAATGAGGCAGCAATGTCTAACGCGTCAATGTCTTCCCGAACTGATCCGATGGTGGATAAGCCACGGCGTTACGTCTTTGTGCTGATGGATAATTTCACACTGCTTTGTTTCGCGGCCGCCGTAGAAAGTCTGCGGATCGCCAATCGCATGGCAGATCGGACGCTATACGAGTGGCGTATCATTGGCGAAGGCGGTGATATGGTGCATTGTTCTGCCGGTAGCGCCTTTAAGCTGGACGGTGACCTTGATGAATTACAGCGTGACGATACCGTGCTGTTGTGCAGTGGCATTGATGTACAAACAGCCACCACCAAACGGGTTCTAAGCTGGGTCCGGCGTGAGGCGCGCAAAGGTGTCACGATGGGCGGGTTATGTACGGCGGCCTATACGTTGGCAAAGGCAGGCTTGCTTGACGACAAAAAAGCAACCATCCACTGGGAAAACCAAGACAGCTTTGCCGAAGATTTTCAGGACGTGGAGCTGACCAAATCTGTTTTCGTCGTCGATGGTAATCGGTTGACGACAGCGGGTGGTACCTCATCGATTGATTTGATGCTCAAGCTGATTGCGGATCATCAAGGCGAAGATCTCGCCAACCTTGTGGCGGATCAGTTGATTTATACCTCGATCCGAACAGATCAGGACACGCAGCGGCTTTCTGTGCCGACCCGCATTGGCGTGCGTCATCCCAAGCTCAGCCAAGTCATTCAGATGATGGAAAACAACATCGAAGAGCCCACAAGCCCATCGACGCTGGCCAAAGACGTTGGCATGAGCACCCGCCAACTAGAGCGTTTGTTCCGCCGGTACCTGAACCGTAGCCCCAAGCGGTATTATATGGAACTACGCCTGCAAAAGGCGCGCAATTTGCTGATGCAGACTGATATGAGTGTGATCAACGTCGCCTTGGCCTGCGGGTTTGCGTCGCCGTCGCATTTCTCCAAATGTTACCGGGCGCACTATGACACAACGCCGTACCGGGAACGGGGCAGCCATGCCGCGCGGTTGTCCATTTGATCACAACCGCACGGTTGCGATTGCGCCGCGCGCGGCCGGACGATTTGGCGGCGATGCACGCTATTATGACAGACCCACGCGTCATGCAGTACTGGAGTACGCCTGTCCACCGTGATCTTGCACAAACCCAAGCGTTCCTGGATCACCTGATGCAGGACCCAAGCCCCAACAGCGAAGAGTATGTGCTTGAACGGGACGGACAGTGTATTGGCAAAATGGGATGTTGGCGCGGACCGGAGCTTGGGTTTCTTTTACACCGTGATCATTGGCGGCAAGGGCTTGCACGCGAGGCGGCACAGGTGATCATACCGCGGTGTTTCGACAAATTTGCAGATGCAACGGCCCTGACCGCAGAATGCGATCCGCGCAATTTAGCGTCGGTGGCGCTTTTGAACCGGCTTGGCTTTAGGCATCTGCGCACCGTTGAAAAAGACTTTCTGTATGGCGCGGATGAATGGTGCGACACGGCTTATTTTGAATTGCCACGTCCCTAGTCGTCTGCGATCCGGTAAATTGCACCATTGCCAACCGAAATAAACCAGATGCTGCCATCGGCCGCTTCGATGATGTCGCGTACGCGCTGCGTGGCTGCGTTCTTGATCTGGTCCACTTCGCGTGCACTGTCGCCTGAAATTTCTAGCCGCGAAATATAATCAAACTTCAAAGAACCCACGAACATGTCGCCGCGCCACTGGGGAAACATATCTCCTTGATAGATCATCAAACCCGAAGGGGCGATGGACGGATCCCAATAAAAAGCCGGTTGCTGCATCCCGTCTTTGGTCGTGCCTTCGCCGATGGCACCCCCAGAATAATGCCGCCCGTATGAAATTACAGGCCAGCCAAAGTTTGCACCTTTAAGGATTTTGTTGACTTCATCGCCCCCGCGCGCGCCATGTTCCGCCGTCCAAAGCTGACCAGATGCATCTAACCCGGCGCCTTGGGGGTTTCGGTGGCCAAAAGACCAAATCTCGGGTTGGACGCCGGGGGTGTTTATAAAGGGGTTGTCACTGGGCACTGTGCCATCTTTGTTTATTCGCACAATCGTCCCGACATGGTTTTCTCGGTCTTGCGCAGCAGGCCGGTCGCCGCGGTCACCAATGGTAATGAATAACGTGCCGTCTGCGGCTTCTACCACGCGGGATCCAAAGTGCCGCCCGCCAGATGACCCCTGTGCCATTTCAAAGATATCGCGGACATTCGTCAGCTGGCTGCCATCGGCAGACAGCTGCCCGGCGGCAAGGGCTGTCCCTGAGCCGCCTTGCTGTCGTTTGCTATAGGTCAAATAAACTGTTCGGCTTGTGGCAAAATCGCGTGCAACAGTCACATCCAGCAGGCCGCCCTGCCCGCGTTCAACGACGCTGGGTATGCCTGCAACTTGTTGCAGATCGCCCTCGCGCCACATTAAAACGCGCCCATCGATTTCGGTAATAAGCAGGCTACCGTCGGGCAAATGCGCGATTCCCCAAGGTTCATCCAACCCCGTGACCATGGGCGTATAGCTCACATCTGCCTGCCCGGCACCTGGAAGTGACAACAAGGCAAAAAACAGTGAAAATGTGAGGTTTGAGGCAAATCGCATGACTTTTCTCCTGTGCGGCGCCGGTTTATCGGGCCGAATGATCATTTGCTGTGACAAGGGGACGGGATGGCTTGGTTGACCCTGCGTCGCTTGTCCAAAAACGCTTTTCTTTTCGAGATAGCACGCATACCCTGCGCGGCGAACGTCAAGTTCCAATATGGGAGAATATACATGAAAAAGTTGCTTTTGGCCTCAACGGCTGCGGCACTGGTGGCGACCACTGCACTGGCAGGTGGTCACGCAAAAGAAGTCAAACTGGGCATCCTGATCGGTTTCACCGGCCCCATTGAATCGCTGACTGGCCCAATGGCTGCTGGCGCTGAATTGGCGATGTCTGAAGTCACCGAAAGCGGTAAGCTGCTGGACGCGGCCAAAGTCATGCCGATCCGT
The DNA here is from genome assembly GCA_045104955.1 of Roseobacter sp. GTDB lineage: Bacteria > Pseudomonadota > Alphaproteobacteria > Rhodobacterales > Rhodobacteraceae > Roseobacter. The sequence continues at coordinate 6,304 of JBGCDB010000005.1, forward strand.
GCGGACACAGGCTGCATCGACAACGGTCTCAGCACAGCCAACGGCGAGCGGCTGATCTCCGAAGGCATCAATGGCTTGATCGGTGGTGACTGCTCTGGCGTGACAGGCGCAATTTTGCAGAACGTCGCGATCCCCAATGGCATGGTGATGATCTCGCCTTCCGCCACGTCCCCCGGCCTGACGACGGTCGAAGACAATGATCTGTTCTTCCGCACGGCACCCTCTGATGCTCGCGAAGGCCAAGTTATGGCAGAGATCCTGCAAGAGCGTGGTGTGAAGTCGATTGCTTTGACATATACCAACAACGACTACGGCAAAGGTTTGGCGGACGCGATCCAGTCCAACTTTGAAGCCATTGGTGGTGAAGTCACGATTGTTGCCGCACACGAAGACGGCAAAGCGGACTATTCTGCTGAGATGGGCGCGCTGGCGTCTGCCGGTGGCGATCTGCTGGTTGTTGCCGGATACCTCGACCAAGGTGGTCTGGGCATCATCAACGCGGCACTCGACACAGGTGCTTTTGACACATTCGGTCTGCCCGGCGGCATGATCGGTGACAGCTTGCCTGCGAACGTGGGCTCTGCGTTGAACGGCTCTTATGGTCAGATTGCGGGTTCCGGCGGCGAAGGCATCGAAAAGCTGGTCGCAATGGCGGGTGACGCATTTGACGCTACATCCCCTTACACGCCGGAAAGCTATGACGCAGCGGCGCTGTTCATGCTGGCGATGCAAGCGGCAGACAGCGTTGACCCGGCAGAATACGGCAAGCACATTCTCGAGGTGGCCAACGCACCGGGCGAGAAAATCTACCCTGGTGAGTTGGGCAAAGCGCTCGACATCATCCGCTCGGGTGGCGAAGTGGATTATGTCGGTGCCTCTGCGGTTGAGTTGATCGGACCAGGCGAATCTGCGGGCACATACCGCATGATCGAAGTCCAAGACGAAGCCAACGTAACGATCGGGTTCAAGTAAACCCAACTGCAAATGACAAACAGCCCGAAGTCTTAGGCTTCGGGCTGTTTTCGTACATACTCTAAGACACGTAAAAGCAAGTGTTCAGAGCCGGGGAAGACATATGATCGTCGTTGACGACCTACATAAGCATTTTGGTGGCTTTCACGCGGTGGACGGTGCCAGCCTTGAGATTGAACAAGGTTCCATCACCGGGTTAATTGGCCCCAATGGCGCAGGAAAGACAACTCTTTTCAACGTGATCGCGGGCGTTCTTAAACCAACGTCCGGACGGGTGAGCATGGCGGGCGAGGATGTCACTGGCTTGGCCCCCCATGATCTTTTTCACAAAGGGTTGCTGCGTACGTTTCAAATCGCGCATGAGTTTTCCTCAATGACCTGCCGCGAGAACCTAATGATGGTGCCCGGTGATCAGCTGGGCGAAACGCTGTGGAACACATGGTTCGGACGCAAACGCATCGCGGACCAAGAACGCGCCTTGCGCGCCAAGGCAGACGAAGTGTTAGAGTTCCTGACTGTTGAGCATCTCGCTGACCACAAAGCGGGCCAAATCTCGGGTGGGCAGAAAAAACTTCTGGAGCTGGGGCGCACCATGATGGTGGACGCGCGCATCGTTTTTCTGGACGAGGTCGGCGCCGGTGTGAACCGCACGCTTCTTAACACCATTGGTGACGCGATCATCCGGCTGAACAAAGAACGCGGCTATACCTTCGTTGTGATCGAGCACGACATGGACTTTATCGGAAGGCTTTGTGATCCGGTGATCTGCATGGCCGAGGGCAAAGTGCTGGCCCAAGGAACACTGGCCGAGATCAAAGCAAACGAGCAAGTGATCGAGGCGTATCTTGGCACCGGCCTCAAGAACAAAGACAAGGTGGGCGCATGAGCAGCGCATATGAAGATCGCGGCAACAAAGACATGTCTCTTGGGGATGCCAGCAAGATGGGAACAGCCCACCCTGTTAAAAAGGGTGGCCAAGCCCATGCATCTCCTGGCGGGCCGTTTCTGATTGGTGAAAATATGACAGGCGGCTATGGCGCAGGCCCCGATATTTTACACGACTGCACCATTGCTGTGGACCGCGGAGAAATTGCCGTGATTGTAGGCCCTAATGGTGCTGGCAAATCGACTGGGATGAAAGCGGTTTTTGGCATGCTGAACCTGCGCCAAGGTCACGTAAAGCTAGACGGCGAAGATATCTCGGCGCTGACGCCGCAGGCCCGTGTGGCCAAGGGCATGGGCTTTGTGCCGCAGACATCGAACATTTTCACCTCTATGACGGTTGAAGAAAACCTTGAGATGGGTGCTTTTATCCGCACCGACGACATCCGCCCAACGATGGAACAAATCTATGATCTGTTTCCTATCCTGCGCGACAAACGCAACCAGGCTGCAGGCGAGCTTTCAGGGGGTCAGCGGCAACAGGTGGCCGTGGGGCGCGCGCTGATGACGCAACCCAAAGTGTTGATGCTGGATGAGCCAACAGCTGGGGTCAGCCCCATCGTGATGGACGAGTTGTTTGACCGGATCATTGAGGTTGCGCGCACAGGTATTCCCATCTTGATGGTGGAACAAAACGCGCGCCAAGCGCTTGAAATCGCAGATAAAGGCTATGTTCTTGTACAAGGCCGCAACGCATATACCGGGACCGGCAAAGAGCTGCTGGAAGACCCCGACGTGCGCAAATCGTTCTTGGGAGGTTGAATAGAT
>JBGCDB010000006.1:0-4472 GCA_045104955.1 Roseobacter sp.
CATGTACACCCTCGCAGCCCCCCCTGCCCTGACCTCCTGCCGCGTGGCACGCTGATGGCGGGGCGCGTCATCGAACGACACCTCTTGGGGCAGCAGGGCCGCGATATCGTGCTGGTGGATGCGGTGACCCATGACAATGCAGGGCACCCCTGCGCCCGTCTTTTTTTCGATGGTCTGGTGAAAGCCACCGAAATAGCAGCCCCCCCCGGCGCCACTCATCTGGATAAACAAACCACTAACGGTGCGAGTATTCACAGCTATGCGCTGGACACCGCACATCTGCATCCCTTTACCTTAAACGGTAATTCTACCCAGATCGTGCCCGCAACAGCCGAACCCGAGATCTTGGCAGGCAAGAATTGCTTTGTCGCGCTGCGCAATGGTGAAACCGCCGACATCGTTCTGGACTGGCTTGCATTTCACCACAGCGCACATGCGCTTGAAGGTGTCGTCCTGTTGGACCGCGCGCCAATTGATCCAAAGCGCACTTTTGCACAACAGATACAAACCGGTCTGGCCGCGCTCAGTTTACCTGTTGACGTGATTTTAGTCACCAGCCCCCTGCCCTTGGGCCGCACGGATCTGCCGCCACAAGCGCATCCCTTCTGCGCCCCTGATGCCCCCGGCAAAGACCGCATGACACTCCCACAGCCAAGCCCGTGGGACAGCCCTTTGGCTGTGCTCAGCATCTATGAGATGTTGCGTTACCGCTTTCTGGCGCAGGCCCGCGCTGTGGCCAATATCGAAGTGCATGACATCATCCCCTTAGATACCCAGACTGTTTTTGACCGCGCCTGCGCCTCAGAGACAGGTGTCATCTTGCTCAATGGGCACCACTGCTATCCGTGGCGGGTGCGCAACGAAGCACCAGTGCACTTTGGCGATCACATCTGCCGCCAGTTCGACGCCACAGGCTTGCGTCGCCGCTGGTGCGTGGCCCCGGCGCGCCTGCCCAAAGGCGCAGTTTGGCGGCTGGTCCGTATTGGCAACGCGCGCGCAGAAGACACACAGCCATATGAGTTCTTCCGCCACATGGGCCTGCGGCATCCCGACATTCCGGTCTCAAAGATCGTGCCCAAAACAGCGCTTGTAGAAGATCAAACCCTGCTGGAGCGCGCGCAAACCACCTGGCAGAAAAATCCGGTCCGCGTGCCCACGCTTGACCTCGAGGCGCAGCACAAATCCGCAACCCGGCGTGCCATTGTGACCACCATGAAAAACGAAGGGCCCTTTATTCTGGAATGGCTCGCCTATCACCGCGCCATCGGGTTTGACGACTTTCTGATTTATACCAACGACTGCACCGATGGCACCGACACGATGCTGCAACTGCTGCAAGACGAAGGGTTGGTGCAACACCGCGAAAACCCCTTTCACGGCACCAGTTTAAAGCCGCAACACGCAGCACTTCATGCTGCCCGAAAAGAGCCTTTGATAAAGGATGCCGCATGGGTGACCTGCATCGACGTGGATGAATTTGTGAACATCAAATGCGGGGACGGCACGCTGAACGCGCTGTTTGATCACGTGCCCGACGCCAATATGATCGCCATGACATGGCGGCTTTTTGGCAACGCGGATGTGCACGCGTACAAGGACACGCCGATCACCGAACAATTCACCCGCTGCGCTGCGGAATACGCTCGCAAACCGCATCAGGCCTGGGGCTTCAAAACACTGTTTCGCAACATTGGCTTATTCAAAAAACTGGGCGTGCACCGGCCCAAGGGGCTGAACCCGCAACTGTGGGAACATATCAACTGGGTCAATGGGTCGGGGGCGCGCCTGCCTGTCAAAATGTACCGCAACAGCTGGCGGTCCACCTCAGATACCTATGGCTATGATCTGGTGCAACTGAACCACTATGCCGTCCGCTCTGCCGAAAGCTTTCTGGTGAAACGCGATCGGGGCCGCGTGAACCACGTCGACCGGGACCAGGGGCTGAATTATTGGTTTCGAATGAACAATAACGATATGCCCGACGATTCCATTGAACGGATGCTGCCACGTTTGCGGGCAGAGCTGGACAAGCTGATGTCGAACCCCAAGATCGCCGCCGCGCACGCCCATTCGGTGCAAGCGCATCGCAACAAAATAGCCGAGCTGAAAGCCACGCCCAACTATGCCGCTTTCTATGAAACCCTCACCGGGCCCGAGATGGAAAAGCTGTCTCGTCTACATCGCCACTTTGGCGCATCGGTATTCCGCACAGGCCCCGATGGCATCCCGACGCATTTGCTCGATAAAGACCCCGACGAGGATTGGTTTTATACCTTTACCCCCGACAAATCGATCGACGGTTGACTACAGATCAAGCGGCTCAGACAGCCCGGCTTGCTCAAAATCCCAAACCGCTTGCCACTGCGCACCCGACCGCTGCACCACCAATGCGTTGCGTTCGGCAATATAGCGCTGCTTTCGACCGGGAATCCGTTGAATTTTGATACGCTGTCCCGGCAAAGGGCCTTCGCCAAAGGCCGCCAGCGCGCCCAACACGCGTGCCCATGCATTTGGGGGTGCCCGATGCGTGATGCCAGAGGCGACGAGCTGGTGCAGCACCCGTCCCTGCCCCGCATCCATCGTGGCCCGCGTGGCCAGATGGATCTCGCCCGAAAGCACAGTCACGTCCGTACCTTTTGCGTGCATCATATCGCACACCAGACGCAACATCCGCCGCCATTCATCCCGGTGCGCGCGGCTTTGCCATTGATCGCGCAGGTCATCTTCGTATTTTTGCATCCGTGGTGTGATCACCAAAAGCGTCTCTAACACAGATAAACGCGGCCCCAAAAGCGGCACACTCGACACTATCAACGTATGCTGGGGGGCTTCTTTTTTGGCGATATCTTCCATCATGGCCCAGCCGCCCGGGCCCATCACCTGGCGGCGCGTGCGTTCACTACGCAAATCGGGTGCGATCAGGCGCAAGCCCGGCGTATCAACATGCCAACCCAAATGGGTGCCCTTGGGGTCATGGAAACGTGCAGGCAAATCGCCATCAACCGTGCCGTGCTGGAACAACAACGCCATCTCGCGCGCAACTTCAAACAGGGCCTGCCCAACGGGCGAATAGGTCCGCGAGCGCTGCAATGACCCCCACCCGTCGCAAATGTCATGGTCATCCCACTGCGCCAGCGACGGCACTCGGGCACACAACCACGCGAAATCCGGGTCTGCCAAAAGCGCACAATAGCGTTGCAAAAACCCGCGCCTCAGGTGGTCGCGCAATTCTTCAAGATCTGCGCGCGCCGGGTCTTTTGGGGCTTTATCGGGCCAGTCGTGACTCAGATGATGGCCCAAGGTGACCTCATCAGCGTAAATCTGGTCGCCCCCATGCAGCAACACCGCAAACGGCGCCGCCTGATGCGCCCGGCCCAATCGCGTCCACATCACATTGCGTTCTGCCAGGTCGCGATCAAGGTCGCCGTGCTCTTCGCCATTGCACGAGGCAAACGCGATGCGCATATCCCCGCCCAAGCCCCCAGCCAGCGCATAATCCGTCCCGTTCCAATGATAGTGACTGGACCCACCCGCAGGCACGCTGAACCGCACCCGCTGCACCGAAACAGTATCAATTTGGGTCAGGGTTTGCGCTGGCAGCGCCTCAGCGCCCAACTGCACCGGCGGCAATTCAACCCCCTGCGGCACTACGAAAAGGGCAGCCAACCGCATCTGGTCGCCGTCCACCGTATCAAGCGTCAGAAAAGGGCCGAGAATGTCTGATGTCATGGCTGTTTAACTTGGGGCCCCTGCCCGGCCATTCAAGGGTTTTGCTCAAAAGCTATTGATTGGTTAAAAATGAGAACATATACAGAACATATGGCAAGATTCTCATTGGACGAAAAACTCGCGATCCTATCGGACGCGGCAAAATACGACGCCTCTTGTGCCTCAAGCGGATCGACCAAGCGCGACTCGCGCGCAGGCAAATCGCTTGGCTCCAACGAAGGGTCCGGCATCTGCCACGCCTACGCACCCGATGGCCGCTGCATCAGCTTGTTGAAAATCCTGATGACGAATTTCTGCATCTACGACTGCAGCTATTGCATCAACCGTGTGTCATCGAACGTGCAGCGCGCGCGCTTTTCCGTGGACGAGGTGGTCAAGCTGACCATCGAATTCTACCGTCGCAATTATATCGAAGGGTTGTTCCTCAGCTCTGGCATCATCAAATCACCCGATGCCACGATGCTGGATATGGTGCGCATCGCCCGTAAACTGCGCCACGAGGAAAATTTTCGTGGCTATATCCACCTAAAGACGATCCCCGACGCCGCCCCAGAACTGATAGAAGAGGCAGGCCTGTTGGCCGACCGCCTGTCCATCAACGTAGAATTGCCCACGGATGCATCGGTCAAACACTACGCGCCCGAAAAAAACCCAAGCCAGATCAGACAAGCCATGGCCGAGGTGCGCAACCGCAAAGAGATCGCCAAGGACCGGTCTTATACCGGGAAACGCCCGCCCAAATT
>JBGCDB010000007.1:0-100992 GCA_045104955.1 Roseobacter sp.
GATAAAAGGTTCGGGGTCGAGGCCCACCAAGTTCCCCAGTGCGCGCAGGAACTTGGTCGTGCTCTCGACCCCTATCGGGGCTTGTAGATACGGCTTGGCAAGAAGCTCGCTCAACCCGCGCCCGAACTCGCGGTACATGCAGATGTTTACATCCGCATTTACCAAATTACGCATTTCGGCCACATGCGCACCCAAAGGCAGCACCATGTTGACCTCGCAGCCGATCCCTTCGACCAGTCTGCGGATTTCGGCCAGATCGGATGGCATGTTGAACGTGCCATACATCGGACCGAGGATATTAACGCGAGGGCGCGCACCCTCTTCGCGTTTCTTTTCGGGCGGCATGCGCCCCTTGGTCATACCAAATTCGGTAAAGATCCAAGTCATCGCGCGGTCTGCAGCTTCCCATTGATCTTCATCAATGGTGCGCGGCAAAAAGCGCTGAATGTTCGTTCCTTGCGGCGTGACGCCACCGCCGATCATCTCGGCGATAGATCCTGTGACCACCACGGCGGGCAATGCGGGATCAAGCGTATCCCACGCGCGCTTCATGGATTCCTCAGTACCCGCGCCCATTTCGCCTTCGCCCAAACCGGTCACCACGATGGGCAACTCATGGGGTGGCAATGCATCCGTATAATGCAACACGGATGTCACTGGCAGGTTCTCGCAGCCAACGGGGCCGTCGATGACCACTTGCAATCCTTTGACAGCACAGAAGGCATAAACCGCCCCCCAATATCCGCCCGCGCGATCATGATCGGTGACAAGCACTAAATCATCTCCTGCGCTTTGGCGGCGCGCGCCAATTTATCCAGCTTCTTTTGATGCTGCGCGCGGAAGTCAGGCCGCAGGTTTGGCGCGCCTTCCCAAACACCGGCAGTGTCGCCGTGGCCCACATCTTCGAAGAAGGCTTTCATTTTGCTCATGCGGTCTTTGTTGCCGATGGCCGCATTAATGACCGTGGCCAAAGACCCTGCCCCGGCAACACCCATCAAAGGCCGCGCCGAAATCAAGTTGGTAAAGTAAAGACCCGGAATACCCAGCTCTTTGGCTTTTTGAACAACCGGTGTTGTGCCAATTGCCAGATCAGGCTGGATCGCTTCCATCGCGGCGCAATCATCTTCAAGCGACGCGCGGTATTTCACTTTGACGCCTTTGGCTTCAAGCCATGCCGCATCATCCGCAGACCAGGGTGATTTCGCACAGGCAGTGCCCACATAAGGCACCTTCGCACCGCTTTCGATCAACAGGCGCGCAACCAGCAATTCAGAACCTTCGTAGCCCGACAGCGTGATCGTGCCATCAATTGGTGTCGCGGCAAGCGCGCCCTTGATTGCAGGCAGCACGGCATTCTGGGCTGCTGCAATGTCATCCGCCGAAACGCCGTAGGTTTCGCCAATAGCCTTCAGCCACGCGGCGGTACCGTCATGGCCCACCGGGGCCGACCCTACAACAGGCCGACCGGCAGCTTGGAATTCACGCACGGTGTCGGTGTAGAACGGGTGGATCGCGGCCACCACAGAACTATCGAGTGCTGCATAAAGCTCGCGCCATTCACGACACGGCAGCACGGGTCCAGCGGCCAAACCCATGGGTGCCAGCATCTGGCCAATCATCATCGGATCCGCCGGGAACATCTCACCCAACATCGCCACAGTCGGCCGCGAGGATTTGCCACCAACAGGGGCTGCAACAGGGCCAGCCTCTACTTCGGCGCGCGCGTATTTCAGCATGGCACCGGCCAGCACGTCTTTGGCTTCTGCATGCGTCGGCACGCCAAAACCGGGCACATCAATGCCGACGATCCGCACGCCGTTGATCTCATCTGGCAACAAACGCAACGGCACACCACTGGCTGTCGGCACACAAAGGTTCGTCACCACAATCGCGTCATAACGATCAGGGTCTGCCAATTCATGCACGCTGTCACGGATATCTTCGTATAGTTTGCCCGTCACAAGCGATTCAGAATTAAACGGTACATACCCCACAGACCGACGCGCACCGTAAAAGTGCGATACAAAAGTCAGACCATAAACGCAGCACGCAGACCCGGACAGCACTGTGGCCACCCGCTTCATCCGCAGGCCTACACGCAACGACCCAAAGGCCGGACACATGGATTGAGGTTTATCATGCGGGCCCATCGGGTAATCCGCTTTGAATTTGTCCAGCAGTTCAGACTGGCCCGCATTGCGCGCCGCCTCTGCCATATCCGCGCCAGAATGGCAGCCCATCGCATCGGCAGGTGCGTTGTTGGAAAATGCATCTGCAGGGGCACCCTTAGCCACACGCGATACATCACCATGTGGGTGACCCTTGATCACCTCGACGTCGGCGGCATCATCATATGTGACTTCGGTTTTCACTCGGGCTTTTCCTTTGTTGCAGATTTATAGTTGGCTAAGTTGTCCAACAGCTTTTTGGTCTTTTCGATGGCTTCTTGTGCCGCCTCATACATCTCAAAGGAGTTCGCGCCATGCGAATGGCCACTTTCAATGGCCCTTTGGCTTGCGCGGAAAACCTCAGGATTCGTCATAGACGACCTCCAGCGAAGGTTTGGGGGCTGCGTTCTTGCCGCGCATGTCTTCGTCTGAAGCAGGCTGCAACACCACGTCGCCGCCTGTCTCGGATGCATCGAATAATCCCAACAAGCTATCTTGGTCCAAAGGTGTAGGACGCACGGGCGGTGCGACGGCCACGTTTTCACCAAGCGCTGCAAATAAACCACCCCACTGCGAGGCATCCGTGCCCACGATCTGGTAGTTCGCAGATTTCTTGCGCAGGTCATCATCCTGCGGGATTGCCGCAAGAACCGGAATATCAACCGCTTCGGCAAATGCTGCTGCTTCGCCTGTGCCGTCATCCTTGTTGATCACCAACCCAGCGACACCGACGTTACCGCCCAGCTTGCGGAAATACTCCACTGCCGAGCAAACGTTGTTGGCCACATAGAGCGACTGCAAATCGTTGGACGCCACAAGGATAACCTTCTGCGCCATGTCCCGCGCGATGGGCAGACCAAAGCCGCCACAGACCACATCGCCCAGGAAGTCGAGCAAGACGTAATCAAAGTCCCAATCATGAAAGCCCAGCTTTTCGAGCAATTCAAACCCGTGGATGATCCCGCGACCGCCACAGCCCCGGCCAACCTCAGGTCCGCCCAGCTCCATCGCGAAGACGCCGCCACGCTTGAAACACACGTCACCGATCTTGACCTCTTCACCTGCAAGCTTCTTGCGGGTCGAAGTTTCAATAATCGTCGGGCACGCCTTGCCGCCAAACAGCAGCGACGTCGTGTCAGACTTCGGGTCGCAGCCGATTAACAACACACGCTTGCCCTGTTCGGCCATCATGTGGCTCAGGTTGGCCAGCGTGAAAGATTTACCAATCCCGCCTTTGCCGTAGATCGCGATGATCTGCGTCTTGGACGTAGGCTCGCTTTGCGGCACCTCAAGCGTCGCTTCGTTCGCTTCGTCTTTCAGACGGGCATCGTACCCCTTGAGGTTGGGAACTTCGTCTTTCATGCCGCGTCCTTCCAATTCAAAATCATCTTCAGGCAGTCAGGATCGGTGAACGCCTGTTCGTATGCCGTCCGCGCATCGCGGTAGCTCACTTGATGGGTAATAAGATCCTCAAGGCTCAGAAGCCCTGCTTCGACCAAGGCGCGCGTTGCGGCCAGATCGTCGTGTGTCCATTCTGCTGCCACCCGGAACCGCGCCTCTTTCATAAAGGCGGGCGGAAAGGCAAAGCTGATGGGTGTTGTATAAAAACCGGCCAGCACGATTTCGCCGCCCTTGCCCAGACGGCCAATCAGATCGTTCAGAACTTCGACAGACCCCGATGCATCGTAAACCGACATGTAATCACGGCGCGGATCATCTTGCGGGTCAAGGACTTCGTAACCTGCAGCGCCCTGGCGGCGGCTGGCGTCGATTTCCCAAACAGTGGGCGCAGGTGCACCGGCCGCAATAGTCAAACGTGCAAGCAACCGGCCCAAAACGCCGTGACCTACAATCAGGTCTGGGACAGACTTGTTTAGGCCAGCCATCGCGTGACGGGCCGTCGCTGCCAAAGCCAGCAGCGCACCACTGGCACCGTATCCCGAATCAATCCGTGTGACACGGTCGGGCGCAGTGACGACACGGGCCGCTGCACCACCGAATAATCCAAACGCGCCCTCGTAGCAGTTGGCACCGGGCACGAATACGCGCTCGCCTACTTTGAAACCTGTGGACAGCGGCGCTTCAACCACCTCGCCCACAGCTTCATAGCCGGGCACCAGCGGATAGCCCATGCCGGGAAAGGGTGGCATCTGCCCAGACCAGAACAGTTTTTCGGTTCCTGTGGAAATACCGGAGTGTTCAATCTCGACGATCAGATCATCTGCGCCCGGCGCGTTCAGCGTCAGGGTGTCAACGTCAAGGTCTTTTGGACCTTTCAGCAGAACGGCAGTGGTTTCCAATGGCCTAGCTCCTTAGAGAATCTGTTGGCTGAACATGTGTCACGGGGACGCAGATTCTGTCTTTGTTGTATGTCAGTTTAAACTTACACACCTTTGTGTCAACTCTAATTGACACTCTATGGGCTATTGACTCGGTTTTTGTGCAGTCACCACGCGCGTGACAAAATTCCGCGCGGGCTTTGGACAGCGGACTTGGGTAAAACCCGCTTCGGCACAAAGTGCTGCAATCTCATCGGCGGAACGCGTCCGCCCCGTTTGCATGGCCATAGTGTAGAAGGCGAAATAGACATCGCCCGCCCGGTCCGGCTGTGCGCCCCCGCCCATCGGCTCTGAGATAATGAGACGTCCGCCCGCAGGCAGCGCATGAAACACATCCGCCAAAAGATCGCGCACCGTGTCATCAGAATGGTCATACAGAACACGGATCAGCGAAATCGCATCACCGTCATGCGGCACCGGTTCATCGCGGAACGATCCTGATTCAAGCTGCACCCGGTCCATCATCCCCGCCGCCTCAAACCGCGCCTGCGCGCCGGGGGCTACTTGGGGCAAATCAAAAAGTGTCATTTGCAGTTTGGGATAGGCCCGACCAACGGCTTCAAGGAAAGCCCCCGTGCCGCCACCAATATCAGTCAGCCGCGTGACACCCTTAAAGGAAACCGCGCGCAGCGTATCTTCGGCAACCAACCGCTGGCTTTGTGCCATCAGGTCCGAATAGGTCTCGGCCACTTGGGGGTCTATGTCACCCTTTGCACCGAAGACGTAAGGCCAGAAGTCTGACAACTCTGTCCGCTCAGGTCCTTTCAACAATCCCACGGGATCTTGCATATCCGTGTAAAAGGCTTTGTGGTGACGGATCATCGCCTCTAACCCTGGCACGCCCATCATCGCAGCACCCTTGCGGGCCAAGGCGAAATGCCCCTGTCGGGTGCGCTTCACAAGTTTTAGCGCCGCAGCCGCTTGCAACAGTATCTGCATCCGGTCCGTATCAATGCCCGTGGCGCGCCCCATCGTTTCGGCTGATTGCGGACCCGCGCGCAGGCGGCGCAGCAAGTCCAATTCGACCACAGCCATCAAGACCTGGCTCTGCACAAAGCCCTGCACCACATCAAACAACACCGCGCCATCGCGACGCGCTTGACCACGGGTTAAGGGGAAACGGCTCGCCCAGCTTTGAAAGCCGGGGCGTGCCACAAGGCGGTTCAGCCAGCCGCCGCGCCAGCCCGGTACATCATGTGCAGCGTCTGACATTATTCAGCAGCAGTCACATTTGGGGCAACCGGCGTCAGGCGCTCGGCGTACATACGCACCATCTCGGCCAGTTGCGCCTCGCCCGCGCAATGAGGGATCGAGGCAATCGCCCCACCCAAAATATCCTTGAGCCTTGAGGTCGCGCCCTGCACGCCCAGCAAAGACACTGCGTTTGGCCGCCCATGCAGATCATCCTGACCTACAGGCTTGCCCAGTGTTTTCGAATCGTACAGCGCATCACGCAGATCATCCGCCACCTGAAACGCCTCGCCAATGCGTGCGCCCAACTCAAACCATGGTTCGGCCTCTTGGCCCGCCGCCACAGCGCCCATTTGCGTTGCCGCAATAAACAAGGCACCGGTTTTGGCCTGATGATAAGCCGACAGATCAATCTCTGCCTCGCTTTCCCAGCCTTGGCCTGCGCAGATGCCACCGGGCATACCCGTGCGCTGCGATAAGATCATGATCAGTTGCGCGATACGGTCCGGGGCCAACCCCGACTGCCGCGCCAGAATTTCAAACGCCAGCACAATGAGGCTATCCCCCGTCAGCACCGCCAAAGGTTCAGAATAGGCCTTATGCACCGAAGGCTTGCCGCGCCGCGTATCCGCATCATCAAAGCACGGCAGGTCGTCATGGACGAGGCTGGCACAGTGAATAAGCTCAAGCGCCGAGGCTGCCGCATCCGAGATCATCGGCTGGTCATCGCCACACGCCATCGCAACTGACATTAGAATCGTTGGGCGGATGCGCGCACCACCGGGGGCAGTCGCATACCCTAACGCGGATGACAGCCGAGGCGGCACCGCCCCCCTGCCCTGACCCACGGCAACAGCCTGCGAAATAGCTGCTTCGATACGCTTGTTCATGCCCATGCGGGGATCCTTTCGGCAAAGGTGTCACAAATTTCCGACACTAAAGTGTAAATCATACTGGACACTTTGCCTGTTCGAGTCAACAATCCCTTATGCATGTTTCTACTGCACCTCTCGTGCCAGACCGCCCCCGCGCGGTTGTGATCGGCGCCGGTATTGCCGGTTTGGCGCTCTCATTGCGGCTGGCGACACAAGGCATGCATGTCCGTTTACTGGAACGCCACGCCCATGCAGGCGGCAAAATCAGAACCCTGCCCAGTGACGCGGGACCGGTGGATGCAGGCCCCACCGTACTGACCCTGCGGCACGTCTTTGATGATTTATTCGCTTGCGCGGGGGCACGGCTGTCTGATCATGTGACCCTGATCCCCCAGAAAATTCTGGCACGCCATTTTTGGCCCGATGGTAGCCAGCTTGACCTGCACGCAGACCCAATGCGCAGCCGCGACGCGATTGCAGCCTTTGCCGGCGCCAAAGCCGCCGATGAATTCGCGGGTTTTCACAAACGCACGGCACAGCTGTTTCACGCCTTTGACGCGCCGATGATGCAAGCGCCAGAGCCGGGCATGGCCGCACTTGTGCCCCATGTTCTGAAACAACCGCAGCTTATTCGCGCCATGGCACCGCTATCGACACTGCAAAAAGCCCTGTCGCGCCAATTCAGCGACCCGCGGCTGGCGCAGCTCTTTGGCAGGTACGCGACCTATGTCGGCGGTGCGCCGCATCTGAGCCCCGCAATCCTGTCGCTCATTTGGCAAGCCGAAGCAGCAGGCGTCTGGGTGGTCGAAGGCGGCATGCATAAGCTGGCCCAAGCTGTGGCCGCACTGGCCGAACATGCCGGGGTCGAGATCCACAATAATACGCATGTCCAAGACATCACGGTGGTACAAAGGTGCGCCAAAGGCGTCACCCTACAAGACGGCACACATTTCGACGCCGATGTCGTGGCCTACGCAGGCGATCCGCGCGCGCTGGCCACCGGCAGCATGGGGCCGGCACTGAAATCCGTAGCCCCACAAACCGCCAAACTACCCCGGTCCTTTTCCGCTCGCGTACACAGCTTTGCCGCCACCCCGCAGGGGGTCGATCTGGCCCATCACAACGTCTTTTTCGCCGCCGACCCGGAACGCGAATTCCACGAGCTGATGCAAGGTCAGATGCCTGCCCAGCCCACCTTGTACATTTGCGCCGAAGACCGCGGCCAATCAAAACCGCCTCCCCCACTGGAACGCTTCGAGATTATCTCGAACGCACCAGCGACAGACACTCCCACTCCACCACAGGAGCTTGCCCAATGGCACCATCAGATCATGCAGAGGATGGCCTCTATGGGCCTGACCTTCACACCGACACCATTAGCCCAGAGCGTGACAACACCGCACGACTTCGCGACACTGTTTCCCGAAACATTGGGAGCGCTCTACGGGCAAACCCCGCATGGGCTGACAGCGGCCTTGCAGCGCCCGACGGCGCGGACAAAGATTGCGGGTCTGTGGCTGGCGGGGGGCGGCACGCACCCGGGTGCGGGTGTGCCAATGGCGACACTCTCCGCCCGGCACGCGGCCGAGGCGATAGCGCACGACCTAACTTTAACATCGACGTCGGCCCCAATGGCTACGCGTGGTGGTATGTCGACGGCCTAAGCGACTGCGGGACGCGTGCGGTATCCGTTATCGGCTTTATCGGTTCAGTCTTTTCGCCGTGGTACCGCTGGTCAGGCCGCAAGAATCCGCAAAACAACGTCTGCATCAACGTCGCGACCTATGGGCCCGGCGGACGCTTTACCATGACCGACCGGGGCGAGGCCGCCCTGCGCCAAACCTGTTCACGACTGCAAGTAGGCCCCTCCATGATGCGCTGGGACGGCCAAGATCTCGTGATCGAAATAGACGAGATCTCAAGCCCGCCGCTTATCAGCCGCGTGCGCGGCGAAATCCGCGTCACCCCGTCAGCGATTACAAATGTCGAACTGCCGCTCACCCCCGATGGCGCGCATATCTGGCGGCCTTTTGCGCCAACCTCCCGGATCAAAGTGGACATCGACCGCCCCGGCTGGCAATGGCAAGGCGAAGGCTACTTCGACGCCAATTTTGGCACCCGCGCGCTGGAAGAAGACTTCAGCTACTGGACATGGGGCCGCTACCCAACCTCAAAAGGGGCTACATGCTTCTACGACGCCACACGCCTTGACGGGTCCGAATTGGCCGCTGGTTTCGCCTTTGATCCCGAAGGCCGCGCGCGCCACATCCCCCTGCCTGCCAAAAAGAAATTCCGCCGCAGTCTCTGGGCCGTCAAACGTGAAACGCGTGGGGACGCAGACTTTGCCCCACACCAGGTGATGAACATGCTGGATGCCCCCTTTTATTCCCGCTCCGCCGTCAAAACCCGCTTGGACGGCGAAGAAACCGTCGGCGTGCACGAAGCGCTCGACCTCACGCGCTTCCGCTCACCCTTGCTAAAGCCCATGCTGGCAGTACGCGTTCCACGGCGCAAAGGATGGGCGTGGGAATAATCCACGCCCCAACCAACCTCGATACAACTTTGACCAATTGTCAGAATTGACTATCATGTGGCCACCTACAGGAGGACCGCAGATGACGCGATGCGCTTTTATTCTCTGCGTTTTGCTGGCGACGACAGCAAATGCAGACCCCAACAATAAAATCCCTTTCCATAAATCAGTAGACCTCAAAGTCGGACAGTCCATGATCGTAAATGGCTACCGTGGCGACTGCGGCGAACGTCCCAAAAACGTGGACCCTAATCGCACCCGCGCAACAAAATTGGGTGTTCTCAGCAACGGCAAATGGGGCGTAACCAAAAGCAGAACCTGCGGCGGCTGGACCCCTGCCGTCGAAGTGATCTTTACCGCTCAGAAAAAAGGCCGTGAAACGATCAAAGTCGCAGGGGAAAGAATAAAAATCTCTGTTCGGTAGATGGGTCGGTGGGGGGGCGCATTGAGCGTAAGCGAAACAGAACACACCCCGAACCAATACATGCCACACAATGAAAAAGCCGCCCACTTTCGCGGGCGACCTTTGTTCTTTATCTTTACGGTATTAGTGTTTGAACTTCTTGATCTCGCCTGATTTCAGACGCGCACTATAAGAATTCAACTCTGTGCGAACCACTTTCATCAGGAAGTAGAGGCAGAAGATATTGACCACCGCCATTGCAAAGATCGCCGCATCCGAGAAGTCGATCACAGGGCCAAGGCTCGCGGCCGCGCCAATGACGATAAAGATGCAAAAAATGATCTTAAAGATCAGCTCGGTCGTCTTGCCCTCGCCAAACAGATAGGTCCAAGCCTTCAACCCATAATACGACCACGAGATCATCGTCGAAAAGGCAAACAAAATTACCGCAATCGCCAGTACAAACGGGAACCATCCAATCGCCGACCCAAAGGCCGCTGACGTCAATGCGACGCCGCCGTTCCCGTCCACAGTTGCAATGGCTGTGCCGGCTTCATTCAGCATGTAGTTGCCTGTGGCCTCGTCAATGATCAACTGCTGCGAGATGATAATCACCAGCGCCGTCATCGTACAAATCACCACCGTATCGATCAAAGGCTCCAGCAAGGATACAAACCCTTCGGTAATCGGCTCTTTGGTTTTCACCGCCGAGTGGGCAATTGCCGCAGACCCAACGCCCGCTTCATTCGAGAACGCCGCCCGTTTGAACCCTTGGATCAACGCGCCGACAAAGCCGCCCGCAACACCAAGACCCGTAAAGGCACCAGCAAAGATCTGACCAAAGGCCCAGCCGATCATGTCGTAGTTCACGATCAAAACCACAAGCGCAGCGCCCACATACAAAATGCCCATGAAGGGCACGATCTTTTCTGTGACTTTCGCAATGGATTTGATCCCACCTACGATCACAGCAAAGACGACAGCGGCAAAAACAAGGCCCGTGATCCAACCCGGGAAATCACCCGTAATCTGCGTGATCTGCGCATGCGCCTGATTGGCCTGGAACATATTCCCACCGCCCAAAGCACCCAGAATACAAAACACGGAAAATAGTACGGCAAGGATCTTGCCGCCGGGCAGGCCCAGCTCATCAAACCCCTTGGAAATGTAATACATCGGGCCACCTGACACCGTGCCGTCAGGGTATTCGTTACGGTATTTCACGCCCAATGTGCATTCGGTGAACTTTGACGCCATGCCCAGCAAACCCGCAAGGATCATCCAGAAGGTCGCGCCCGGCCCGCCAATACCAACCGCGACAGCGACGCCTGCGATATTACCAAGTCCGACAGTCCCCGACAGGGCTGTTGCAAGCGCTTGAAAGTGGCTGACCTCGCCTGCGTCTTTTGGGTCAGAATAGTCCCCTTTGACCAGGCTGATCGCATGCCCAAAGAACCGAAACTGCACCGCGGCAAAATACACCGTAAACACCGTGGCACCAATCACCAGCCACATCACAATCCAAGGAAAGTTCGTGCCGGGGATCGACATAAAGATAAAGTTGACGAACCAACCTGTCGCGCCAGCAAAAGCTTCATTGACGCGCGCATCCAGCGACGCTGCGGCCTCTTGGGCCTGTGCCGGTATCGCCAGCAAGAGAGAGGCAATCACCGCCCCAAGTATGGAAATAAACTGTTTCATTTGGGTCAATCCTTATGCCACGACAGTGACGGGAACGCGTGCGTTCATCACCAGATTTGCGGTTGAGCTTCCAAAAAGCCGCGACGTCAATCCGCCCGCACTTGAGCGTGCGATGATGATCTGCGTGGCACCTTCGTCATGCGCAATATCATCAATCGTGTCTGCAACATCACCGTGACGCACAATCGCGCGTGCGGCATGTCCGGCTTGCGTCAAAGACGCGACTGCCGGGTCAACGACCCGCTCCATGGCGATGGCGATTTCTTCTTCACGCCGCTTGTGACGTTGCGCGTTTTCTTCTGCCGTTTGGAAAGAAAAAGGCGACCATTCAATAACGTATACAACGATCAGTTCGCAGCTTTCCGTTTTGGTCGCTATGCTCTTGGCAAATTCAAGGGCTTTTTCCCCCGAACTTTGTCCATCAAGTCCGATTACAAGTTTCATTTTACTGTCCCTATTTTTAGTCTTTTGACTAAGGTATTTTTATTCAGGGTTTAAACTATTCCCTTCGTAAGTGTGTTTACGCTAACGAGCACACGCGATTCCGTCCATTGGTTTGTCTGCACAGACCTAAACAGTGGACAAATTCGCTTATCGTTGAAAGCTGTCGCGATTAATCATCCCGCGCCGACACTTTGGCTGCACAAAGATGCAGCGCAGTAAGAACGCAAGCTAAAGGGGGCGACTGACCAGGGTTCAAGCCACTGACCTGCGCCAAATAGTGCCAAATTAGGTGGAAATCTCAGGTGGGTTGCGCGCCACGTCCGGGTTCAAACGCCACACGCCTGCGTTCAAAGACGCGGCAATCGTGACCCAAATCAGGTAGGGCACAAACAACAGCGCCGCAATCTGGTCCACCGGCCACATCACAATAATACCGCCCAGCACGATCAACCACAGCGCCGATACCACAGCCATGCCAAGCCGAATGTTCCTGATCCCGAAAAACACAGGCGTCCATAGCCCGTTGAACGCGATCTGTAGCGCCCAAAACGCCATGGCAATGCTGTTGTTTTCCGCCAAAGCGATGCGCGCACCTGCCAATGCCATGCAAACATACAAAACGGTCCAGGTGACGGGAAACACCCAGTCAGGCGGTGTAAACCACGGCTTTTCCAAGCTTCGATACCACGGGCCCGGCGGAAATAACCCACCAGTCAGGCCTGCACCGACGCAAGCCACCAAAAATATACAAAATAGAAGCCAGAACATAAAGTTCAGGTAGGCCTCAAACCGTCGCCTGTCAACTCGGATCGCTGCGCGCGCGCTTGTGCCTCAAGCGTGGCAAGCACGGAAATCAGCGCGTCGCTGCGGCTCGCTTGGCGTTCGCCTTGCGCGGTCGCATCCACCAAAAACTGCACTTCCTCCAAGGGCCGCGCGTACAACACCGAAGACTTTGGCATCACAACGCTGGCCGCACTGAGGAACATGGATTGTCCCAACCAACCGACCTTTTGCCACTTGTTTGTTCGCGCCCGCGCCGAAATGGAATCGTACCCCATCGACGTCAGCTGACTGCCGATGCCCGCGTAAATAAACCGCGCGCCATAGATGCCCGGACGGCACCCGCGCGGCAACGCGCCCACGCCCGCTTCAGACCGCATATAAAGCCGGTTCGCTTCCATCACCAACCGCTTGACCATACCGCGCACAGCCTTGGTAGGTTCTGGATGGGCAAAGAATTTATCCACGTCCAAACCAGCCTCTTCCATCCAGTCTAGCGGCAGGTAGATCCGCCGTTCCAGCGCGTCCTCGCCCACGTCACGGGCGATATTCGTCAACTGCATCGCAACACCCAGATCACAGGCCCGCGCCAACGCATCCGCATCACGTACCCGCATCAACACGCACATCATTGCGCCGACGGCCGACGCCACCCGCGCGGAATAGTCTTTTACCCCACTTAGGGTCTGATACCGGCGTTCTTCCGCGTCCCACGCCAAGCCTTCCAGCAAGGCATCGGGCAAGGCACGCGGCATCTCAAAGCCCTCGACGATCGCGGCAAAAGCACGGTCTGTCGGGGCATTCTTGGGCGTGCCTGCATAGACCAGATCAAGCCGGTCGCGCAGCTGCAAAACCGATGCCACCTTGTCTTGCTTCAGGTCGACTTCGTCATCGGCCAAACGGCAAAACGCATAAAGCGCCAGCGCCGGGTCACGTACCTTTGCCGGCAGTAATTTCGACGCCGCGTGAAACGACAACGATCCATGGCGGATCGCCTCGCGACAGTGTTCCATATCAGCCGGAGCAATCATTCCGCAGCCTCCTGCATTGCGGCCACACGGGGCGCGTCTGGCACCAACGTGCTCAGGACTTCGGCCGTTGAAATCACCCCCGGCACACCCGCACCCGGATGTGTCCCCGCGCCCACCAGATACAGCCCCTTGGCCTCTTCCGACACATTATGCGGGCGGAACCAGGCGCTTTGCAAAATCCGCGGCTCAATCGAGAACCCCGCGCCTAGGGGGCTCAGATATCGGTCGCGGAAAGTTTCCGGTGTGAACACCACCTCGCTGCTGATTTTATCCGTGACACCGGGCAGCAGTTGATCCTCAAGCACCTTGAGCATTTTGGCTTTGTATTTGGGTTCTTCGACCGCCCAGTCGACCCCGTTGTCATGGCCCAGATGCGGCACGGGGCTGAGGACATAAAACGTATCATCCCCTGTCGGTGCAACGCTGGGGTCGGTGACTGACGGGCGGTGCACATAAAGGCTCATGTCGTCACACAGCTTGCCCTTGATAAAGATATCTTTCAGCAATCCGGTATAGCGCGGCCCATTCAGGATCGTGTGGTGACCCACGTCTTTCCAGTCGCCCGCCGTGCCCTTGGTGCCGAAATACCAAACGAACAAACTCATGGAATAGCGGGTCTTTTTCAACTTTTCCGCCGTCCAACGCTTTTTCTTATGGTTACGCATCAGGCGCGTGTAGGTATGCCCGGAGTCAGCGTTCGAGACGACAACATCCGCGCCCATCTCTAACCCGTTTTGCAGCTTTACACCTGTCACGGCCCCGTCGCGCACGACAATCTCGTCAGCCTCGGTGCTCATCAACATCGTGCCGCCTTGGTCCTCGATTACGCGGGCCATCGCCTGCGCCATCCCGGCCAGACCACCCATCGCATAATGCACGCCAAATTCTTTTTCCAGATAAGCCACAAGGATATACATCGACGTCACGTGCAGCGGATCACCACCAATAAACAGCGGGTGGAACGACAGCGCCATACGCAGCTTTTCGTTCTTCACGCGGGACGCTGCATGGGCATAAACCGACTTATCCGCGCGCAGCATGCCAAAGATCGGCAACACTTTGACCAGATCCCACAGCTTATGCATCGACCGGCGGCCCAAATCTTCGAACCCGAACCAATAACGTTTAGAGCTATCGACAAGGAATTTATCAAACCCCTTCAGATCACCGGGCGCCAGTTTTTCCACCTCAGCACGGAGCTTATCCGTATCCTGCTGGGCCACGAATTTAGTGCCGTCAGGCCAGCGAATTTCATAAAAAGGATCAAGCGCCTGCAAGGTCACGTCGGCGTCGAAATCACGCCCGCAGGCCTCCCATAATTCGCGGTATAGCTGCGGCACCGTCACAATCGTCGGGCCCAGATCAAAGCGGTGTCCATCCTGCCAGATGGCCGACCCGCGCCCGCCGGGCACGTCTAGCTTGTCGATCACGGTGACCCTGTATCCCTTGGCCCCCAGCCGCATGGCGGCTGCAAGCCCCCCAAGACCTGCACCGATTACAATCGCACGGGCACCAGCGGCCTCTGCAGTTTCAACAGATTCGATAGGATCTACACGTGTCATCATGAGGATACAGTAGATGTGTCTAGTTAACTTGACAATCTTGTTCTTCCATTTCGCCAAAATACCTGTCAGACTAAGTTGACACTTTTGGACTCATCCGCGCGCAATGACCGACACACCCATTGTATCTATCAGCTTTTTCCGCATGAGCACCCGCGCCAGCCGCGCGTGGGCAATGTGGATGATGGGACAGGCCCGCCTGTCCCTGCCCCGCGTGCCGGATATCGGGTTTTGGAAACTGTGCGGATCAGGCAAAGACGAAGGATTCACGCCACAACTGGTGCCAGAGGTTTTCGCCATCCTATGCAGCTGGCCAGACGAAGCAACAGCACGCGACCGCACGCAAAACGCCTCAATCTTTACCCGCTACGGCCGCGCCGCATCGGAAAACTGGACAGTATTTCTGGAAACCACCTCAGCGCGCGGCGTCTGGTCGGGCAAAACGCCCTTTTCGGCGACCGGGGCCCATGAAAAGGGGCCTCTCGCCGCCCTCACTCGGGCTACGGTAAAGCCGTCTCAGATGATGAAATTTTGGGACCAAGCCCCGAACGTGAACAAGATGATCAACGACGACCCCAACGTCGCGTTTAAAATTGGGATCGGCGAGATGCCCCTGCTGCATCAGATTACCTTTTCGATCTGGCCTGACACCGCCAAAATGGCTGAATTCGCCCGCCGTAGTGGCCCGCATGCCGATGCCATCCGTGCGGTGCGTGACGGCAATTGGTTCGCCGAAGAGCTTTACGCCCGCTTTGCCATTCTTGGCGACGCAGGCTCATGGGATGGCGCAAGCCCCCTCGACAAACTGGAACTGACTGCATGAAGACCCCCTTCCCTTTTTCGGCCATCGTCGGCCAGACCGAGATGAAACAAGCCATGGTGCTGACCGCCGTGGACCCCAGCATCGGGGGCGTTCTGGTCTTTGGTGACAGGGGCACGGGCAAATCTACCGCCGTGCGCGCCCTGGCCGCTTTGCTGCCTGAAATAACCGCCGTCGAAAGCTGCCCTGTGAACTCGGCCACCACGGCAGAATGCCCCGAATGGGCTGAATTAGGCTCTAAAAAGCGTGTGAAAAGGCCCACGCCCGTGATTGATCTGCCGCTCGGCGCCACCGAAGACCGTGTCGTTGGCGCGTTGGACATTGAACGCGCGCTGACCCGTGGCGAAAAGGCGTTTGAACCGGGTCTACTGGCCCGTGCCAACCGCGGGTATCTGTACATCGACGAGGTCAACCTGCTGGAAGACCACATCGTTGATTTGCTGCTCGATGTGGCCCAATCGGGCGAGAATGTCGTCGAACGCGAAGGCTTGTCGATCCGCCACCCGGCCCGTTTTGTGCTCGTGGGCTCCGGCAACCCCGAAGAAGGTGAATTGCGGCCCCAGCTTCTGGACCGTTTTGGCCTGTCCGTCGAAGTCCGCTCCCCCAATGACGTCGCCGAACGGGTCGAAGTCATCCAACGCCGCGACGCTTTTGAAAGCGACTTTGATACCTTCATGGCCCACTACGGCGACGAGGACGCGAAAGTCCGCGATACGATTTTGAAAGCGCGCAAACGCCTGCCCAATGTTAAAACACCCGATGCCATCCTGACCGATTGCGCCACGCTCTGCATCGCGTTGGGGTCGGACGGGTTGCGCGGCGAGCTTACATTGCTCAAGACTGCCCGCGCTTTGGCCGCATACCGTGGTGACCGGACGCTCAAACGCGCACATCTGCGCGAAATCGCACCGTCCGCCCTATCGCACAGGCTGCGCCGCGACCCGCTGGACGAAGCAGGCTCGGGCGCGCGTGTTGCTCGCATTGTATCAGAGGTTCTGGGGTGACCTGTGACCCCACCAGTTGGGACCGCGCAGCCCTCGCGCTGCGGCTTCTGACGGTGGATCATGCCGGGCTAAACGGGGCGGTGATCCGCATGCGCGCCAGCCCGGCCCGTGATCAGGTATTGGCACAATTGCGCTGCTTGCAGCTGCGCAAGATACACCCCACAATCTCTGATGATCAGCTGTTTGGAGGTTTGGATTTAGCCGCCACACTGAACGCGTCACAAGTCATTGAAAATAAATCATTTTTTCATAGAAAATGCAATGCATTACTGACCATGGCCGAACGCTGCGGCCCGGATCTGGCTGCAAAACTCGCGCAAGAGCTGGACAAAGACGCAGGTCATATGATCATCGCGCTGGACGAAGGATCAGAACCCGACGAAGGCACGCCCCCCGCGCTGACAGAACGGCTGGCGTTGCATATCGAACCGATGGGCCGCATGCCTGCGGATTGGCCGCCTGTCCCCGCGGGGACAACAGCGCGTGACCCGCGCTGCGTGGCGGTCTCTGCCAGTGATATTGAGACGCTGACAAGCCTTGCCGCAGTCTTTGGCATCGACAGCCTGCGCGCGCCCTTGCTGGCGTTGCGGGTGGCCCGTGCCCATGCAGCCCTTCACGGCCGTCAGGCCCTGTCCGAAGATGACCTGAACGCTGGGGCAGAAATGGTCTATCCGCAGCGTGCAACTCGCGTCCCGGAAGAACCTCAAGAAGCCAGCGAAGAGCCCCCTGCCCCACCAGACGACGCCCCAGACGATGGCGGCGCTGGCGAAGATGAAAACCTGCAACTGCCCGAAGGCGACATGCTGGTTGAGGCCATCAAAGCCTTGTTGCCTGCAGACCTGTTGGCCGGGCTTGTCCCCGCGGGGACAACACGCGGTTCTAGCGGGGCGGGTGCCGGACAAAAGCGCAAAAGCAACCGGCGGGGGCGGCCCCTGCCCTCGCGCCCCGGCAGGCTTGATGGTCGCGCACGGATTGACCTGGTGGCAACTCTGCGGGCGGCGGCCCCTTGGCAACCCTTGCGCAGCCAATCTGTCCCCGCGGGGACAGCGTTGACTTCGGGCCTTCAGATAAGGCCGTCTGATATTCGTTTGAAACGCTATCAGGAACAATCTGACCGGTTGCTAATCTTTACCGTGGATGCGTCAGGATCAGCTGCGATGTCGCGGTTGAACGAGGCCAAAGGGGCTGTCGAACTGTTGCTGGGCCAAGCCTATGCAGCGCGTGATCACGTGGCGCTGATCGCGTTTCGGGGCGAGGGGGCGGAGCTGTTGCTGCCACCGACGCGGTCATTGGTGCAAACCAAACGGCGGCTTGCGTCCTTGCCGGGTGGGGGCGGGACGCCGTTGGCTGCAGGGCTGCAACAGGCCGCGTTGCTGGCCACACAAAGCAAGTCCAAAGGGCTTACGCCCACGGTTGTGATCCTAACGGATGGGCGGGCCAACATTGCGCTGGACGGCACAGCCAACCGAACAGCGGCCCAAGCAGATTCTGAACAAATGGCGCAGGTACTGGCCGCCCAGGATATCGCTTCGTTGGTGATTGATATGTCAAACCGGCCACAGGACGCCCTGCGCGCCTTAGCGGTGCGCCTAGGCGCACCTTACCTAGCCCTGCCGCGCGCCAACGCAGAGCGCCTGACAGGGGCCGTCAGCGCCGCCCTGGACGGGTAGGTCATGCGCTGGCCGCCGCCCGCTCAATGGCCCCATGCGGCCCGCTCTCAGCAGGTTCTGTGCAAACCGCATCGTTGGCATGTTCAAACCCTAGGGCAGGGCGCTGATGTGTTGGTGCTGCATGGCGCGGGCAGCAGCACACATTCCTTCCGTGCCCTCATGCCTCTGTTGGCCGAAACATACCGTGTCATCGCCTTGGATTTGCCCGGACAGGGCTTTACCCAACTGGGGGCACGCCACCGATGCGGGCTTGAGGAAACCGCTGTGGATATTGCCGCGCTATGTCAGGCCCAAGGATGGCAGCCAAAGGCGATCATTGGTCACTCGGCCGGGGGTGCTTTGGCATTACGCTTATCGCAGCTCCTGTCCCTGCGGGGACAACACCTCAAAGTCGTGGGCATCAACCCGGCTTTGGATAACTTCGAAGGGCTTGCTGGGGTGCTGTTCCCCGCATTGGCAAAGATGCTTTCTGCGCTTCCATTTACCGCGCAGGTCTTTGCTTCTGTATCGGGAAAACCAGAACGTGTTAAGGCTCTAATCCGCACGACAGGCTCTGATATTGACGCAGAGGGGCTTGAGCTATACGGCGCTTTGATGCGCGACAGGGACCATGCGGATGCCACGCTTTTGATGATGGCCCAATGGTCGATAGAGGCGTTCCTGCCAAAGATCGACAGCGTGACCGCACCCACCCTTTTCATCACGGGAGAAAACGACGGGTCGGTGCCGCCTGCTGTGTCTGATAGGGCCGCTGCGCGGATGCCCAACGCCCGTGTGACCCACCTGTCCGATCTGGGGCATCTGGCCCATGAAGAAGCACCAGAACAGATCGCAGGTCTGATCAGCAATTTCCTGGCAGATTAGTCTTTTAACGCGTCAAGAAAAGCACGCGCCGCAAGCTCCAGCTTGCGCGGATCAACGGCGCCGAAATCACGGTCCAGCAACACTTCGAACTTCCCCGCAGCAGCTGTGCAGCGTGCCGTCCCCTCGGGGCGGTTAAGCTTGATCGTGGTCCGGGCGGTCGACTTGGCAGGCGCTGTCTTGGGCTTTTTTGGCTTGGCCACACCACTGGCGATAGCACCGCGCAACAAGGCGACCTCGCCTGCGGCGTCCCGATCGGGATTGGCCTGCAAAAGCGCGCGCAACTGACCCACTGCTTTGGGCTGTGCATCCATCAGTTTCACCAGACTAAGACCCGTGGCGCGCGGGATGGCTTCGGGGAATTTCAACGCATCGCCAAGGGCCTTTAGCAAATAGGAAAAGTGCCGGATATAGCTGCGCTTTTGCCGCCCTGCAGAGGCAAAGAGCACATCAACAGGATCCCCCCCATAGCCGATCGTTTGCCCGGTGCGCGCACCATAGGACATGGCCAACTGGGCCATTTCCGCAAAGGAGATATCCCGCCGCACAAGGTTCTCGTCCACCATCCGACGATAAAGCACTTCGACCTGCGCGCCGCGCGCCTGCAAGGTCGCGGGAATGCGGGCGTAAGTGGTGTCGCCCGTCTCGGCCAGCAGTTCACGGTACGCGCTGAGCCTACGAAACCCTTGGATCAGTTCAAAGCCACCTTCGACCTCTTCCACATGGATGGGATTGCTGAGGCCCACCGCGACGATAGAGGCCTTCAATTCGGCCAGCTCCGGGTCACGGTCCCCTGCCCGGTCGCGGATCAGCTTGGTTGTCAAAATGTCATCCAGCGCCACACGACCCACGATCTGGCCGTCCTTTTTCAAGGCAACATATTCGTGGGCCAAGCGGTCGTTTTCCGCGCGAATGGCGGCTTCCGCGGTTTGGCGTTCGGTCAGGGCGGCCGCATTTTCGGAAATTGCTGCTGCCATAGGGCCCCGTCGGGCTTCGGGTTCGGCGTTTGTCCCCGCGGGGACAGAGGTGTCTTCAAAGTCGATATCGAATACGCGCCGTTTGCTCATGATGCGTCCTCCAGTTTGTCCCATGCGACCCCCAGATGGGTCTTGAATTCATCATATGCCTGATCGAAGCTGGCCCGTGCGCGCCGCCATGTTTCGCGCGTCATATCGCGGTAGTCGATCTCGTAGATGGACGATAAAAAGCGGCCTGATTGTTCAACCGCGCGGGTCATTTCGATGGGGTGGGTGGCTACTCTATCGCCCCAAACCTTGACGAAGGCCTGATGCATCGCGCGGTGCAGATCATTGTTCGGCTCAAACCGGGTGAGGAGGAAATGCAGGTCCAAAAACGCCTTGGGCAAGTTCATTGTCCCCGCGGGGACAAGCCCGGAAAAACGGCTGAGATCTTCGAGTGCCTCTGAAAGCTGGCCGATAAAGGACGTGGTGGAATCGTATTCCCAATACCCCGGACCCGATGGGATATAGAGCATGTCCGCCGCAAAGACCGCGTTCATGGACTGGTAGCCAATGGCAGGCGGGCAGTCGAAGAGAATGAGGTCGTAGGCATCGGGTGGGATCTGGTCGAGATAGCGCGACACCGCCGCAAAGAACGACCATTCAGGGTTCATGTGCCGGTATTGCGCCGAGGCAAATTCAACAAAAGCGGCGTTTGCGCAAGACGGTACAATATCGATTGTGGGCCAATTGGTGGGTTTGATGAAATCCGACACCCGCAAATCACCAAGCCCCATATCAGTAATAGAGGAGGGCAGGCGGCGTTGTGGCAGCGTCGCACCGCTTTCGGCCCCTTGGGTGGCGGCGTTCATGCGCGCAGTCTCGGTTGCCAAATCGCGCGCCATGATGCCCCAGACGGTATATTCCTCAGCCACGTCTGACAGCCCCATGGAGTGGCTGAGCGTCGCTTGCGGGTCGAAATCAACACACAGCACGCGGTAGCCATCAAGGGCCGCCGCATGAGCAAAATGCAGTGCCACCGTCGATTTGCCTGCACCCCCTTTGAAATTGGCAATGGCGGCACGCATCGCACGCTTTCCTGCAGGGCGGTAGGGCATCAGAGACCGGCGGTTCACTTTCAGGCGGCGGCGCAGCTCGTTGATTTCTTCGAGCGAATACCAGCGCTGGCGGCCATCTTCTTCGACCTGACCCTGGGGCAGAGTAGGGTCCGCCGACAACCGCCCGCGCATCGTGGATTGATTGACCTTAAAGATCAGCTCGGCCACTTCCCAACTGGAAAAACGGCGCAGCGTCTTTTCGTTCTGCGGGCTATAGGTTTGCTGGCGGATAAACCCCTGCATTTTGAGCGATTGCGCCTGTAGTTGGGCCAGATCTTTGTGCGTGTACATAGGGTGCCTGTCTGTCGTCTGATTGGTTTTGCGGAGATCTTTGTCCCCGCGGGGACGCAAATTCTCGTTTTTTTCAGATTTACGCGTATTTGGAGAAAAATGCAAAAGAGAATATAAAGAAGTTCCAACTGACGGTGACATGTCATGCGCTTGTAGATCAGGGCTTGGCCGTGGGCAGTGATTCTAATCTGTGCCATCTGGTTTGGAATAGGGCGAGGCACAAAATATACGGGGACAGTTTTGGCCCGCCACCTGCATATTGGGGGACAAAAAGGATTTAATAGGGGACGCTCTGGATGTCCCCCAATACCTTTAATACCTGTTTTTATCTTTTAAATTTGATATCAGCTTTGGACCATAGTGGCCCAAGGCTTGACAGAATCGGCGTTTCGGACGCAAATCAGGTCAGTGCTTGGAAAAACGGCGAGAACTGTGTACTCTAAGCGAGATACGAGGCTGAATAATCAGTCCATACCATGAGGCCGCGCCGGATTTGTTCAGGATCCGCGTATTTTACAGCAAAAGGGCAGTCTATGCTTTCCACGAAACCTGTTGGTCGTGGGGCGTCTGCACGCAAGTATGATCTATTAACTGCAATGGGCGCGCATGCGTTATCTGCGGGGAAGCATGATCAACGCCGCGTGTTGCGCCTGATGACCCTTATCACCGCAAGATACAATTGGGGCCGGGATGAACTGGCCGTCGGGCAGCGCGAGATTGCCCGTCTTTGGTCGGTGGATGAACGTACCGTCAAACGCGAGATGGCAATGCTGCGCGCGCGTGCGTGGCTTGTGGTGGCGCGACAGGGCGCGCGGGGGCGGGTAACGCAGTACCGGTTGGGGATTGAACAAATCCTTCGGGACACAGAGCCGCAATGGCCCTGTGTAGGCTCTGATTTTGAGTTGCGCATGGGGCAGGGGGCGGCGCCAACGGTGGTGCCTTTGCCTGTTCACGCGCCTGTCCCTGCGCCCGACGTCACAACAGGTACCGAATGGGCATTGGCGCAGGCGGTCCTGCACGCGGAAGACCCTGCAAGCTATGCGTCTTGGGTTGCGGCTTTGACCCGAGAGGAACGGGCAGGGGGGCGGCTGACGTTACGCGCGCCCTCGCGGTTTCATGCGGCCTATGTACAGACCCATTTGGAACGGCGGTTGCTGAAGGCGTTGACTGATGTTGCATCAGATGTGTCTGAGGTGCGGATTATTACTTGATCCGGCACGGGAGGGTCACCCCCAGCGGATCAGACCCAAAATAGCGGACCCTGCGTAAAACAACTGCAGCAGCAGGAACGTCCACCGCCGGTCGATCACGGCCCAAGCGGCAAAAAGGCTGGCCGAGATGAGCAGTAAGGTAAATCCAAGAATTTCGTTGCCAGTATTGGATGCGATCAGCACCGCATAGACCATCGCAGACACCGAGCCGGTGATTTCAAAGATCGACGTGAGTTTGCGGTTATCCATGGTCTGCCCCAGCCGTGTTGCGGGTTTGATGGCGCAAAAGGGCCGGGGGAGCAATAGAGATTACCCTGCCACCAGCCCAAAGAGGACGCCGCTGAGCACAGCACCGCTAAAGCCCAACAGCACGTAGATCGCGAAAATCTTGCGTTGGACAAGGGCAAAGACCGCCGTCATCGCAGGGATCGAAGTGACAGCTCCGGCCACAATGAATGCCATGCCTGCCCCAAGTGTCATGCCCTGATCGACCAACCCCGACACCAGCGCCGGCGCGGCGTAGGAGTTTAAGTAGGCTGGTGCGCCCAGCAACGCGCTCAGCATGATAGGCCAGAGCCCGCTACCGCCGACAAACGAGGCAATTGTTTGGGCTGGAATATATGTAATCATGAGGCTTTCAAGCACATACGCCAAGCTTAGCCATTTGAGCAGGAACAACCCATTGTCGCGGGCTGCTTCGAAAAAGATTTTAATGCGGGCGTTCTGGGTCCAGAATTTCCAGACGGGCGTGCCGGAAAGGGGATCAGGCCCGCATCCGCAGCAGGATTTTTGCTGGCGCAAGGTGGTGCTGAGGCCAAAGCGGTCGGCCAGTAGTTTAACGGTGAAACCGCCAAACAGCCCGATGCCTACGGCAGCCACCATTTTACCAATTGCGAATTCCCATCCCAATGCACCTGCTGTGATCATAAGGCTGGGTGGGTCAATGATGGGGGAGGCCAGCCAGAAGGCCATTACCGCTGAAATTGGCGTGCCTGCGGCCAGCAGCGCCGCGATAAAGGGGATCACCTCGCACGAGCAGAAGGGGGCCAAACCGCCAAAGAGAGAGGCAAGGATGATCATCCGCACCTCTTTGCCCTCAAACGCCTTGGAAATCGTGCTTTGCGCCCCTGTGGCCAGCAAAGCGCCGATCAGAAAGATGGCGATCAGGATGTAGGGACCTGTGGACATCAGAGCGCGCAAGGCAAAGCCGACGGTCGCGGGCAGTTGGACCGGATCGAGCAATGCGACCAGCGCCAGTATTCCAAATGTCACCGCCCAGACAGATTTCAGGTTTGGCAGCCATATCTGGCGCAGTTTCAAAAGCGTTTCAGTCATGCGTTTGGTCCTGTGTTTGGGCAGCGTCCGGCACGGCAAGGCAGCACTGTGACATCACAAAGCGAGAGAGCTCCTGCAGACGTTCAAAGTTGGGTGTGTTTATGGTCTGCCGCCCGTTTTTGCGTTGATCTACCAAGCCTGCGGCTGCCAAGAAGCGCAGGTGGTGGGCCAGCGTTGAGGCGGGGATGCCTGTGCGGTCTGCGATCTGCCCAAAAAGCAGCCCGTCAGGCCCCGATTGGACCAGACAGAGTAAGACGCCCATGCGTGGTTCTGATCCAATGGCGCTAAATCCCTGACAGGCTTCTTCGATGCTAAGCATAACGATTCCTATTAAACTAGATATATAGTTTAAATATATGGTCACAGATATACAATTCAAAATTAGTAATTAAAAACAAATGGTTGAGAAAGGTATATATTGCGTTGAAAGGTTGATCCCTGTCGATTTTGCAAAAATTTGACGTATTAAGCCGCTGGGACAGCTCCGTTTCAAACGGTTTTTTCACGGATACTTGTCATAACGGTTGCGACCGCGCCCTGCGCTGAGGAAAGCGAAAACACCGTGCAAACCCGACAGCTGACAAGCAAATTCCTGATGCCTTTGGTCATCTCTTTTGCCGTCATCGGCTCCTTAATGGTGGCGGTGACGTTTTGGCGTGATGATCTGGTAGAACGGACGCTGCTGGGTCATGCGCAAAGTTCTGCTGCGACTTGGCGAACGGAATTCACCAATGCCGTGCCCAATTTTGAAGCGCTGTTTAAACCCGATACTGCCACGCAAATTCAAAGAGATCTCATCGAAGCAACGATCGCCGGTTCTGATATTTTTCGGTTCGAGGCTTTTGACGCGCAGGGCAATCTGACTTTTGTATCGGATCAGGCACTGTTCGCGATTGAACCTACGGCCATGTTCAACGCAGTCGCGGTTGATGTCGCGGGCAGTGGTGTGATGGACGTCGAAGTTGAGGATGGGCGCGGGAACCCAAAACGGCCGGACTGGTATGTTGAAGCATATATGCCGGTTACAGCGGGCAATGGCGCGGTCATTGGTGTGGTTGAGGTTTATGTCGACGTGTCAGGTCTGGCAGCCGCATTGAGCGCCAAGTTCAATTGGTTCAGTCTGGTTCTATTGATCACGACGGCGCTGATTTACGTGGTGCCGACGTTGCTGTTTATTAATCGAAACACGCAACTGCGCCAACGTGATCAGCAGATGCTGTCGATCCTGCGTTTGGACCCTTTGACTGGGTTGTTGAATCGCGCCGCGTTCAACGAATTTGCAGCCAGAACTTTCAACAGCCTGTCAGTCAATGACGGGTCTTTGGGCATCCTGTTCATTGATATGGATAAGTTCAAAGAGGTGAATGACACCCTTGGTCACAATACGGGTGACGCGCTGTTGCAGCACGTGGCAGAGGGGTTAAAAAACGCCAGTCGCACGGATGATGTTGTTGGGCGACTTGGCGGGGATGAGTTTGTTGTCTTGTGTCCCGGTGTCACACAAAAGGAACTGCTGGCGGTGGGTGAGCGTATCGTGGGCTTGCAAAACATGCCTTTCCTCGCTGGCACCAATGAGGTTCGGCCAAGTCTAAGTCTGGGGGCCCATTTGGTCCCGGCGGGCCAATCCCAAAAAAGGGCGCTACATTGCGCTGATCTGGCGGTGTACAAGGCCAAGGCGAATGGGCGCAGTCAGGTCGTTGTATTTTCAAAAGCGCTTGAGCAACAAGATGTGCGCCGGCAACAAGTGGCAGATTGCATCCGTATCGGCCTGAAGGAAAAACTGTTTTTCCTAAATTTCCAGCCTGTTTTTGACCGGAATACTGCAATCTGTGGGTTTGAGGCGCTGCTGCGGTTGCGCGCGCCAAGTGGCGAGTTGATCCCCCCTGCTGAATTCATACCCATTGCGGAAGATATCGGCCTGATCGAAGAACTAGGCCTGTGGACTCTGCGGGATGCGATCAAAACAGCCTGTGCCTGGCCGAGAGATCTGTTTATCTCGATCAATGTGTCCGCTCATGAATTCCGCAGCGGCAAGCTGGCGGCTTATCTGACTGCGGTCATGGCCGAGACAGGTTTGCAAGGTCAGCGCATTTGTCTGGAGTTCACGGAAAACACGTTGAATGACCACACCAACGAAGTGGCAGATCAACTGGCGGATTTGAAAGGCTTAGGGCTACAGATTGCATTGGATGATTTTGGGACAGGGCCGTCCAGCCTTAGCCATCTGTGGGGGTATCCATTTGACCGCCTGAAAATCGACCGGTCGCTTCTGGAGGCATATGATTTTGACCCAACGCGCCAAAAACAAAGGATTCAGTCCATCGTGACCCTTGGTCATCAGCTGGGCATGAGTGTCACGGCAGAGGGTGTCGCCCATGTGAACCAACTGGAGTTGATGCGCGGTTTGGAGTGTGAATACTTTCAGGGTTTTTTGCTGTCTGAGCCGGTTTCGAGTACTCAAGCCTTGGCGATGACGGATCGCGCCGCGTCGGCCTAGCAGTGCAGGTGCAAGCCATACCGTCAATGCTATAGTGACCCGCCCACGAAAAACGCCGCCCCGTAACCGGAGCGGCGTTTAGCAGTCCAGCTGACGCCGGATTTAGCTTTCAGCTGGTGGCGCAACTGACGCCAGATAGGCTGCGACGTCTTCGCCACCTTTTCTGAGTTTGTAGGCCATCTTGGATTTCGCTTTGGAATCGTCCAGGTAGGCGCGCAAGAAAGCGCGCGGATCAGCCACATATTCCGCCAGATTTGCTGCATCCCAGACAAGGCCTGCTTCGCCCGCGGCGACAAGATCGTCACCATAGCGGAAATCGGCAATGCCGGCTTGACGACCAATAATGCCGTAAAGGTTTGGACCGGTGCGACCGCCTTTGACGATTTCATCGCCGGCGTCCGATACGATCATGTGGCATGACTTGCACTTGTTGAAAGTTTTCTCACCTTCAACGGCGTCACCTGGTCCACCGTGACCGTCAGCAAATGCGGGTGCCGCAAAACTTAGGGCAATCAAAGCTGCAAATGTACGTTTCATAGTTATCTCCTACGTTGGTTGCCTTACAACGTAGGAGATCACAGCGAGAGTCAACAGTCACAATGCTGCGATTTCGCGAAACTGCGCGGAAAACTGTCCCTTGTTTCAAGCATCTTAGGACGTAGGCGAGGCACAAAAAAACCAGCGCCCCGATAGAGACGCTGGTTTGTGTTTATCAGAGCCTGCTTTTGGTGTTCAGGCCACGGCGTGGCTGACCGCGCATTGCTTCCATAGTTCTTTAAGCGCGAGCACCAGATGTTCGCAGTCATCGATGCTGTGCAGCGGCCCTGGCGTAAAGCGCAGCCGCTCTGTGCCTTTGGGTACGGTGGGATAGTTGATCGGTTGGACGTAGATGCCGTATTGCTGCATCAGATAATCCGCAATCATCCGGCATTTTACCGGATCGCCGATCATCACGGGGATGATGTGGCTGGGGTTTTCCAAATGCGGAATGCCTTCCATATCAAGCCGTTTGCGCAGATAGGCTACGCGTTCTTGTTGTAGTTTCCGTTCGATCGAGGACTCTTTGAGGTGTTTGATTGATGCCTGTGCGGCTGTTGCGACAGCAGGGGGCAGGGCCGTGGTAAAGATGAAACCCGATGCAAACGAGCGGATGAAATCGCACATTGCCTCTGAGCCGGTGATGTAGCCACCGACCACACCATAGGCTTTGCCAAGCGTGCCTTCGATCAGGGTGATGCGGTCTGCAAGACCTTCACGTTCGGAAATGCCGCCGCCCCGTGGCCCGTAAAGGCCCACGGCGTGCACTTCGTCAAGATAGGTCATGGCACCGTGCTTTTCGGCCACTTCGACGATCTCTTGCATGGGGCATATGTCGCCGTCCATGGAATAGACGCTTTCGAACGCGACGATCTTGGGGCAATTGGCGGGTAGGGCGGCCAGCTTGCGGTCCAGGTCTTCGGGGTCGTTGTGACGCCACAGCACCTTGTTGGCGCGAGAGTGGCGGATGCCTTCGATCATGGAGGCGTGGTTGAGTTCATCTGACAGGATCACCGCATCGTGCAACCGTCCCCCTAAGGTAGAGAGTGCAGCCCAGTTCGACACATAGCCCGAGGTAAAGAGCAGCGCGTCATCTTTGCCGTGTAAATCAGCCAATTCCGCTTCGAGCAGTTTGTGCGCATGGTTTGTGCCCGAGATGTTGCGCGTACCGCCAGCACCCGCGCCGTAGCTGTCCACAGCGGATTTGAACGCTTCGGTCACTTTGGGGTTTTGGCCCATGCCGAGGTAGTCGTTTGAACACCAGACGGTCACCTGATCCGGGCTGTCTTCGTTGTGACAACGTGCTTGGGGAAACTTGCCTGATTGGCGTTCCAGTTCGGCGAAGATGCGGTAATTGCCATCTTCTTTCAGTGTGTCCAGCTGTGCTTGGAACAGTGCATCAAAGTCCATGATGTCCCCCCTTAAGTGGTGTCGTTTTTGGTGTGGGTTGTTTGGCCGCAGGAAGCATCCAGCGCCAAAGCTTTTCGTCTGGGATCGGCAGAACCATCACCCAGTGTTCAAGAAGTGCCAGCGCCGTAATGGCGGTCAGCAAGGAAAAGCCAATGATCTGGCCGTCTGTCGTGGCCTGTACGATGCGCTCAAGCCAACAGGCGATAGCGAAGGTCAGAGCCGTGACAGAAATCGGGAACAGCCAGTTCAATGCGCGGTTCCGGAAATACGTGGCGAGGTGCTCAAGTGCGGTGGGCAAGAAGTCCACATTGATTTTGGGCACCCCAAGATAGAGGTTCAGCTTGGCCGAGAGCCGCGCGAAAAACAGCACGGCAAACGTCCAGACGCCAAAGATGTTCGCAGCCCCATCGCCCAGCATCACAAGGGCGATCAGTGTCCCCACCAAGAGCATCTCGTGGTAGGCCAAGGTGCCCCAGGCGCGGACGAACCGTTCCCATTCGGGCGTGTTTGGGGGCAGCGGGTAGGTGTTGGGGCCGGTGACGACGCCCGTCAGGAACGCCAATTCGATCCAGCCCCAAATGCAAAGTGCCGATAGAAACGCCGCACAAGCGCCAAAGACGCTTGTGTCGCCAAGCGTGACCCAAAAACCCCAAGCGCCAAGGGCCAGCATCGGCAGGCCCCAAAGGGTGGCACGTTTACTTGCTTCTGCGCCCTTGCGGTCAGCTGTCTTTACGACCCACAAGATCGCCCCGGTGGAAAACCACCAGACGAAAAGGGCCAAAAGAGAAGCTGTCCAAAAGGTCATATCAGTACGCGGGCTGCATCAGAGTTTCGGTCGGTACAGTGTGTTTTTTCGCCGGGATCGTGATCAGCGAGATAAAGGCGCTTACCGCACGGGCTTGTGCGCCGATTTTAGCAAAGAACTGACCCTTTTCTGTGGCCACAGCCAAATCAACGTTGGCTTTTTGCATTTTCTCAAGGCCGCGCTGCCAGCGCGGGTGCTCGATATCCAGCGTGATGGGGTAGATTTGTTTGGTCAGCGCGGATGTCTTGGTAAAGACCTCATGCGCGTACCAGTCAGGGTCCACGCCCAAGGCTTGGTGGAAGGCAGGGCGCTGGTGGTCGCGTACATACATCGTGGAATAAACGGCGGTCAGAAAGAACTTGATCCACAGCACGTTTTTGCCTGACGTCAGTTTGGGGTCGGTTTTCATCAGCAGGGCGAAGGCTTCGCCGTGGCTGAATTCATCGTTGCACCATTCCTCGAACCATTTGAAAATCGGGTGGAAGCGGTGTTCCGGATGCGCCTCAAGAT
The DNA here is from genome assembly GCA_045104955.1 of Roseobacter sp. Classification (GTDB taxonomy): domain Bacteria; phylum Pseudomonadota; class Alphaproteobacteria; order Rhodobacterales; family Rhodobacteraceae; genus Roseobacter. The sequence continues at coordinate 30,056 of JBGCDB010000007.1, forward strand.
GGCGGAAGATCGTGATATACCGCGCATAGCCGATCTTTTCCGACAGATACGTGGCGTAGTAGATGAATTTGGGCCGGAAGTAGGTGTATTTCTTTTTCTGCGTCAGAAACCCAAGGTTCACGCGCAGACCTGCTTCGCGCAGCGCGTCGTTGATGAAGCCCGCGTGCCGTGCCTCGTCCCGTGCCATCAGTTGGAACAGCTGTGTGATGTCTTTGTTGTTGCCGCGGCGCTTCATTTCTTTGTAGAGCACGCAGCCCGAGAATTCAGCCGTGCACGAGCTGATCAGAAAATCGATGAATTCCTTTTTCAGCTGAGGCTCCATATTCTCCCAGTCGACGGTGTCCCAGTTTTCGTTTTTCTTGAAATGGCCTTTGTTGGGGTCAGATTCCATCTGGGCGATAAGCGTGTCCCAGTCTTTGCGCACGGATGATACGTCGATCGCGTCCAGTTCGTCGAAATTGGTGGTGTAAAAGCGCGGCGTCAGCAGCGTATTGGCCATTGCGGTCTCGGTTGCCATCTCATTGGTGTAGATGGCGTCTTGGGCTTCGGCGATGGCAAGGCCTTCTTCGACTGTGGTCGCATCAGCGGTGTGTTTGTTGTGCATGTTCATAGCGTGACCTCCTCGGAGAATGAAAATTCGCACAGTTCCATGACCTCAAAGTCGCCGGTAAGGCGTGTCCAGAGCTGTTCGAGTTTGCTGGCGCGGATGATCGTGGCTTCGCGCTGTTCGATGACGATTTCACCGAAAGGGGCCATGATTTCATCGCCGTGTACTTTGACTTCGTCACCGGGATAAATCACGGCGCCGTTGTCAAAGCGGACATGCGCATGCAGGCTTTCAAACTTGTGGCTGATTTCAACGGTACAGGGTGCCCGTTCGAAGTCTTTCGTTAGTAGTCCCATGAGGTGGCTTCCTTTCAGGGTTTGGGTTGGACCAGCAACCTGGCGAAGGTGCGGGTGTTTGTGGCGCCAAAGCCCATAAGCTCGGCGGACCAATTGGTGACGGGGTCGTAAATGGAAAGGCGGTTGCCTGCGCGCAGTTGCAAAACAACGGGGGCAGTCATATCGGCACCTGACTGGGCACGGGTGCGCGCCAGAACGCGTTCCATACCTGCAACAAAGCCGCCCTTGTCGGATGCGAAGGTTGCGATAACGGTTCCGTTGGCATCCAGCACACGAGCGGCACCTGAGGCATCACCAGACAAAAAGATCGCACGTTCCGAGATGACGGGCGTATTCGCGGGTGCACTTGTGGGCGCGCGGCCGGTGATGGTGGCGATTGTGACAATGACGAGGATGCTGAAAACAAGGCCGAACATAGCGCGCACGAGGATGCGCGGCACGAGGTCTTCGTCTTTGGCGTGAATGCGGGGCTGCGTTTGTGTGGTCATGATCGGTTACTCCGCTGCGACTGCGTTGCCGGGTGCCGTGGGGCGGGCGACTTGCGGCACGGACAGGCGTGCCTCTGCGGCCTCGGACAGCAGGTCGGCGACCTTTTGTGCCTCGGGGATGCAGCGCAGGGCAGGTTGCGCGTTTTTGATGTGCCACGGGCGGATATGCGGCCAGCAAACCAAATAGCTAAGTCTTGTTTCACCCATTGTTTCTAACGCAATGGTGCCTGTGCCCCCTTGACGCAGATCAAGCATGGCGTTGCTGACTTGGGTGTAGGGCAGGTTCACGGTGATCGTCAGGGCAGCCCCGATGCGCATAACCACGCGGGCGTCGGTAACTGTGTACATTGTCGCGCGCGCCTGTGCGACAGCGACCAGCGTCAGCAACCCACAGGTGATAAACCCTAGGATAACAAACGGCACCGCAGACCCGATTGCCTGACCCAAAGGCAGCAGATCAACGACAGAGACAAACCGCCAAAGTGTCAGCAGTACGAAATAGCCAGCGATCCATTTCACGCTGAGCGATTCCTTGGCCAGCGCCCACCAGTCGGGCCGCCCTTGCCATAGAATTGCTTCGCCTTTTGGGGGCTCGGCAGGAAGCCCCTCAACGGGCTCAATCTCAAAATCATCGTGCCCGTGGGCGGAATTTTGTGGTGTGTGAGACATGGCGAGTATCTCCTTGTTGTTGGTTCCGTTTTTATGCGCTTCACCCGGGGTGTGTCCGGGCGCTTGGCCCGGACGGTGTCCCCGATATGACGCGTGGTCTTACAGCAGCGGTTCTTGGCGGGTGCCAGCGTAGAGTTTGCCACCCCCGTAGTAGCCCGCGATCTTGTCTTCCTCGAGCAGCGTCACCTGACGTGGGCTGGCGATTGTGGGGATCTGGGCGAAGTGCTTGCCATAAAGCGCATGCACGTCGACCTTGGTGGATTTGATTTTGGCAAATGTGATGGGCATCAAACGCGTGCCCGAGCCCCATTTGCTATCCAGTTCCATTTCAAGGAAACGCACCAGCTGTTCCGGCTCGTCGATCCACATGTCGGTGATTTTGCCGACAATCTCGCCGTCTCCTGCGATGACAGGCAGACCACGTGGGTCGCGACCGGCAGCAACGCGAAAGCCTTCGGCGGCAGACATCGGTACGATTTTCGGATGGCCGTGGCCGTCCAATTCGGGCCGGTCCGCACGCGGCGCCCAAGACGCAGGGCCAACACCGTCCAGCATCGGATCACCGGTAGGTTCCAGCGGGTACCCGTTGCCCGGTCCCACGCGTTTCAGCGCGATATCCGCACGCTCTGGCGTTTGGCCTGAGGGGACGGTCACTTCGCCATGCCCGTGGGGCAGTTTGAAGGTTTTGTCAGACGGCAGCGGCCACATGCTGGGGTTGGACGACGCATTGCCTTCGTCGTCTTCCATTGGGTAGCCTTCGCGCATGTTTTCGCGCTGGATGTAGATGATCAGCGCGGCAAAGAAGATATAAAAGAGCCAAAGCGAAAGGCTCGCCAGGTCAAATTCGCCAAAGAATGTTCCAGTCATGTTGTTTCCTCCTGAAACGGGGTCATGTTGGGAAATCCGCAAGGCCCATCGGGCGAGCACGGCTTTCCATCGGGGTGAAGGAACCGCTTTGGCGCACGAGTGGTCCCAGGATGACGAGAGTGACAAAAAGCAAGCCAATCTCGGTATGGTAAACGAATGAATAGCCGGTGGCGGCGCTGTTGAGCGCCTCACCCATCTGGCCTGTGGTGGCAGCATGACCGATCCAGTCACGCAGACCGCCACCGATCGCGATAGAGATCCCGGCAGCTGTTGCTTGGGCGGCCCCCCAAGCGCCAAGGGCAAGGCCCCGGCCTGCAGTGCCCGTGGCGGGCATCGTCATGGCGGCCGTCAGCGTGGCCACGGCGAATAGTCCGCCACCAAAGCCGATGAAACCTGCGCCCATAAAGAACAGTACAGGCGAATTCATCGGTGCTGCGAAAATCACCAGCGAAAAGGCCCAGATGCCTGCAACGATACCTGCGCCTGCCAACCGGAACGCATTGGACCCTGCCGCGAGACGTTTGCCTGCCAGTGCGAACCCGGTCAGCGCGCCCACGGCCCAAAGGGCGGTCAGCAGTGTCGTGGATGACACGGAAAGCCCAAGGATTTCGCCGCCGTAAGGTTCCAGCAAAACGTCCTGCATGTTGAATGCCATGGTGCCAACAAAGACACAGACCAACAGCCTGCCTGCTTTGCCACCGTTTAGAAAATCGTTCCATGCGTCTGCAAATTTAGGCCGCGGTGCGTCGCGTTCTTCGCGGGTCATTGGGCGGACATGTTCTTGTTTCCAAAGGGCAATCAGCGTGAGGCCAATGCCAATCACGGCCGCCCCTTGCACCACACGGATCAGTTTCAGCGCCGTGAAGTCGGTCAGCAACACGCCCATGATCACGGCCGAGACACCCATACCAACAAGGAACATCACATAAAGCAGCGCCACAACACGGGGCCGCGTTTCGTCATTGGCACGGTCAGAGGCCAACGCCAAACCGGCGGTCTGGGTCATATGCAGGCCAAGGCCCGTCATCAGAAAGGCAAGGGCGGCAAGGACTTCGCCCGCGAAGGGCACATTATGGACGACGTCGCCGCCCAGAACGAGCAAGGCAAAGGGCATGACCGCCAAACCACCGAACTGCCAAAGTGAGCCAAACCAAAGGTAGGGGATACGCTTCCACCCGATGGCGGATTTATGCGTGTCAGAGCGAAAGCCCAACAGCGCGCGAAAGGGGGCGATCAGCACAGGCAGCGCGATCATCAGGGCGACGATCATCGCAGGCACGCTGAGTTCCACGATCATCACGCGGTTCAACGTCCCCAGCAGTAGCACCGAGGCCATCCCGACCGAGACTTGGAACAGCGACAGGCGCAACAATTGCCCCATCGGCAGCTCATCGCTGGCGGCATCGGCGAAGGGCATCGCCTTGAGGGAAAGTCGTTTGAGACCTTCTGCCTTCACGACCGTACCTCCATCGCTTGAGAGATATAAAAACCCGAAGAGATACGATCCACTGGGCGCAAGCGGCGGCGCAGACCCTGCGCGCGCGCCGCGTTTGACAGGGTGTCGACGGCGTGAGGGATCATGACCGGGCTGCGGTCGGATCGGGGGAAAAGTTTGCCTGCATACCACATGGTCATCAGGGCGCGGGTGCGGGGGGCGACGGTAAAGACGATCGCGCCCGAGGTGCGGCTTTCTAAAGTGGTCAGCGCGCGCCCGATATCATGCGCATCGTAGTAAATCAGGCTGTCCATGGCGAGCACGTGGTCAAAATGGCCCAGATCGGGGGAGAGCATGTCGCCAGAACTAAATGTGACCTGAGGACGCAGAGTGTCGGGCAGGCGTTTGGCGGCGATTTCCACCAGCGAGGGCGAGATATCGATGGCCAGTACCTGAGCGCCACGCTTGGCAAGCTCGATCGTCATCTGACCGGCGCCACAGCCTGCATCCAGCACGCGCTGCCCGCGCATATCATCCGGCAGGCGTGACAACATCAGATTGCGCATGTCATCCCGGCCTCGGCGCACCGTTTCGCGAATCCGGGATACTGGCGCGTCAGAGGTCAGCCGTTCCCACGTGCGGGTGGCTGTTTTGTCAAAGTAGGTTTCTACCCGCTCACGCGTGGCCTTATACCCCGGACGGGCCGGGGCAGAAGTCACATCAGAAAGGGTGACGTCGTCACGCATCAATCAAACCCCAGCAATTCAAAGATTTCACGGTCAGGAAGGGGTGCAGGTGCCAATGGCTCTGTCCCGTTCCACAGCGTTTCGGCCAGACGGATGTATTCCTTGCGGACCTGCACGATTTCTTCATCGTCCGGCATTTCAAACAGTGTCTTTTTCTTCAGGCGCGACCGGCGGATGGCATCCAGGTCAGGCATATGCGCGATGCGGTTGAACCCAACCGTCTTGCAATAGCGGTCCACCTCGTCGGTTTCGCGCGAGCGGTTCGCTACGCAGCCCGCCAAACGAACCTTGTAGTTATTTGATTTGGCCTGCACGGCGGCAATGATCCGGTTCATCGCATAGATGCTGTCAAAATCATTCGCGGTGACGATCAGCGCGCGGTCAGCGTGCTGCAAGGGGGCGGCAAAGCCACCGCAAACCACATCGCCCAGCACGTCGAAAATCACCACATCGGTGTCTTCCAACAGGTGGTGCTGTTTGAGCAGTTTGACTGTTTGGCCCACAACATAGCCGCCACAGCCCGTACCCGCAGGGGGCCCACCGGCCTCGACGCATTTCACGCCGTTGAAACCTTCAAAGACGAAATCCTCAGCGCGCAGTTCTTCTGGGTGAAAGTCGACTTCCTTCAGGATGTCGATCACCGTGGGCTGCAACATACCTGTCAACGTGAACGTACTGTCATGTTTGGGATCGCAGCCGATTTGCAGCACGCGTTTGCCCAGCATCGAAAAGGCGGCAGACAGGTTCGACGATGTGGTGGATTTGCCAATGCCACCTTTGCCGTACACAGAAAAGACCTTGGCCCCTTCGATTTTGGCGCTTTCGTCTTGATGCACCTGCACCGATCCTTCGCCATCCTGCCCGCGCAGGGCGGGGGGTGTTCTGTCGAGTGGGCTCATATCAAAGTCCTTTCAAAGGGGCGCGCTGCCCTCGTGTTATTGTGCGAAGAGATCATTGTGCGGCGATCCCTTCCAGTTGGTCCTCAAGGTCGTCGGCTGCCTCTTGCAAAGCGGCGAGCGTTTCGGCGTCAGGGGACCAGTAGTTGCGGTCATGGGCTTCCAGCAGGCGGTTTGCCATGCGGCTGGAGGCGGTGGGGTTGAGGTCGGCCAAGCGCTGGCGCATGTCTTCGTCCAGCACAAAGGTTTCAGAAATGCGCTGGTACACCCACGGCTCAACTTGGCCTGTGGTGGCGGACCAGCCCATTGTATTGGTCACTTGTGCCTCGATCTGGCGGACGCCTTCAGCGCCGTGTTTCAGCAAGCCTTCGAAGAATTTCGGGTTCAGGCTGCGCGACCGTGTCTCGAGTGCGACTTGTTCTTTCAGCGTGCGGACTTTGCCCACGCCGCGTGTTTGATCGCCGATATAGACGGCGGCGTCGGTGCCTTTGGCGCGTTTGACCGCGCGGGCGATGCCACCCAGCGTGTCGAAATAGTGATCAACGGTTGTGACACCCAGTTCAACGGATTCAAGGTTCTGATAGGCCACGTCCACTTCGGCCAGTTGGGCCTGCAGCAGTGCAGCATTTGCGGCGGCTTTGCCATCGGTGCCATAGGCAAAGGATTTGCGCGCCTCATACGCGTCGGCGAGTTCGTCTTCGTCGCCAAAGGCGGAGCTGTCTACAAGTTGGTTGACGTTTGAACCATAGGCCCCTTCGGCATTTGAAAAGACGCGCAAGGCGGCCTCAGCCATGTCGCAGCCGGTTTTCTCGGCATAGGCCAACGCATGGGCGCGGATAAAGTTTTGATCAAGTGGTTCGTCGGCCAGCGCGCATTTTTGCGCAGCTTCCGCCAGCATCCGGGTTTGCAACGGCAGCAGATCGCGGAAAATACCCGAGAGCGTCATGATCACGTCAACGCGTGGCCGGCCCAATTCGGCCAGCGGGATCAGATCAGCGCCGGACAGACGCCCAAAGCTGTCAAAACGCGGGGTACAGCCCATCAATGCGAGGGCTTGAGCGATCGGGCCACCGTCAGATTTGATATTGTCGCTGCCCCAAAGCACCAAGGCAACCGTGCGGGGCAGGGTATCATGGGTGTCCAGCAGTAGTTTCGCCTGTTTCGCGCCATCCTGACAGGCAAAGGCTGTGGGCATGCGGAACGGATCGAAGGCGTGGATGTTGCGGCCCGTGGGCAGCACATCAGTGGAACGTATCAGATCCCCGCCCGGTACCGGTTCGATGTATTTCGCGGACAGCGCGCGGCTGAGTGCGTCAAGCTCGGTTTCTTGTTGCAGCATCTGGTCGACACGCGCGCGGGTTTCGGCGTCGGCGTGGTCCATAATGGCAAGGTAGTCTGCGCGGGCGGCATCGGTCAGCGGTTTGCCCACGATGTGCAGCCCATCGGGGATCAGCGCGTCTTCGGTCTCAAGCAGTTTCAGCCATAGCGCGTCGGGCGCGCTGCCGTCCATGTCGACGGCTTCGGCTTGAACCGCAATCAGTTCTGCCAATTCCGTGCGTTCTGCTGCGTCATTTTCCAAGCCGCGCCAACGGGTCAGGCTGTCTTTGAGCTCCAAAAGCCCTTTATAGAGACCGGAGGCTGCCAAGGGCGGTGTCAGGTGTGTGATGGTCACAGCACCAGAGCGGCGTTTGGCCAACGTAGCTTCGGACGGGTTGTTGGCGGCGTAAAGGTAGATGTTCGGCATCTCACCGATCAACCGGTCGGGCCAATCCTGTGCGCCAAGACCTGCTTGCTTGCCCGGCATGAATTCCAGTGCGCCATGCATGCCGAAATGCAGGATCGCGTCCGCCTTCAGGGTGTTTCTAAGCCAAAGGTAGAAGGTGGCGAACGCGTGCGTAGGTGCAAACCCTTTCTCGAAAAGCAACCGCATCGGGTCGCCTTCGTAACCAAAGGTCGGCTGTACACCAACAAACACCTTGCCGAAATGTGCACCCAGAACAAACACACCGCGCCCGTCAGATTGGATACGGCCCGGTGCGGGCCCCCAAACGGCTTCGATGGCGGCCAAGGGTGGGGTCGTTTTCACGATGGTATCGGCGGTGACATGGTCAGCCACATTGGCTTCTTGGCCGTATTGCGCGGCGTTGCCCTTGAGCACCTTGTCGCGCAACGCATCCACCGTTTTGGGGGTTTCTACGTCATAACCGTCTGCTTTCAGGCGGTGTAATGTATTGAAAAGGCTTTCAAATACGCTGAGATAAGCTGCTGTGCCCACGGCACCTGCATTGGGCGGAAACCCAAAGAGCACGATGCCCACGGTCTTTTCTGCATTCTCTTTGCGGCGCAGTGATGCCAGCCGGATTGTTTTTTCAACTAGGCTATCGATACGCTCAATGCAGGGGGCCATGGCTTTGGCGTGGGATTGGTTTTCACAGTTGTGTTGGCAACCGGTGCAGCCATCTTCGCCGTGACGACCTGCGAAAACTGTGGGGTTTGTCGCGCCATCCAGTTCGGGTAGGGCGATCAGCATGGTGGTTTCAATCGGGCCCAAACCTTGGGCCGAAGCTGTCCACTGCCCCAGTGTTTGGAATTCCAGCGGGTGGGCAGCGATATAGGGCACATCCAGCGCTTTGAGTACTTTGATCGCTTCGACATTGTCATTATAAGCCGGGCCACCAACGAGGGAGAAACCGGTCAAAGAGACCATCGCATGAATGGATGCGCCGGCGTTGTCGCGGAAATACCCATCAATCGCAGGCCGACCGTCAAGACCACCCGCAAAGGCCGCGCGCACAGCGATGCCGCGCGCTTCAAAGGCGCGAATGACCGCGTCATAATGTGCCGTATCGGACGACAATACATACGACCGCATCATCAGCAGCCCCACCGTTGTGGTTGCCCCGGCAGGAACGGGCAGGTCAGCAATTTCAGTGGTGATACGGCCTGGCAGATCAGGGTGATAAAGCCCACAGTCTGGATAATCGATCGGGGCGGCGGCTTCGGGCGCTTGGACCCAGCCTGTGCCGGTGGCATAGCGGTTTAACAAAAAGCGCAGCATCGCCTCGACGTTGTCATCTGACCCACCTAGCCAATATTGCATGGTCAAGAACCACGCGCGCAGGTCCTGGCTTTTGCCGGGGATGAACCGCAGGATTTTTGGCAAACGGCGCAGCAACGCCATTTTATCCGCGCCGTTGGAGCTGGAAGGTTTGGACGACCCCCGCAGCTTTTTCATCAGCTTGGAGACACCCGATTGCGGGGCCTGCATGTCCAGCGAGCCCATCCGTGTCAGTTTCACGATGGAGGCATCAGCAATCACGCCGATCATTGCGTCGCAATGATCGCGGCGGGCCTCAAGGCTGGGCAGGATACGGGCGATGTGTTCTTCAAGGAAAAGCAGGTTGGCGATGATGATATCGCCGGTTTCAACCGCTTCGCGCGCCGCTTCAAATGTGCCGGGAGTTTCGCCCCATTCTGCAGCAGCATGGATCGAGATATCCAAACCGGGGTAGTGCGCAGACAGGCTTTCGGCCGCACGCATCGCAGGACCCGCCGCATGGCTGTCCAGCGTCAGGATCACGACGCGATAGCCGGGCAACCGGCCTGATGTCATGCCGTCATCGCGCATAGTGGGCTTTGGCCTCGTAAAGGGTGTCGACGCTGATTTCGTTTACGCCGCGTTCGCTGGCGAAGGTTTCTGTGTTGCGGCGGGCTTTGCCGCGCACAAAGAAGGGTATTTTTTTAAGCTCGCGTTCGGCGTCCGCCAGCCAGACGACTTGGACAGTCGACACGATGGCCTCAGGCGTGGTGTCGACAGCGGGTGCGTCGGCCTGCGGTTTAGGCGAATGGCCGCCGTGGTGAGATGGGCCTGCCGCATCGTGGAATTCAAAATCATCGCGGAACATGTGCAACAGGTGTTCCTCTAGCCCCATGACCAGCGGGTGAACCCAAGTATCAAAGAGCACATTGGCCCCTTCGATCCCCATTTGTGGAGAATAGCGCGCGGGGAAGTCCTGCACGTGCACCGGTGCAGAGATGACAGCGCAGGGAATGCCCAGGCGTTTGCCAATGTGCCGTTCCATTTGCGTGCCAAGGATCATCTCGGGCTGTAGCTCTTCGATGCGGCGTTCAACTTCGAGGTAATCATCCGAAATCAGCGCCTCGACGCCATATTCCTTGGCCAGCGCCCGGATTGGGCGGGCCATCTCGCGGTTGTAGCAGCCTAAGCCTACGACTTCGAAACCCATCTCGTCGCGTGCAACGCGGGCGGCGGCGGCGACATGTGTACCATCGCCAAACAGGAACACCCGCTTACCAGTCAGATACGTGCTGTCCACGGATTTAGAATACCAAGGTAGGCGCAGGCGACTGTCATCCAGATAAGGGGCAAGGCCAGTAATCTCGGACACTTCGGCCACGAAGTCGCGTGTGGCACCAACGCCGATAGGCACGACCTTGGTATAAGGCTGACCGAGTTCGCGTTCCATCCAGCGCGCGGCTGTCTCAGCGGTTTCAGGGTACATCAGCACGTTGAAATGCGCCTGCCCCATGCGGGCGATGTCGCTGGGGCTTGAGGTCATGGGGGCCACAACATTCACGCTGATGCCCATATCGGACAAAAGCGATGTCATCTCGGTAATGTCGTCACGGTGGCGAAAGCCCAAAGCGGTAGGCCCGATCAGGTTGCAGGTAATCTGCGCCGTGCGATCCATTGGTTTGGCCAGAGTGCGCACGATCTGAAAGAAGGTCTCATCCGCGCCAAAGTTTTCTTTGCGTTGATAGCTGGGCAGCTCCAGCGGGATCACCGGAACGGGCAGACCCATGGTTTCAGACATACCCCCGGGGTCGTCTTGAATGAGTTCCGCCGTGCAGGAGGCACCCACAATCAGCGCTTCGGGTTTAAAGCGGTCATAGGCGTCTTGCAGCGATTGTTTGAACAGGTTCGCCGTGTCTGATCCCAGATCCCGCGCTTGGAAAGTGGTGTAGGTGACCGGCGGGCGATGGTCGCGCCGTTCGATCATTGTGAACAGCAGGTCCGCATAGGTGTCACCCTGCGGAGCATGCAAAACATAGTGCAAACCGGTCATGCCCGTGGCCACGCGCATCGCACCGACATGAGGGGGGCCTTCGTATGTCCAAACAGTCAGTTTCATTCCGCGGCCTCCAGTTTTAGAAGGTCGGCACGGCGCATGGGCCGCGAGAAGAGACCGGCCAGATCGCCTGCTTGTTCGTAGAAATGGACAGGGGTAAACACCAATTCGATCGCCCATTTGGTCGCCATGCCGTCCGCTTCCAGCGGGTTTGCAAGGCCTAGGCCGCAAACGGTCAGGTCGGGACGCGCCGCGCGGCAACGGTCGAGTTGTAGATCAACGTCTTGCCCTTCGGAGATCACCGGGCCTTGGGCCAGCATATCCAGATCTGGACCAACGATTGTTTTGTGCACGAAAGGCGAACCCACTTCGATGGCTTCCATGCCGCATTCACGAGTCAAAAACCGCGCCAACGGAATTTCAAGCTGGCTGTCGGGGAAGAAAAAGATCGACTTGTTCCGCAACGCCTCAGAGGCCTGCGCGATCGCTTTGCGGGCGCGTTTGCGGGGGGCATCCGTGACGCGGTTAAAGGTTTCGTCATCCACACCAAACTCATCTGCGATGACGCGCAGCCAAGCCGTGGTGCCTTCTTCGCCGAACGGGAAGGGGGCTGGGAGGTGCCGCGCACCACGGCGTTCCAGAGCGCCATGGGTGTCGCCCAAGAACGGCTGCGTCAGGGCAAAGACGGTATTTTCGCCAATGCCCAGATCTGTATCTGCGCGCGGGGCGGGCAGCACTTTGATCGGGCCGATGCCCACTTGTTCGAGCAAGGAGACGGCTTGTTCTTCGACCACATCTGGCAACGCGCCGACAAGAAGCAGTTGCCGCGTATCTGTTTTTGGCAGCACGGGTACCATGGACGCAAGGCACGCATCTTCGCCTTGGGTGAAGGTTGTCTCGATCCCGGAGCCAGAAAAGTTCAGCACCCGCACGGAGGGCGCGTATTTTTCTGTCATGCGTTCTGCTGCGCGCGACAGGTCCAGCTTGATGACCTCGGACGGGCAAGAGCCTACAAGGAACAGCTGTTTGATGTCAGTGCGGCGGGCGAGCAGCTGGTCAACGACTTTGTCGAGCTCAGTTTGAGCGTCAGCAAGACCGGCAAGGTCGGTTTCTTCCAGAATGGCTGTGCCAAAGCGCGGTTCGGCGAAAATCATCACGCCTGCGGCCGATTGCAGAAGGTGCGCACAGGTCCGGCTGCCGATCACCAAAAAGAACGCATCCTGCATTTTTCGGTGTAGCCAGATGATTCCCGTCAGGCCGCAGAAGACTTCGCGTTGTCCGCGCTGCTTGAGAATCGGCTCTTCGCGGCAACCGCCACTGGTGGGGATGCGGGGCAATTCGGTCATGCGGGGACCTCCGAAGACGGGTTTGTGGCCGCTGCTGCTTGCAAGCGCGCGGCACGTAATTTCAGCACGAATTGGACCGCATTAATGACGTAGGCGCCATAGGCTGCGAGCGCCAAGATCATCAGGGAAAAGGGGCTCATCGCTTGGGTAAAAAGCGCCCAGAGATAGGCTGTATGAAGGGCGATGACGGCAAAGGAAAAAACGTCTTCCCAAAAGAAGGCAGGGGCGAAAAGGTATTGACCAAAAACGATTTTTTCCCAAATCGCGCCGGTTACCATGATCAGATACAACACCATGGTTTTGATGACTATGGACCAGGCGGCAATCTCATAGCCTGCGCCGTTCCAAAGGTAACGCAAAACAAGGCCCAACGAGATGAGAAAGACAAGAAACTGAAACGGTGCCAAGACGCCTTGAATGGTGGTCCAAACAGTGGCGTCACGGCGCATGCGCTCTTCGGCCGTGTAAAGACCGGGCGGTACCGATAGGCGTGCCGACTTGCCGTTCATTTGGGGGGTAACCTTTCTTGCCATCTTAGGTGAGGCTACCGGTTTTTTAAGAAAAGTGTCAACCTAAACTTACACACCCGCAACACATGGTTTACACGTATTTTCGCCTGTAAAATCGGCAAAAAAGTCCACTTAACCCTATTTAACAAATAAAAATTGCTCTGTTTTGTGTGGTGTTAGGCAAAGAGAGGCCAAAAAGTTGTCAATTTTATTTGACATTCGAGTGTCAACCGTAGAGCCTTTTGGCCATGCCGACTCTGTGTACACCTCCGTGTGCACGATTTTTTGGAAGAGTGGGTTTAGGAAAAGCCATGTCGACGGATGATCAAACAGACCCGCGTGGCGTTCAGCGCAACCGGCCAGACCATGTAGATGCGCTTGCATCGACTGTCATTTCTGTTTTGCGGGGAAGGCAGGCCGTTTCTTTCGAAGGTCTCAGGCAGTTTATCATTGATCACCTTGAGCGTGCCGTGCTGGCCAAAGGCGGTTATGATGTGGGCGAGCTTTTCGATGAGTTACGCGGTTACCGTCTGACGCCGGACGCAATCATCGACCAGTACGTTCCCGCCATTGCACGGCTTTTGGGGGATCGCTGGGTCGAGGATAAAATCAACTTTGCCGAAGTGACGATTGGCGTGATGCGGCTACAGTCTTTGCTGGAAGAAGCCTCTGCCACATTGCGTACAGATATGCATATAGGTCAGGATGTGTTGCACGCGCTCGTTATTGTGCCGCAAGGAGAGCAGCACTTTTTAGGCGCGAGCGTCGTGGCCGGGCAGATGCGCCGGCTGGGATGTGATGTTGCAATGTCCTTTGATGAGGATTTTGGCAGCTTGTCGGCGCGGTTGATGCAAGCGACCCCAGACTTGATTTTAATCAGCTGTTCCAGACGTGAAACCCTTGATTCCGTTGTGCAAACGATGCAGGTTATTCGCCAAAGCTCGGCCCACTATCGAACGGTTGCCTTGGGTGGAGCGATAGGGCTTTCGCAAGACGACATAATAGAGCGGACGGGTGTGGACATAGTAACTTGCGTAGCAGACGAGGCGATTGCATTTTGCCGGGCGCGCTATAACCAGACAAAATCTGCATGACAACGGGCGGAAATACCTTCTGGAGCAGCGGATCGGTTCCGCTGATCGAGCCTGAGTTTCTCAGCAGTATAATTGCGGCAGCGTCTGATATTGCATTGGTTGTGTCAGCCGAAGGCATCATCCTGTCTGTTGTGATTAACTCGCACAGTGACTCCTTTGGGAATCTCAAACATTGGGAAGGCCGTCCGGTCGTTGATTTTCTAACGCGCGAATCCTGCCCAAAGTTTGAAAAAGCACATGCAGCATACCTGATTGGCGAAGTCCCCAAAAAGCAGCTGGAGCTAAACCACGTGGATAACGCTGTGTGGCAGTATCCGGTGCGCTATACGTTCCATCGGTTTGGCCACGAGAACGCAGCACTTTTGTTGGGCCGTGATTTGCGCCCGATCGCTGAGACGCAGCAACAGCTGGTGCAAGCGCAAATAGCGCTTGAGCAGGGGTATGAAGCACGTCGGGAATATGACGCGCGCTACCGGGTAATGTTGTCCAACGTCAAGCAGGCGGTGGTTTTTGTGTCTGTGCAGACAGGTCGTGTGGAAGATGCCAATGACAGTGCGGCAACCCTGCTGGGTCTCAGTCTAGATGCTTTGCGCGGCAGTACCTTTGCGCAGAATTTCAAAGATCGCTCGAACGTTGAATTGACCGAAAGCATGTTGAACGCGACACTGTCGGATGAAGGTGGGCGGGTGACGCTGGTGGCGAGCCGCACCAAGGTATCGCTAGTGCTACACCCGGTTGTTTTCAGGGCAGGTGGGCAACGCGTTTTGATGTGTCGTATTACGTCCGAAGCAGGTGAGAGAACTGCACCGGATGCGGCCTCCAACCACGCGCTTGCATTGTTCAGGTCTGGTAGTGATCCGATGTTGTTTATGTCGCCCAAGGGTGAAATTGTATCTGTCAACGAAAGCTTTCTTGATCTGGTAGGCGCCGCACATCTGTCAGATGTCGTGGGTCGGAGCTTGGGTGATTTTCTGGGGCGCGGACAGATTGACCTCGCTGTACTTACGGATCAGCCACAACGCGCGGGCCATATGCGGATTTATTCGACCAGATTGACGAATGAGCTGGGCGCGCGCTTGGCTGTTGAAATTTCCGCCACGCATTTGGTTGATAGCGATGTGCCCGTCATTGGCTGCATCATAAGAGACGTCAGCCGTGCTGAGGTTTCACGTGGGGCAGGTGGGCCAACAATTCAGCAAGCGCCAGCAGAGCCTGCGCGCAATGTGATGGATCTGGTCGGCTCTGCTTCGCTCAAGGATATTGTGGCTGAACCCACGGATGTGGTCGAGAAAATGTGCATCGAAACGGCGGTTGAGCTGACAAGTAACAACCGCGTTGCTGCAGCAGAGATGTTGGGCCTGTCACGGCAAAGTCTGTACGTAAAGCTGCGCAAGTACGGCTTGTTAAGCAAAAACGGCTAGTTTAGCCCGCTTCCCCCTATTGCACCGACTCAAAGTGTCAGCCATAGTTGACACATGTCTGTAACAGAAGTCATACACACACGCCGATTTCCCGAGCCTGCCGCAGCACTCCGGTTGATTAAGCCCATCACGTGGTTCCCGCCGATGTGGGCGTATTTGTGCGGTGTCGTCTCATCTGGTGTCAGCCCGTCAGGGCAATGGGCGCTGGTGTTACTGGGCGTGGTGTTGGCCGGCCCGATTGTATGCGGGATGAGCCAAGCCGCAAATGATTGGTGTGACCGCCATGTGGATGCGATCAACGAACCTGATCGGCCGATCCCGTCGGGGCGTATTCCGGGGCGCTGGGGTCTGTGGATCGCTTTGGCCATGTCCGTGCTTGCGATGTTCGTAGGCTGGCAACTGGGCCCTTGGGGGTTTGGCGCCACTGTCGTTGGCGTTATCGCCGCTTGGGCATATTCCGCGGAACCTGTCCGGATGAAGCGATCGGGTTGGTGGGGCCCAGGTCTTGTGGGGCTTAGCTATGAAAGCCTGCCTTGGTTCACTGGGGCCGCCGTCCTTAGCGCCGGAGCGCCAAGCTGGCCAGTTGTGATCATCGCACTGCTCTATGGTGTGGGCGCGCATGGCATTATGACCTTGAATGATTTTAAAGCGCTCGAAGGAGACCGGCAAATGGGCGTAAATTCCCTGCCTGTCACATTGGGCCCCAGACGTGCAGCGCAAGTGGCTTGCATCGTGATGGCGGTGCCGCAGATGATTGTCGCGGCTTTGCTGTTTTTCTGGGACAAGCCGCTGCATGGGGCAGGGGTCTGTGCGTTACTTCTCGTGCAGTTCTGGGCGATGACTGTAATGTTCAAAGACCCAGAAGGCAAAGCGCCATGGTACAACGGCACGGGTGTTCTGCTTTATATCAGCGGCATGATGGTCACCGCATTTGCGATCCGGGGGATTGGCTGATGCTGGGCTGGCTTGGGATTGCGCGTTTGGGTTTGGTACAACTGTCGCTGGGCGCGATCGTGGTGTTGACGACGGCGACGATGAACCGGGTCATGGTGGTTGAGCTGGCGATGCCCGCCATCCTGCCAGGCCTTTTGGTGTCCTTATATTATGGCACGCAGTTCCTGCGCCCTCGGTTTGGCCACGGGGCTGATCAGGGTGGCCGCCGTACGCCGTGGATTTTGGCCGGGGTTGGTCTTTTGGCTGCTGGTGCGATTGGGGCTTCTCTTTCTGTCGGCTTAATGGAGCGGGTCGCATGGGCAGGCATTGCCGCCGCAGTGCCTTCGTTTTTGCTGATTGGCTTGGGGATTGGCGCGGCTGGTACAAACCTGCTGGCGCTTTTGTCCACACGGGTCAGTGCTGAACGCCAAGCGCCTGCGGGCAGTCTTGTCTGGATCATGATGATTTTTGGTCTGGCCGTCACGGGTATTACCGCAGGCCAATTGCTGGATCCTTATAGCCATACGCGCTTGGTGCTGGTGACGCTTGGCGTTTGCGCCGTTGCCTGCACCTTGAGCTTTATCGGCGTCTGGGGCCAAGAGCGCGGCGAGAAGCGCACGATAGAGGCTGCAGATGGGTCGTTCAAAGACGTCATTCGCGATCTGTGGGCCGAGCCGCGCGTGCGCGTGTTCACCATTTTCGTGTTTGCCTCCATGCTCGCTTACAACTTGCAAGACCTGATTTTGGAACCCTTTGCAGGCCATGTCTTTGGCCTGACAGTTGGGGAAAGCACCAAGCTGGGCGGCATGCATCACGCAGGCGCGCTGGTTGGTATGATCGCAGTACTGGGCTGTGGTACGGTCGTTGCGCGATGGGTTATCGTCCCGATTAGGGTCTGGGTTGTTGGTGGGTGTCTGCTGTCGGGGTTGTCTTTGGTGGGGCTCGCTTATGGCGGGATGCACGCACAAACTTGGCCAATTGCCGCGAATATTTTCACCCTTGGGCTAGCGAACGGTGCCTTTGCCGTCGCTGCCATCGGCGCAATGATGGGCTTGGCCCGCGAAGGCAACGACGGGCGCGAAGGTCTGCGGATGGGGCTTTTCGGGGCGGCCCAAGCGATCGCCTTTGGCGTGGGGTCTTTTGCAGGCACTGCACTGGTCGATATCATGCGCCTGATCACCCCGCAGGACGCATTGGCCTATGGCACTGTTTTTACAGTGGAAGGTTTCGTTTTCTTGGTCGCAGCGGCACTTGCGCTGCGGCTTACCTCACCCCAAGCGGACGCACGTGCGCGGCCCGCGTTTATGCCGGGAGAATAGCATATGTATGATGTCGTAGTTGTAGGTGGCGGCCCTTCGGGTGCCACGGCCGCGTTGGATCTGGTCAACTCAGGTCATAGGGTTGCCCTGTTGGACCGGGAAGGTCGGATCAAACCTTGTGGGGGTGCAATCCCGCCGCGACTGATGCAGGATTTCCACGTGACTGATGACCAACTGTTGGCCAAGGTAAACACAGCGCGCATGATTTCGCCCACAGGGAGGACGGTTGATATCCCGATTGAAAACGGGTTTGTGGGCATGGTCGACCGCAAGGACTTTGACCCGTTTTTGCGCGCACGTGCAGCCGAAGCGGGTGCTGAATATTTCACAGGGACCTTCGTGCGGATCGAACGGCCTGAAGGCACGCCGGTCGTGATCTACCGCGATAAAGCAACCCAAGAAGAACGCGAATTGCCCTGCAAGCTGGTGATCGGCGCGGATGGGGCCAAATCGCGCGTCGGTTTGGCAGAGGTCAAAGACGCTGACAAAGTCCCATTGGTTTTTGCCTACCACGAGATCATCAAAGCACCGCCCAAATCCGCAGTCTATGACCCCACGCGCTGCGATGTAATCTATGACGGTGCGATATCGCCTGACTTCTATGGCTGGGTTTTCCCACATGGCAACAGCGCCAGTGTCGGCATGGGCACCGAAATTTCATCGGTAAACCTAAAAGAGGCAACAGCCGCACTGCGCGAAGCTTCTGGCCTGACCGATTGTGAGACGATCCGTAAAGAAGGTGCGCCCATTCCGCTGCGCCCCTTGGACCGCTGGGACAATGGCAAAGACGTGTTGTTGGCCGGTGACGCAGCAGGCGTTGTTGCCCCTAGCTCGGGCGAGGGGATTTATTATGCGATGGTCGGCGGCCGTGTGGCCGCGACGGCGTGTGCAGCAACTTTGGCGTCAGGTCGGGTGAAAGACCTGCGGCTTGCGCGTCAGCTCTTTATGAAAGAGCATAAGATGGTGTTTCGCGTGCTGGGATCGATGCAAAACGCGTATTACCGCAGCGATGAACGGCGCGAACGGTTTGTGTCGTTGTGTCATGATATCGATGTGCAACGTCTGACCTTCGAGGCATATATGAACAAAAAACTTGTCCGCGCACATCCATTGGCCCACCTGCGGATCGGATTGAAAAACCTTGCGCATTTGACGGGCCTTGTGGCAACCACCCGCGTATGAAAATCATGATCCCGGCCTGGGTTAATGGCAAACTGACACCTGTTGAAAAGCTCGAGGCGCATGTCAAAGGCCTGCGGCACAAGGCGGTGTCTGTCTTTGTGCTTAAGGGCGATGCAGTGCTAATGCAGCAGCGCGCGATGGGCAAATATCATACGCCGGGGCTTTGGACGAACACCTGCTGCACGCACCCGGAATGGGATGAAACGCCCGATGTTTGTGCTGTGCGCCGTCTGCAAGAAGAGCTTGGGATCACGGGTTTAATCCCTGACCACCGGCATCATCTGGAATATCGCGCAAATGTGGGGGGTGGTTTGATCGAACATGAGGTCGTGGACGTTTATGTCGCCCAAGCTGATGATACGATGCCGCTACAGCCCAACCCCGAAGAGGTTATGGCAGTAGAATGGGTGCGCTTTTCTGAGCTTCAGGCACAAGTAGACCGCACACCAGAACGTTTTACCCCGTGGTTGCGTATCTATCTGCGCGACCACGGCGAGACGATCTTTGGTGAACTGGCGGAGTTAGCAGAGACTTGAACGCGCGGTCATATCCTGTCGCGTAATCAACATTATGTTAAAAGACTAATCCGCGACACAATATATATGCATGAAACGCGGCCCATGCGCGCCACGGACATTTTTTGCTTCGATATCTGCAGTGCCGCTGGTGCCGGTAATGATGTTCAGGCTGCGTTTTTGATCCGCGCGGCTTGTTCCAAACTGCTCAAAGATATCTTCCATGTAGGGTTTGATGGTGCTGCTGCGGATGATCGCAAGATGGTGCAGCGGCAAAAAGTTTAGCAATACAGGTGCGTCAGCTGCGCTAAAGAACACAAGCGACCCCGTTTCTGCGATACCTGCATCCGCAAAGGTCACCGCGACAGGTTCATTCATCTGGGCATGATCGGCAGTTTTGAACCCATCCCAATTGAGTTGGGTCAGACTGTCGCGCGGTTGCAGTGCCACGCTGCGATCCAGCGCTTTGGATGTCAGGTAGGCTCCGACGGCCGCGGGTACATCTGCAAGTGAGGTGAGATGTTCGACCGTCGCCGTCACCGTTTCAGATGTTGCCTTTTCGATGAAACGTTCAACGATGGGCTGTGGGGCGAAGCCCGCGCGAAAGCCTTCTGGCTCTGCAATCAGCGCTGCTGCCGCTGCATCAATATCCACCGCAGTGCGGCCTTCGTTGGCGCGGTCAATCTTGGCCAGGATGGCGTCGCGGGACATCTATTTGTCCCCTTTGGAATACTGGTATTGCTGCATGAATGTCCCCGCTTCGGGTTGCGGAAGATCGCGTGTCGCCGTCCACCCACCGGCCAAGGGTACCGCGCGGATTTTTCCCCGCCCCCGCGCCAACATCCGCAAAAAGACATTCGCCCCAGACGTACCAAGGCGATAAAGCGTGGGGCGTGTTGCCATAAAGGCCCAAAGCTTCAGGCTCCATTTTGCCATCGGGGTTGCCATGCCTTCGTCGAACTGCCGCGCGCGCAAAGACCGCAGCATATCGGGCAGCGGAATATTCACTGGGCAGACTTCTTTGCATCTTCCGTTCAGCGTGCAGGCGTTTGGTAGATCTTTTGACCCTTTCAGGCCCGTCATCGCAGGTGTCAGCACTGACCCCATAGGACCGGGATAGACTGCACCATATGCATGCCCGCCCACAGCGGAGTAAACCGGACAATGGTTCATGCAGGCCCCGCACCGGATACACCTGAGCATTGGGCGTAGAAAATCGGACAACATGTCAGACCGATGATTGTCCACCAACACGATGTGCAGGTTTTCGGGGCCGTCTCGGTCACCATCGCGCTTGGGGCCGTTATAAAACGTCGTATATTGCGTGATTTCGGTGCCGATCGCGGCCCGCGACAACAGCCGGATGAAAACTGCTGCATGCTTGAGGCTAGGCACCATTTTTTCGATGCCGACGGTCACGATGTGCGTCTTGGGCGGTGTGGTCGTCAGCTCTGCGTTGCCTTCGTTGGTGATGGTCACGAATGACCCTGTGTCGGCAATTAGAAAGTTCGCACCCGAGATAGAGATATCCGCATTGATGAACTTTGAACGCAGCTCGCGCCGGGCACTACCGACCAGAGATGTCACATCTTGATCCGCGCTCGGGTCTTTATGCTTTTCCGCAAACAATTCAGCGACTTGTTCTTGGGTTTTGTGCATCGCGGGCATCACGATATGCGAAGGCGGGTCGCCGGCAAGCTGGATGATGTGTTCGGCTAAATCTGTCTCGATCCGTTCAACACCCGCATCCGTCAGAGCCTCGGCGATACCAATTTCTTCGCCCAGCATGGATTTCACGCGCGTGGCGGTTTGCGCTTTTTCAGCGACACAGATTTCGCTGACAATTTTGCGGGCGTCTTCGGGCGTAGCGGCCCAGTAAACTTTGGCCCCATTGGCGACTGCGTTGTTTTCAAATTCACGTAGATAATGGCCCAAGTGATCAAGCGTATGGTCTTTGATTTTTTGCGCGGCCTCGCGCGCCTTGGCGTATTGCGGAAAGGCGTCTATCACCTTTGCGCGCCGCGACCGCAACAGTGTCGTTGTGCGGTCCAAAGCCACTTTCAAGGTCGGTTCGGACAAAGCACGGGTGACGTTTTCGTTAAACTGGTGAGACGTCTGTTTCATTTCAGCCTCGGTGCGCAGATACCGGGGCCGTCTGCCATGCCCGCCAAAACTTCGATCGTGTGAAAGACGCGCACGTCTGATCCGTCGCGGCTAAGCTTACCTGCCATGTTCATCAAGCACCCCATATCACCGCCCAGCAAGGTGTCGGCATGTGTCGCTTTAATCTTATCGGCTTTGTCGTCGACGATTGCGGTGGAAAGCTCTGGGTACTTTACGCAAAAAGTGCCGCCAAAACCGCAGCATTCGTTGCTGCCTTCCAGCGGAACAAGCGACAGCCCCTTTACTTGGCCAAGCAACGCGCGGGGCTGATCATGCACGCCAAGATCCCGTAGGCCCGAGCAGCTGTCGTGATAGGTCGCGGTGCCCTGATATGCGACTTGCGGTGCATAGTTCACAACATCCGTCAAAAAGCTGAGGATTTCCCAAGTCTTGGCCGAGACGGCGCGCTGACGGTCGCGCCATTCGGGGTCATCGTCAAATAGCTCGCCGTAATGGCTACGGATCATGCTCGCGCAGGACCCAGAGGGAACAATCAGATAGTCGTAGGGCTCAAAGGCTTCGATCACCTGCTTGGCAATGGTCTTGGTGGTTGCGTCATCGCCACTGTTAAATGCAGGTTGCCCGCAGCACGTTTGTGCTGCGGGCACCTCAACGGTACACCCGGCGTCTTCCAGCAGTTTTATGCTTGCAAAGCCGATGTTGGGTCGCATGGAGTCCACGATACAGGTCACAAAAAATCCCACATGGGGACTGCGATCGTCACTCATGGATAGCTCCTCGTTGCGCACTGTGGTCGTCTTCTTGCCAAGCCGTTCCACAGCACAAAGGTATACTAAAAATGCGCCCCGGCAAGTCTTGCCTGCACGGGGCGCGATGTATCAGATTTCTTCTGGTACCATTTCTATGGCGCCGCAGGGGCATTCTGCCGCGCAAATACCGCAGCCTTTGCAGAAATCGTAGTCAAACTCGAACCGTTTGCCGGGTCCCAGTTTGATGACCGCATTGTCCGGGCAAACGCCGTAGCAATTGTCGCATTCAAAGCAGTTGCCGCAGCTGAGACAGCGGCGCGCTTCATACAGGGCATTTGTCTCATCCAGACCATCGACGACTTCGCCAAAGGTGGATTTGCGACGCTCGACATCCAGCATACCCTGCACTGTTTCTGGTGCATCGGTGTAATACCATGGGTTGAGTTTGTCGAAATCGGCCAATTCGGCTTTTTGCGGTTTGACATAAGTGTCGGCTTGCAACCACGCATGGATCGCACGGGCTGCATGCTTGCCGTGACCAACAGCCACCGTCACCGTGCGTTCAGATGGCACCATGTCACCGCCAGCAAAGACGCCGGGATGGCCGGTCATGAATTGCGTGTTCACCTGTATGGTTTTGTCCTTTATTTCAACGCCATCCAGCTTGCCAACAAATTCTGTATCGACGTTTTGGCCCAAGGCCATCACAACCGTGTCAGCTTCCAGCTCGTCCATCTCTCCGGTGGGTTGAGGCTTGCCGTTTTCATCAAGCTCCATCTTTTCGACCATGATCTTGCCGCCGTCGCCGACTTCTTTGATCGTAGTCAGCCAGTTGACCAGCACGCCTTCCTCCAGTGCCTCGTCCATCTCAAAGTCATGAGCTGGCATCTGGTCACGGTTGCGCCGGTAGACAATGATCGCCTCTTTGGCGCCCATGCGTTTGGCGGTCCGGGCGACGTCTACGGCTGTGTTACCACCGCCATAGACGACCACTTTGCGCCCGAGCATCGGCTTGTCTTCAGCGGTCTCCATATCGCGGAGCACGCCGACAGCATCGAGGATTTTCGATGCATCCGTGCTGGGGATATAAGCCCGGTTCGCAAGGTGCGCACCGATTGCGAGGAAAACCGCGTCAAAGCCGCCCGCCTCTTTTTCAGCCGCGATATCTTCGACTTTTTTGTTGAGTACAAACTCAACGCCCATGTCTTCGATCCGTTTAATATTGCCTTCGACGACGTCGCGCGGCAGCCGGTAGGACGGGATGCCAAAGCGCATCATGCCGCCCGCAACAGGACCTGCTTCGTAAATGGTGACTTCATGGCCCAGACGGCGCAGATGATACGCGGCTGACAGACCGGACGGGCCAGACCCTACGACAAGGATTTTCTTGCCTGAAAGCGCGGATGGCACACGTGGTACCCAGCCTTGCTTGCGGCTTTCATCGTCCAAAAACCGTTCGACGGCGTGAATGCTGACGGCGGAATCGATATCCTTGCGGTTGCAGGCGTTTTCACATGGGTGATAGCAGGCGCGGCCCATGATCCCCGGCAAGGGGTTGTTCTTCATGATCTCGTGCCATGCGCCCTCATAGTCGCCTTCTTCGGCCAGCGCGAGCCAGGCCTGAATGTTTTCGCCTGCAGGGCACGCGTTGTTACAGGGCGGCAAGCGGTCCAGATACACGGGCCGTTCTGTGCGCCATGTGCCAGTGTGATTGTCCAACGATGTGCCGACATCGACGGTGATCGCAAAAGGGGCTGTTGTTGGAAGGCTCATGCCAGTGTCTCCTCTTGGGCGCGCAGCAGGTCGTAATCCTTGATGTTGCGGTCGCACATCGCTTGCAGTTTCTCGATCGCCTCCTGTCCCTGTGGGGACTTAAAGAGGTGTGCAAAGCGGCGTTGTGGTTTCAGGTATTGTTCGACCGGCACGCGCTGGCGGATCGGACGAGAGGCTGTGACCGACCCGTGTTCGGCCTCAAACAATGGGAACATGCCCGTTTCGACCACAAGGCGGGCCAAGCTGATCGTCGCATTGGACGCACAACCCCAGCCCAGCGGACACGGTACATACACGTGAATGTACCGCGCGCCTTTGTATTGCATGGCTTTTTCGACTTTGGCCTCAAGGTCTTGCAGATAGGCAACAGATGCGGTGGCCACATAAGGGATGTTGTGCGCCATCGCGATCTTGGGCAGGTTTTTCCCCGTGCCGAACACGTTGCCGGGGTGGTCGGCATCCGTGGGCATTGTTGTTGCCGTACGCGCGCCGCCCGGCGTCGCACCTGACCGCTGAACGCCTGTGTTCATATAGGCTTCGTTGTCGTAGCAGATATAGAGCACATCATCGTTGCGCTCGAACATCCCCGACAAACAGCCAAAGCCGATGTCTACCGTGCCGCCATCGCCGCCTTGGGCGATGATCCGCGTGTCGGTTTTACCCTTGGCTTTCATCGCCGCTTGCATGCCAGAGGCCACCGCAGGGGCATTGCCAAAGAGCGAGTGAATCCAAGGCATCTGCCATGAGGTTTCAGGATAAGGCGTGGTGAATACTTCAAGACAACCCGTGGCGTTGGCAGCGATCATCTGACCGCCGGTGACGCGCATGGCCGTATCCAGCGCATAGCGTGCGCCCAAGGCTTCGCCGCAGCCTTGGCAGGCACGGTGGCCGGATGTGATCGCGTTTGAACGATCCATCGATGCTTGGACGTTGCGTGTGTCGGCATCCACAAGCCGGTTGCCTACGGTGAAGGTCCCTTTTTGGTAGAACTTCACTTTTTGTTCCGCAGGGATATCATCTGCCGTGCGGAGATTTGGAACTTCGTCTTTCATTGTAATGTCTCCTTACTCAGCCGCATGATTGGCAGCGCCGCCAAAGGCAGTATCGACTTGAATATTCTTCAGAATGCTCTCTGCAGTGGGGCCAGATTTGATTTGTGCCCGCTGTCGCGCAAGTTCCGCGTTGACGATGTCATGCTGCAGATCGAGGAAGTGCATGTCTTCCAGATCACCAGCCAACGCTTTGTCAAACAGCTTGTGTAGAGATGGCATCGTGATCGGGCGCCCGCCCAAACCAGCGACCACCGTATGGACATGAATGCCCGTGCCTTGCAGCGACATCATGATGTTGTTGGCAACAACGCCACCAAACCCGACAGCAAAGCTTTTCTCCAGCACGACCACTTGCTTGGCGTTCTTGACCACCTCGCGCAGTTCTGCGGACGGGAAGGGACGGAAGGATTGAATGGTCACAACGCCGATTTTCTTGCCGTCGGCGCGCATCTCATCAACGGTGTCTTTGACCGTACCGGCCACAGACCCGAGTGTGACGATGATCGTATCAGCACCTTCGGTTTCATATTCGCGGATCAGACCGCCTGAAGAACGGCCAAAGATCTCTTTGAATTCACCAGCGATCTCGGGAATGATATCGAGGGCTTGTAGCTGTTTTTCGTGGGCAAGATAGCGCACTTCGGTAAAGGCTTCGGGGCCGACCATAGCACCAATTGAATAGGGGCTGGCGGGGTCCAGAACCTGTTGCGGCTCAAACTTGGGTAAGAATTGATCAACCTGCTCTTGGGTCGGCATGTCGACCTGTTCGTAGGCGTGCGTCAGGATAAAACCATCCATGCAGACCATCACAGGTTGGCTTAGGCGCTCTGCGATTTTGAAGGCCTGAATGTGCAGATCAAGCGCCTCTTGGTTGGTTTCTGCAAACAGCTGAATCCACCCCGCGTCGCGCATTGACATGCTGTCGGTGTGATCGTTCCAGATGTTGATGGGTGCGCCGATGGCCCGGTTTGCAACTGTCATCACGATTGGCAAACCAAGGCCCGAGGCGTTGTAAACGGCCTCTGCCATGAACAAGATGCCTTGGCTGGCGGTCGCGGTGTAGGTCCGCGCGCCACAGGCGGATGACCCGATACAAGCAGAAAGTGCCGCAAATTCGGATTCCACGTTCATGTATTCGCAATTGCCCATCTTGCCTTTGCGTACCAGCTCGCCGCAATGCTCTACGATGTGGGTTTGCGGGCTGATGGGATAGGCGCAGATCACTTCTGGGCGACAAAGGGCTACGGCTTCGGCGACCGCGTGGCTGCCTTCGAGTTGTTTAAGCATCTTCCAGTTCCTTCCCCAGAGCGGCTGCATGCGCGGCCCGTGCCGCGGCGATATTGCCCGCTGCGATCTTGCCGCCGAATTTTGTTGAAATGGCTTTTTCGACCGCTTCAAGGTCGATGGCCCCGGTGATGGCCGCAAAGCCGCCCAAAAGCGCCGCGTTCGGCACGGGCCGGCCCACGTGCTTTTTCGCCAAGGCAGAGGCATTGACCCCAACCACATGGCCTTCGGGCAAGTGTTCGACCTTGTCGCGGATGCCCAGTTCGTCCCATGATTTCATGGAATTGATCAGCACATATCCATCTGGTCTGAGCCCCTGAAACACATCCAGCGCGTGAAACAATGTGGGGTCCTGAATGATCAGGCAGTCCGGTTCAAGGATGGGTTCACGGCGGCGGATTTCGCGATCATCCAACCGGCAAAAGGAAACCACAGGCGCGCCTGTGCGTTCTGATCCGAAAGATGGGAACGCTTGGGCGTGTTTGCCTTTGCTGAAGCCCGCGATAGAGAGCATTTCAGCGGCGGTCACAACCCCCTGCCCTCCGCGGCCGTGTAGTCTGACTTGAAACATGTGTGGCTCCTTTGGCTTGTCTTAGGCCCGCGTTATTCAGCCGCGGTCTTGTGCGTATGATCCTCACCGCAGCCGCAAGGCGTGCCGTAGTATTTCTCACGTGAGGTTTTCCCGATGCCGGGATTGAATGAATTGGTGGGGTCCAGCGTTTGGTAATGATTAGCCAGTGCGGGCTTGGCCGCATAAAGGTGGCCCACATTATGCTCAGCAGGGTATTCCGCCCCGCGCGTATCCAGTAGCGCCAACATCTGTGCCTTGAGCGCTTTGGGGTCGCAGCCTTTCTTGACCACGTAATCCTGATGGAACACGTGGCAGAAGAAATGCCCATAATAAAGCTTGGCTACCAATTGGTCTTCGATCTCGGGCGGCAAGGTTTCAACCCAGTCGCGGTCATTGCGTTTCAGGGCAATATCCAGTGCGAGGATATCCTCGGTCGTGTTCGGGTTCACCGCGTGATAGCGGATCGCAGCCCCTGCAGCGGCAAAACGGTGCAGCATCGCCTTTTTGGTTTCTTTCGCGTCGCAAGCAAACCAGCCGTCGGCACCCACGGTTTCATTTAGGATCGCTTCGGTGCCAGCAGCACTTGAGGCGCCCACTTTGAGGATCAAATGGTGCTCAAACTTCTCGCGGTAAGCCATCATGCGCTTGGGCAATGCCTGGGGCATGATGTCGGAAAAGACCTGTATGACCCGGTCCACAAGGTTTGACGGCAGGAACGGCACCTTGGCCAGTCGCGCGTCCATTGCACCTTTCATAGCGAAAATCTTGGGCAGAAAATCTGTGCCCAGCCAGTCAATCATCAGCAATGTGTCTTTGCCATATTTGCGCGCAATATCAAAGCATTCACGGTGCAGATATTCGCCACTGATTGGCAATTCAGGCAGTTCAGTGAGTGCGCGGCGGCGCAGTTCGGTCAGATCGCTGGGCGTGTTGGTGCCCACGTAATAGACCTTGTCGCCTGTCGTAATTGGGAAGGTATCCAACCGGACGGCAAAGACCGCCAGTTTGCCCGCGCAACCGGATGCTTCGTGCAGGGTGCGGGGGTCTGCGTTAAAACGCGCAGGGCTGTCTGCATCCACATCGCTGACACGGTCAGGGTAGCCTTTGTCGGAGGCGCGGCCTGTGTCATCGCTTAGGTCTGTGTCAGCAAATTTGCCTTTATCGACGCGGGCTAAAATCTCTTCGGGGCTATTGCCCAAGTTGATACCAAGGTGATTGACCAGCTCCAATTGGCCGTCGTGTGTAATCTGCGCGTAAAGTGATAGTTCCGTATAGGCCGGGCCGCGCTGGACGAGCGATCCGCCAGAGTTATTGCACACACCCCCCATGATCGAGGCCCCAATACAGGACGACCCAATCACCGAATGGGGTTGGCGGCCGTAGGGGGCAAGTTCTTTTTCCAGACCAAAGAGCGTGCCGCCGGGCAGGCTGACGATTTGATGTCCTTCGCGCAATAGGTGGATGCGGTCCAGACGCAAGGTCGACAGGATCACCACATCACGGTCGTAGGTGCCTTTGGGGGTGGAGCCTTCGGTCAACCCTGTGTTGGCCGCCTGCATGATCAGGATTTTGTCAGCCGCCACGCAGGCTTTTAAGATGCCCCACATTTCGACCAGTGACCCGGGCACGACGACGGCGATGGCGTCGCCTTCACCCGACCGGAACCCTTTGCGGTAGCGTTCGGTCTGGCTGTCCCCCGTCAAAACATGACGGGATCCAGCGATGCTTTTCAGTTCTGCAATCAGGTGGTCGTTGGTCATGGGTCTTCTCCTTTGGTTAGGATTAGAAGGCAACCGACGGCAACCAAGTGGCTAATGCGGGGACCGTAAAGACCAGCGCGAGGCACAGCAGTTGCAGCAGGACAAACGGAACGACGCCTTTGTAGATGTCGGTCAATTTGATCGAAGGAGGGCACACCCCTTTGAGATAAAACAGTGAGAAGCCAACCGGCGGTGTCAGGAAGCTGGTTTGCAGCGTTACAGCCACAAGGATCACGAACCAGATCAACGCGGGATCATCCAGAACCCCAAAGCCGGGGATACCCAACGCCAACCCGGCCACAACGGGGCCCATCAGCGGCAACACGATCAAGGTGATTTCGATCCAGTCGAGGAAGAAGCCCAGCAAGAAGCAGATGAAGAGGATAAAGATGATGGTCCCATTCGCGCCAAACCCGGTGGAGGAGATAAGATGTTCGATGAACTCATCCCCACCCAATTCGCGCAGCACGAAGGAGAACACAGTCGCCCCAAGGAAAATCGCAAAGATGTAGGCGGTCGAGTTGAAGGTCGCTTTCATCACGTTCCAGACTTTTCGGAACGTTAGTTTGCGATAAATGAGCGCCAACAGCGTTGCACCAGCCGCCCCAATGCCTGAGGCTTCGGTTGGTGTGCAGATACCTGCAAAGATCGACCCCAGTACGGCAAGGATTAGACCCAAGGGGGGGACAACCGCCATCATGACTTCTTTGACCGCGTCCCAATCCGGGCGTTTTGCGCCTTCGGGGGCCGGACCTGCAGTTTTATTTACCTGGCATACAATGAAGATATACAGCAGGTACAAGGTACCCAGCAAAACACCCGGCAGCATCGCTGCCATGAACAGATCACCCACAGACAGCGCCATTTGGTCGGCCATGATCACAAGCATGATGGATGGTGGGATCAGGATGCCCAAAGTGCCAGAGGCAGCGATTGTGCCGGTGGCAAGGGTTTTTGAATACTTATTTTCCATCATGGTGGGCAAGCTAAGCACGCCCAAAAGCACCACGGACGCGCCCACAATCCCCGTTGAGGCTGCAAGCACGATTCCGATCAGTGTCACGGTAATGGCTAGGCCGCCGCGCACTGTCCCGAAAAGACGTGTCATGGCGGACATCAACCGTTCAGCGACACCGCTTTCGTCCAGCATCAGGCCCATGAAGATAAACATCGGCAAGGCCACCAGAACAGCGTTGGACATGGTTGCATAAACGCGGTTCACCACGGCACCCAGCGTCAGGTAATCCAGCCCGGTAAAGGTGCTTTCAAGACCTGTCCACAGCATGAAGTCATTGTCAAAAAGATACGCTGCCGTACAGAATACCATACCGGTGCCTGCCAGCGTCCATGCGACGGGGAAACCAGTAAACAGCAACCCGATAAAGGTCATGAACATACCGATGACCATCATTTCTTCGGTGGTTTCAACGGCAAACTTCAAGACCCAGGCAACGGCCATCGCTGCGGTAAAGACGCCGATAACCAGAAAGATTGATTTGCCCTCGCGGTCTTCTGCTTTGTTCACCCACAGCGCGTGAAGGTCGTGGATAACGCGGGCCGCAACAGCCAAAGCCAGCATGATAAAGCTTAGGGGGATGATCGCCTTGAACGCCCAGCGGAATGGCAGGCCTGTTGCAGAGGCGGACCGTTCATTTACACGGTAGCTTTCCCAGAAATAGTCAAACCCTTGATCGATCATCAGGTAGATAAAGGGCGTGACCAGAAAGGTCATACCGAGGATTTCAACAAGCCGTTGGGACCGGCGCGACATTTGCATGTGCAACAGATCAACACGCACGTGGCTGTCAGTGACCAACGCGTAAGAGATACCGAACATGGTCACAAGACCGTAAAGGTGCCACTGGAATTCATCCAACATCGGGTAGTTAACGTTAAAAAGATATCGCATGGCGACCTGTGCCACGATCGCAAAGATCAGGATCAGGTTGGCAAACATGACCGTGTGGCCCACTGTTTTGACGAATTTGTCGAGGATAACCGCAAAAGCCTGACGATCTGGTTCTTGGCCTTCTACTATGTTCTCGTATGTGCCGACGGCGTCTTCGTCGAGGTCCGTTTGCATAGCCATGATGTGTCCTCCTCAGAACGCGCAGGCGCGGGAGCATCGTGCTCGACCGCTAAAATATCGGGTGGGGATGGGGTTGGGCAGCTCCGGGAGGAGAGCTGCCCAGACGTTTCAAGTCGCTTACTTACGCGGCAGGAAAGCGTTTTCTTTCCACAGACGGTATCCTTCGCGGAAGGTGTTCAGGTCTGCGTAGACTTCGGCAAAGAAGGGGTCAGCGGCGGCTTCTTCTGATGCCACTTCGTCCCAAGTTGTGCGGAACAGGTCCAACATTTCAGGCGACCACTGTTTCATGATCACGCCGTTGTTTTCGACGTTGTTTTTCATGGCGTCGAATTGCAGGGCTTCACCTTCGGCAAAGCTGTCCGCCATTGAGGCTTTGCAAGCTTCGGTCAGGATATGCTGGTGTTGCTCTGATGCTTCGTCCCAGACGCTTTTGTTGATCAGTAGTTCAAATACTGTCGCCTGCTGGTGCCAGCCGGGGAAGTAGTTGTACTTGGCCACCTTGTGGAAGCCCAACCGCTGGTCAATCGCCGGCATCGAGAATTCGGTCGCGTCAATAGCGCCTTTTTCCAGCGCGGGGAAGATTTCACCACCTGGCAGCAAGGACGTCGCCACGCCGAGTTTTTCCATGACTTTGCCGCCCAAACCAAAGAAGCGCATTTTCAGACCGTTGAGGTCTTCGGCGCTGTTGATCTCTTTTGCGAACCAACCGGAAGTTTCTGGCGCGATCACGGCACAAGGGATCACGTGCACATTGTAACCCGCCTGATCATACATGCGTTGGTACAGATCCATGCCATTGCCGTAGTAGAGCCACGCCATGTACTCGCCCGCTTCAGGACCGAAAGGCACGGCGGAAAACAGTGGCGCTGCAGGGATTTTACCCGCCCAATAGCCAGCCGTCGTGTATCCTGCGTTGATTTTGCCTGTCGATACAGCATCAAGGATTTCGAACGCAGGCACCAACTTGCCAGGCTCGTAAACTTTCATTCTCAAAGTGCCGCCGGACATCAGCTTAACTTCGTCTGCAACACGCGGGATGGGGGTGCCCAATCCGGGCAGCTCTGTCGAGAACGCAACTGGTGTTTTAAGCAGCAGTTTGTCGCCAGCTTCTGCGGCACCACACGCTAGGCTTGCAGCAACAGCAAGACCGGTCATCATCGTTTTCATGTAAATTTCCTCCTAGGCCCTAAGGGCACTTCCATGAAGTAAAATTTACCTCTGAGATTAAAAAATAGGATTTGATCTAGATCAATTTCCCTTAAAATATTTAATATTAAATAAAAACATATACTTAGATATGTTGATTTCCTTAATTCGTGTGGTAAAGTTTTATAACCTCTGTAGGGTAATCGTAATTTAAAGGAGCGATGGCGTGAAAATTTTTGAACAAGTTGCGCACGAATCTATCGCCCAAGTGATTGTCGAGAGGATTGAGACCATGATCATCCAAGGCATTTTGTCTGATGGGGACCGGCTACCGGCGGAACGGGATCTTTCAGAGCAGTTGAATGTGTCCCGACCAAAGGTGCGCGAAGCGGTAAAACAGCTCGAACAGTTGGGTCTTTTAGAAGTGCGTCACGGGGATGGGACCTTTGTCGCGCAGCTTACTGGCGAGGCAATGACACCGGCCTTGATCAACCTTTATGGGCGCCATGGTTTGGCATTCTTCGACTATCTTGAATATCGCCGGGAACAGGAAGGTTTTGCTGCGCGCTGTGCAGCGTTGCGTGCGACACCCCCCGATCGGGCCGCAATACAGTCCTGCATTGAGACGCTTACAGCCGCATTCAATGAAAACGATCTGGAACGATCGCTGGCCGCAGACATCGAATTTCACACAGCGATTGTCAAAGCCAGCCACAACGTCATGCTGATACATATGATGCGCTCGATCTACGAATTGACTTCGAAAAAGATCTTTTTTAGCCGCCATCACCTGCGTGAAACAGAAGGGTCTGCCAAAGCTTTGCTGCAACAACACAAAGCTATTGCCGACGCGATCTTGGCCGCAGATGCGGATGCCGCAGATTCTGCCGCACGGGCGCATATGGACTATGTAGAAGAGAAATTCAGATGGCAGTTAGAATATGACCGCCGCCGTGCGGTCGCGGAAAGACGTCAGACCACGGCACCTGATCGTTAGGTTTGGCTTTTGCCGCCGCGCCCTGCCCTATCTAATGTGTCACAGATAAGCCGCGCCATGGGATGGGCAAAAGGTTTGATAACCAAAACGCCCTTTTCCAAGTCAACAAACGGCTCATAAACTTTGGACAGGCTCGTCATCGTTGTATGTACAGTCTCTTTGGACCCAGGGAACTTTGCGATTACGGTTTCAGCTTCTATCTCGAAAAAACACATCAGCATTTCGATCATGGCACCAATGACGTGATCGTTGCCGCTCATCCCGTAGCCTTTGTTTCCTGCTAAATGGTGGTCTTGGATGCTGTCGAGGTACGTTGAAGTAGATGACGCATTCTGGACGTAACCTTGCGGGAAACGCGATATAGCGGACGCGCCTAACCCGATTAGTGCATACGCCCCGTTGTCTGAGTAGCCTTCGAAATCACGGCGTAGTGTTTTATTGTCTCTGGCCGTGATCATGGTGTCATCGGGACGCACAAAGTGATCCATTCCCACAGGTTCATATCCATCGGTCAGCAGGATATGGCGTGCAATCTGTGACAGTAAAAAGGCATCTTCGCTGGCGGGCAGTTTCCGTGCATCCACCAAGATTTGCCGTTTGGAAACGGTCGGAACGTGAGAGTATTCGCAAATTGCCAACCGATCCGGGTCAAGCGCCAACACTTGTTGGGTGGTCTCGGCTATCGTTTTTGAGGTTTGCGCGGGCAAGCCATACAGCATTTCCATATCAAGGTTTTCCAACCCGGCGCGCCGCAACATGCCCACAACATTCAAAGTTTGCTCAAAGGTTTGCGCACGTCCAATGACGCGCTGCACCTCTGGGTCGAAATCCTGCACGCCAATCAAGGCGCGGGTCATACCATGTTCCAACAACCTAGAGATCAAATCTGCACTGACCTGTGTTGTGTCAATTTCAACCGAGAATTCGAACGCATCAGCCTTGTCAAACGAACTGTAGATTTCAGCGACCAGCCTTTGCATGGCCTCGGGGTTTAGAATGGTGGGCGTGCCGCCTCCCATATAAACTCTGGACAATGTAATGTCGTCGGGCAGTTCCGCCCGCACCATGCGGATTTCCTGAAGCAGTACTTCGACGTATTTGTCGATCACTGAATTGTCTTCTGCGGCTTGCGTTCGACAGGCACAAAACCAGCAAAGCGTTTCGCAATAGGGAACATGAATATACAAAGACACAGCCGATCCGCTGGGGACGGCCGCGAGCCATTGTTGCTGATATAAACTGCCCTGCGCTCTGACGAACCGGTTTGCTGGCGGGTAACTTGTGTATCGCGGCACGCGCGTTTCAAATAGCCCTGACCAACGTAGTTGTTCCAAATGCTCCATAGAGCTACAGTAATCCCATGTGCGCTATATCCTTTGACCTAGGTCAACTTCATTGAAAAACGAGAAGACATCTCGCGCGAATTGCATAGACTGCCCGATACGACATCAGGCAGTGTGCTCTGAGGCGGATGTCGTTGAGTTAGAACGTCTTAATTCTATTAAAGAGTATAGGCATTTTGAAGCCCGAGAACCGATTTTCTGGCGTGGCGATGAATTGCAGTATGTTGCCTCCATTGTCG
The DNA here is from genome assembly GCA_045104955.1 of Roseobacter sp. Taxonomy (GTDB): domain Bacteria; phylum Pseudomonadota; class Alphaproteobacteria; order Rhodobacterales; family Rhodobacteraceae; genus Roseobacter. Next base: position 64,596 of record JBGCDB010000007.1, read on the forward strand.
AGGGCGTGGCGACTTTGGGTAAAACACTGACCAATGGACAGAGCCAAATGGTAGGGCTTTTGCTGCCATCTGATTTTATTGGTCATCCCGGCCGCACGCGAATCGAATTTGACGTGCTTGCGGTATCTGACGTGACCCTTTGCTGTTTTGATCACGGCCAATTTCAGGAACTTCTGATCGAAATGCCGCATATCTCGCAGCGTATGGTTCAGCGCGCGCTTGACGAACTGGATGCTGCACGCGACTGGATGTTGCTGCTTGGCCGAAAAAGCGCCGAAGAAAAGGTTGCCACTTTCATTGAACTTGTAGCGCGCCGTCAGCAGATTGCGCAGCACGCCGGTCTGACTGCGCAACTCGTGATGCCATTGTCGCGCGGTGATATGGCCGGCTATTTGGGACTTACCCTCGAAACAGTGAGCCGCCAGATCGGCAAGATGAAATCGGACGGTATTTTGGAGTTTTCTGACAAATGGCACTTCAAGGTCATTGATATGGAACGTCTTCAATCTGCAACGGGCGATGATGATGACGGCGGCGTTATTTACTAGCACTCTTGCTGCGTGACGCGTTACATTGTGCGACATGGAACCGTCGGTATCACTTGAAAGCTTAATCGTTTGCCCTGCCTGCGACGCCGTTTACGCGCTGACGCGACCAAGCCCCGGCCAAAGTGCGATGTGCACAAGATGTAATACCGCGCTGATCACACCCCGTCGCAAAGCAGGGTTACAGATCATCGCATTGTCTTTCGCGATCCTGTTTTTGATTGTAGCGGCAGCCATCTTCCCTTTTTTGGCGATTAATGCAGGTGGTATGTCTAATTCCGTGTCTATTTTAGATGCTGTTTTGGCTTTTCAGGATGGCCCGTTGATCGCGCTGTCGCTGACAACCTTTGCGTTGATCCTGTTTATTCCGCTAGCCCGTGTCTTGTTGTCGCTTTACGTGTTGATCCCGTTGGTTGCCGACCGCCCGCCTGCGCGGTTCGCTACCCGAGCATTTCGTCTGTCAGAAAGCTTGCGCCCGTGGTCGATGGCCGAGATTTTTGCCATTGGATGTGCCGTGGCCTTGATTAAGGTCAGTGATCTTGCCGATGTTACTTTTGGCCCTGCTTTTTGGATGTTCTCAATTCTTGTCGTCTTGGTTGTGATACAAGACAGTTTCGTTTGTAGATGGTCTGTATGGAACGCGCTCAGCAAACCCCGCACGTCATAACTGCCCGTGAAATGGGTTTGGTCGCCTGTACTCGGTGCCATGCGTTATGGGCAAAAGATCTTGCGGTCTGTGGACGGTGCGGGCACCGGTTGGCCAGTCGTGCTCCGCGCAGCCTGCAACGCGTGTGGGCGTTTTGGTTGGTTGGCTTAATGTGCTACATCCCTGCAAATCTATACCCAATGCTACAAACCCGGACGCTGTTTTTTACCCAACAGGACACGATCATTGGCGGCGCGGTAGAGCTTTTGCAGCATGGCAATGTGATTGTTGCGTTGGTCATTCTATTTGCCTCGGTCATGATACCAATAGGCAAATTCCTCGCCGTTGCGTTTCTTGCTTTGTCCGTGCAGGTGCCGTCTAGCGCGTCCAACCATCAACGCCAGAAATTGCACGAGGTCGTCGAATACATTGGCAGATGGTCCATGATTGATATCTTTGTGGTTGCTATCTTGTCGGCGCTTGTGCAACTCAACGCTTTAGCGGCTATTCATCCCGGTGCTGCAAGCCTGTTTTTCGCATTGTCGGTTATTTTCACAATGCTTTCAGCGCAAGCATTTGACAGTAGGTTGATCTGGGACGCAGATCGCGCACAAAGGAAGCGGCACGCATGACACAAAAGCCACCTCCGGTGCCTTTGAACTCGAATGGGAGGTCGCTGATGCAAAGCCTATCCATCGTGTGGATCATCCCTTTTTTGGCATTGGCTTTGGCGTTGGGTGTGGCATTTCAGTCCTACAACGACCGTGGGCCAATCATTACGATCGAATTTGAAAACGGTTCTGGTATTGCACCGCGTGAAACGGATGTAAGGTTTCGGGATGTCAAAATTGGCATCGTTGAAGATATCAGCTTCAGCCCCGATCTAAGCAGTGTCATCGCACAAGTGCGCATCGACAAAGACGTAGCGCCTTTTATCGACGCAGGTGCAAGCTTTTGGGTGGTGCGCCCACAGTTGACGGCGCAAGGGGTGACCGGGCTTGATACGGTGATCAGTGGCGTGTTTATCGAAGGTTCATGGGACAGTGACATTGGCCCTTTGCGCAACAACTTCAAAGGTCTGGATACTGCGCCGCTTTATCGGCCGGGCAAGCAAGGGCTGCAAATTGCGTTGCGATCCATCCCGGGCGGCACGCTAAGCGACAACACGCCAATCTTGTATCGCGGTATCGAGGTCGGGCGCGTGGGTCCTGCACGCATATCCTCGCGCGGGAACTACGCGATCGCCGAAGCGATCATCTATGAACCCCATGGCCGATTGGTTACATCGTCTACGCGGTTTTGGGACACATCGGGTTTCACTGTCTCGATTGGGCCGAACGGTGCCGAGGTCGATTTCTCATCTCTAGCCTCTCTTGTCGGGGGCGGTGTGACCTTTGACACCTTTGTCTCTGGCGGGCCACCTGTAGCAGATGGAACAACATTTGAAGTGTTTGAAGAGGCTGCGGCTGCCCGAAACAGTGTTTTCAATGCATCCGAAGTAGAACTGTTAGAAGTGCGTGTGATTTTTGACGATAACATCTCGGGCTTGGCGCTTGGCGCGCCGGTTGAGCTAAGCGGTTTGCGTATTGGCTCTGTTGAGAACCTATCCGGCATCGTGGACCGTGATATTTTTGGAGACAGCCGCGTCAGGCTAAGCGTGGTTTTGGGGATCCAGCCGGCCCGATTGGGTCTGCAAGGGGATGTCACGCCCGAGACCGCATTGGCGTTTTTGTCTGACAGGGTGCAGTCGGGTTTGCGCGCCCGGTTGGCGTCGGGCAATTTGTTGACCGGTGGACTTAAGGTCGAACTGGTGGATGCATCACCCGTCGCCCCTGCACAAATCAGTGTGGTCGAAGGAGCGATACCCACATTGCCGTCGACTGGCAGCGAAATTTCGGATGCCTCAGCAACCGTCGAAGGGGTCTTTTCGCGTATCAACAGCCTGCCAATCGAAGAATTATTGGTCAGCGCCACCCGCTTCATGGAAGGGGCTGCGGCTTTGATCAACAGCGAAGATATGCGTCAAACGCCGCAAGATCTGCGCAGTCTGGTCGGGGAAATTCGCACAGTTGTTACGTCCAGTTCTGTTCAGGATATCCCAATTACATTGAACGTGGCACTGGGACGTTTGGATACAATTTTAGCTCAGATAGAAGAGGAACAAGCCATCGCGCGGGTGCTGGCTGTTGTGGATTCTACGGCGGATGCAGCCCAATCTGTGGGCGCGTCCGTTGCTGGGGTCACTGGCTTGGTAGAGGCGCTGACCGGGGTGGCCGAAACGGCAGAAAATCTACCACTGGATGAATTGACTCAACAATTGACGGCTATTTTAGGGTCTGCGGATGCGGTTATAAGTGCGCCCGCCACTCAGGAGCTACCGGCATCTCTTGCAGGTGCGTTGGACGAGCTTAACGCGACACTGGCCGAACTGCGCGCAGGTGGTGCAGTGGAGAACGTAAACGCAACGCTGCAATCCACTCGGCAAGCTGCGGATGCGGTAGCACTTTCAAGCCGGGATTTGCCCGCCTTAGTGGCGCGGATCACGCAGGTTTTTGATGAAGCAAGTGCAACCATTGCAGGATATAACCGCGGTGACGTCCTAAGCCGGGATGCGCAAGCCGCATTGCGCGATATCTCGCAGGCGTCCGATGCCATCACGTCGCTCGCGCGTTTGCTGGAACGCAACCCCAGCGCATTGATCAGAGGTAGATAGATGATGCGACTGCTTTTAACGGTTTTTCTTGTTGCCACGGTAGTGGGCTGTACGGCCACACCCGACAGATATGCGGTGACGCTGCCCGACATAACGAGTACGCAACCGATTGCCTTTGGATTGGTCGAAGTACGCGAGGTGTCCCTGCCCGCCTACGCCGCCGCCGACGAAATCTCTGTGCGCAATGAAGATGGTCGTGTGGTCAGCAGCGGGTCTGTTTTATGGGCTGATACACCAGACCGTTCGCTTGCTTTGGAATTAAGCCGCGCCTTGGTACAAATTACCTCTGCGCGTGTGGCGTCTGCGCCTTGGCCGTTTGAAAGCTTTCCAGACGCGCGATTGGACGTGCGCTTTGAAACACTTGTTGCGGGATCCGACGGGCAGTACCGCGCACGTGGACAGTACTTTGTCGCAGTGACCGATGGGCGCCGGGAACGGGCAGGTCTATTTGATGTATCGACAAGCTTTGACCCCGAAGCGGGCCCGCAAGCGATCGCTGCTGCGCGTGGTCAAATCATAGCTGAGCTTGCTTTGTACATTGCGCGCAACGGTCTGCGTTAAGACTGCCAGTCGCGCAAGGCTTCAGAGACACGCTTCAACCCTTTTTCAACGTCTGCCTCCTCACCACCCCCAACGCCCAAACGGATATGGTTCGGCTGCCCGTACGCGCTTCCGGGAAGCAAAAAGGTGCGGTAAGGATTTGCCAGCAAGGTTTGAGCAAAGTCGTCACTGTCGATGCCAGACGGCAAACGCGCCAGCCCAATCAAACCCGCCTGCGGGGGCACCCAGTTCAGCTCCATCTGCTGGTCCAGCCATGCATTTAGGCGCGCGAGGTTGGCGCGCCCTTCAGCGCGCGCCGTATCCATGGCGGTTGCGTATCTGTCGGGACGCAGTGCGACCTCGGCGATAACTTCACCCATAATGTTCATGATCTCTGATGCATTTTCACGCAGGATAACAGCATCCATGATCATCTGCGGGTCGCGACAAATAATCCATCCGGTGCGTAACCCCTGAAGACCAAGCGCTTTGGACACCGACCCGGTTGTAATGCCGCGTGGGTATATCCCGGCAATAGACGGCGCGCGCGGACCTTGCCACTCAAGCCCGGCATATACCTCATCCACCAACACCCACGCGCCAACACGGTCCGCAATATTTGCAATCTCATGCAACTCTGCAGCACCCAGTACCTGCCCTGTAGGGTTATTCGGATTGCTTAGAAAGATCATGCGGGTCTTGTCGCTGACTGCGTCTGCCAAAGCCTGCATTGGTAAAGCCCATCCGTCATCTTCGCGGCGCTCAATGTGTTTAATAGTTGCACCGATAGCACGTGCCAAAACATCTGCCTGCGGCCAACCGGGGGTTTCGATGATAATCTCATCACCCGGTTGAACCAGTTGCATGATAGCAAGGTAGTTGGCTTCGGCCGCACCCGCAGTAATCAGGACATCTTTTAGATCGCAGGCGTCCTGTAACCCAGCCTGACGCAGGACATGTGCGCGTAAATCGGGCAAGCCACGAAAATCTTTATTGTTCCAATCAAGCGGTAGGTTTGGGTCTAAATCATCTAGGAACGTCCCCAAGGTCGGGGACTGAGACAATGAAAACCCAACAATTGCTTCGGGTTTTTTTTCTGTTGTCTCAAGTAAGTATTCAAAAAGTCTGTGTATCTTGACTTTCATGTTCACCTTCCGCTCTAACCTGAGCCAAGCAGAAAGGTCTGTCACAGAATATGCAACCCCTCCTTAAAGGTATGCCCGTGCGTCTGGCCCTGCTGGATTTAGGCTTATTCCAAGTCCATGAAGATGGTCGGAAAATTGGTATCTGCGGCTACGTGATCCAAACGAGCGAAAACGAAACTGTCCTGATTGATAGTGGATTTCCCGCGCAATATGCCAAAGACCCGCAGGCGGCGACTGCTGTCGATAAACTGGATAGCTTTGGTCAGGTGGTTCAATTGACGTCGGACAATCTTGTGCCCGCGCAGTTGAAAAAATTGGGGCTGGGGATGGGTGACATCAATTTGATGATCCAAAGTCATACGCATATTGATCATGTAGGCTATATGGCCGGCTTCCCCGGTGTCCCAATTGTCATATCAAGTGCGGAGCGCGCGCTGCCCAAACCGCTCTACTGGTCCGGTAATCCTGTTATGGAATGGCCGGATGCTCACTACATCTTGCTTGAGCAAGACACCCAAATAGGGCCTGCGTTTGACATTCTGCATGTCCCTGGGCATGCGCCGGGGCAACTTGCATTTTCTTTTTATCTACCGCGGACAGGGCCTGTGGTTTTAACATCCGACGCCATCAGTAGACCTGGTGAGCTGGACACAGAATTTGAGGGGGCGTGGGACGCCCCGCTGGCCAAACACAGCGCGGAACGCCTTATGGACCTGGCCCGCCGTGACCGCGCCATGTTAATTTTTGGCCACTGTCCCGAACAGTGGAAAACACTTGTTAAAGCGCCGGATTGGTACACCTAGCGCACGTCGCGCCCTTGGTTCAGGATAATGACATTACCGCTACAAATGTCCCCGGCACCAGAGATTAAAAAACCAACCCATGCAGCCACTTCTGAGGGTTGCATCGCCCGACCATGCGGCATCTGAGCAATCGCTTGGTCCAATACCTCTTGGCTGACAACATTGAACAAAGGGGTCTCTGTCATGGCGGGTGCGATAGAATTCACCGCGATTTGATCCTGCGCAAACCGCCGCGCCAAGTCTTTGGTCAGCGTATCCATTGCGGCCTTGGACGCCCGGTAGTGCGGTGGGTCAAATACGTCAAAATTATACGCACCATTGGATGAGATATTGACGATTTTGCGCACACCTGCACGCCCTTGCATCAATTTGACCGCCGCCTGCGCACAGTGAAACGCACTGCCAAAATTCACAGACATCTGCGCGTCAAATTCTGTGGCGGGAATGTCGGGAAACTCTGACATAAAACAGGTGCCTGCATTATTGACCAAAGCATCCACACCCCCATGATCCCGCGCAATCTGGGAAAAAGCGTCGGCAATTGCGCTGGGGTCCGTCAGATCACACACCAAGGCGGTGACAGAAGGACCTTCAATCTCTGCCAATCCGGCAGCACTGATATCCAAGCCCACTACGTGTAAGCCATCGGCCACCAGCTTGCCTGTAATCGCCCGGCCCAATCCTCCTGCAGCGCCGGTCACTACTGCTATTTTTGTCATGTAAGCACACCCTTTTTGCGCATTTTGCTGATATCGTCGGCACTTAACCCCGCCGCGTGCAACACAGCGTCGGTATCCGCCCCCGGCCCGCGCGGTGTCGCTGCCTGCGTGAGCCGAGACCGGCTAAACCTTGGGGCAGGTTGCGCCTGCCAAACGCCTTGATCTTGGTAGAACACGCCGCGCTCTGCATTGATGGGATGCAATGTGGCCTCGCTGAAATTAAGTACCGGTGCCACGCAGGCGTCTGTCCCCGCAAAGGTTTCCATCCACGCGTCGCGCGTGCGAGATTTAAAAACCTGCGCGTAGCGTTCAGACGTCGGGCCCCAGTTGTCCGCATTGGTTTGGTCTGCTTTGTCTTGTGCAGGCAAACCAGTCAAATCGACCAACTGCGCGAAAAACTGAGGCTCCAATGCCCCGACAGAGATAAACTTTCCATCTTCACATTCATAGCAGCGGTAAAAGTGTGACGCGCCATCCAGCCAATTGTGCGACCGCTGCGCAGACCATTCCCCTTGTGCAATCATCCCGTGGATTAACCCCATCATGGCGCTGACGCCATCGACCATCGCAGCATCAACCACCTGCCCCTTGCCAGAGTGCGCCCTCTCAATCACGGCGGATAATATGCCAAAGATCAAAAACATGGTGCCGCCCCCAAAATCAGCAACGAGGTTCAAAGGCGGTGCAGGCGGGCGATCCGCAGGGCCCATGGCGTGCAGTGCGCCGGTCATCGCCAAATAGTTAATGTCGTGTCCGGCTACTTTCGACCATTTGCCAGTTTGTCCCCAGCCGGTCATCCGCCCGTAAATCACATGGTCAGGGCAATCTTTGGGGCCAAGGCCCAACCGTTCCATCACACCGGGGCGGAAACCTTCGATCACGATATCGCTTTGAGCAATCAGTCGATGCGCAACCGCAAGGCCATCGGGCGATTTCAAATCAACTGCCACGCTGCGCTTGCCGCGTCGGTTAACATCCGTAGGGTCCGCAAGCGCGCTTTTGCGATCGATCACAATAACATCCGCCCCCAAATCCGCTAATAATTGACCAGCCAAAGGCGCCGGACCAAGACCCGTGAATTCGATAACCCGGAGCGACGAAAGTGGCCCGGTCATATTTTTATCTGTCCCTGCGGACGAAGCACGTCAGTCTCCTTGCAACACTGGCATACCGAAAGCCTAAGCAGCTTTGCATGTCTTCACAACTGGATGATGTAAATCACTTTTGGCGTCTAATCCTTGCACAAAAGCCAGCAATGGCACACGATCTGAAAAAGACCGCCATCCGGTCATCTAAACAGGACAGTGACATGCATTATATAGAACCCTTGATGCGCTACACGACACTTGCGGTTGTTGTGGCGCTAACCGTACTGAGTGCGCTGTTCGCTCTTTTTTGGACGGCCTGGTTCTGGATTCCTTTTTTATGTTTTGCTGGTCTCAGTTGGCTTGGGTTTCATGACATCCGCCAGCAGCACCATTCAATTTTGCGCAACTACCCCGTGCTGGGTCATATGCGGTTTTTGTTTGAGGGGATCCGGCCTGAGATCCGTCAATATCTGATTGAATCTGATCAAGACGAAGAACCGTTTTCGCGCGACGCACGGTCCTTGGTTTATCAACGCGCCAAAGGTGAGGAAGATAAACGCCCCTTTGGATCGCGGATGCGGGTCTATGATGCGGGTTATGCTTGGGTGACGCATTCGGTCAACCCAATCCATATCGAAAACACTGATTTTCGCGTAACCGTAGGCGGGCCTGATTGCACGCAACCCTACAATGCGTCCATTTACAACATCTCAGCGATGAGCTTTGGGTCGCTTTCGGGTAATGCCATCGAGGCCCTCAACAGCGGGGCCAAAATGGGCGGTTTTGCCCATGACACGGGCGAAGGGTCTGTAAGCAAATACCACAAGTCCGGGGGCGGCGATCTGATCTTTCAGGTGGCATCGGGCTATTTCGGATGCCGAAATGATGATGGCAGCTTTGCACCCGAAAAGTTCAGACAAACCGCAAGTCTTGATCAAATCAAAATGATCGAAATCAAACTGAGCCAAGGGGCAAAGCCCGGGCATGGCGGTATGCTGCCCGCGTCAAAAATTACCGAAGAAATCGCCGAGGCACGTGGCATTCCCATGGGTGTGGATTGCGTATCACCCGCCGCCCATTCAGCCTTTTCTACGCCGCTTGAAATGATGGAATTTATCAAACAATTGCGTGAACTATCGGGCGGCAAACCCGTTGGGTTTAAGCTCTGCATCGGCCACCGCCGTGAATTCATGTGCATGGTCAAAGCGATGCTGGAAACTGGTATCAAGCCAGATTTCATCGTCGTCGACGGCACAGAAGGCGGGACAGGCGCCGCACCGGTTGAGTTTGCCAACCACGTGGGTATGCCCATGGTCGAAGGGCTGACCTTTGTGCACAATGCCTTACGCGGCGCGGGCATCCGCGACGATATCAAGATTGGAGCGGCGGGTAAGATCGTATCCGCCTTTGATGTGGCGCGGGCATTATCCTTGGGGGCGGATTGGTGCAATTCAGCGCGTGGCTTTATGTTCGCGATTGGGTGTATTCAGGCGCAGGCTTGTCACACCAACCACTGCCCCGTTGGCGTCGCGACCCAAGACCCTTTGCGTGCACGTGCGTTAGATGTTCCCTCAAAATCGGAACGCGTTGCACGCTTTCACCGCAATACGTTAAAAGCACTGGGCGAGATGACAGGATCCGCTGGGCTGCTTCATCCCGGTGATTTCATGCCGCAGCACATGATGGTGCGGCAGAGTGACAAAAAGATGATTGAAGGCACCGATGCCTACCCTTATTTGCCCGACGGCTTTTTACTGCACCAAGAAGGGGATTCCGCCGTGTTGGCCGACTATCGCAAGCGGTGGCACCGCGCAAACCCCAAAAGCTTTGCGCCACCACCCTGCTAGGCCTGCAACTGCTACCGTTGCTTTTCGCCAGGGACTTCTTTGGTGTCGACGGTGCGGGTCGTTACCATGACCACCACTGCAACAAGTGCCAAGCCGCTGGACGCAAGCGCAAAGAGTTCAATCGACATGGGTCACGCCTTTGCATGTTGCCACTACAAAGAACAAAGTAAGCACGAAAGGTTTAGTAATCGTAACTTTCCTTAAGGCGCTGCCGGATCGGGAAGGTCACTTGCAACAAGTGATGATCGTTTTCGAAACCGACTTCTACTTGTGCACCTAATTGACGCGCGAAAGCATCAATCAGCTGCGTGCCCAGCCCCGTCCCTTCACTGCCTTTTGCACCCGCTGTCGTGTTTGAAATACGAAAGATGGCCTGTGCTTCGCCCGACTTGCGAAGTGATACATCCAATTGTGCAGCACTGCCGTCTGCCGGGCGGTCAATGTATTTCAGCGCGTTGGTCAATGCTTCGGATATTAACAGCGTCAAGGGCGCGGCATCGTCCGCGTCCATTTGCAGGGAATCGTAGTGCTGCGTGACCTGCACGCCCCGGCCAGCAGAAAGCCCCACGACCAAAAGCTGCCCTATGATCTCTTCGATCACAACGCCCGTATCCACGCGGTCCAGTTTTTCCGACTGATACAGGTTTTTGTGCACTGTCGCCAAGCTAAGGATGCGGTCTTGCAAACGTTTTAACACCTGTCGGGCATCCTCGGTTTGCGCGCGTCTAATCTGCATATTCATAATCGAAGAGATGAGCTGCAGGTTGTTTTTTACCCTATGGTGCACTTCTTTGAGCAAAATGTTCTTGTCACGCAGACTGTCTTCGAGCGCGGCTTCGTCGCGCACAATTGAATCAGCCATACGAACGAATGACTTTTGAATCTCTACCAGCTCGCGGGGAACGCCCTGCCCCATAGTGCTGCGCGGCACGCGGCGGTTGTAGGCAAACAAACGCATTTGGCGGCCAAGTTTGCGAATATGCCGGACGGCCAAACGGTTGAGCGACCAAAACGCCACCACAAGGCTGGCAAGCCACATCAGAACCGGTAGAAAAATGCTTAGCCCGACCGACTGCCGTAGGCTGGATTGCATCTTGTCCGGCTCCCATATGGTCATGGTGTACGCAACGTTGGGCACAATGGGCACAACCGCATACATGCGTTCCTGCCCGCGGCGGTTCAGGTCAGAAAATACCATCGGGTCCTGACCGACCAAAGAGGTCAGCGCCCGCCCTGCAGGGAGATCAGCCCTTGTTTCGCTTGGGCCACGATCCGCGCGAACCACTTCGCCCTCGGCATTAAATGTCACCAGTTCGGCAGGCATTCCGGCCAAAGGGCGAGACATCTCGACGGCAATCACATCAAGCGGGACGGACATAGTGATGAACCCCCCAAGGCCCGCCCATGTAAAAAAAGGCTGCGACAATACCATGACAGGGACACCGGATATGGGGCCTTCTTGTTCAGTGACGATCTGGCGTTTTGGGTCGGCAACGCTTTCGGCAAAACCCGGATAGTTGGTGAAATCAAATGGACGCCGCGCAGAAGAGCACCGCATCTGGCCATTGGTCGGCAAAAATCCGATGAAAGAATAAAGCCCTGCTGCCCGGCGATACGCCTCCAGAAAAGAAGAACACGCGTCCGCATCGCTGGCATAAAGCTGGGTCAACGCGCTTAATGCCTCAGCGGCACCGAAACCTTCTTGTAAAATGGACCGTTCCACACTGGCGGCTTGATCTGTCAACGCCAAAAGCGACCGCTCGGCGTTTGCTTCTGCTTGGCGGGCGATCTCGCGGGTTTGAAATACAGCAATCAACCCAAATGGCAGCAAAGCCAAAGTCAAAAAAATCAACATCCGAAAGGCAAGACCCCGGAAAATATCGCCGTCTAGAAACCCACCCGTCATGTTAAAACGTGGCCGCTTTCCCAGCGGTTAAGACCGACAAAGTCGCATCGTCTGTCATCTCAAGCGCGTCGTCGTCCTCAAGCTGCATCAATTCAGCCAAGCGCTGTCGGGCGCGGCCTGTTCGGCTTTTGATGGTGCCGACAGCCACGCCGCACATATCAGCGGCTTCTTCATAGGAAAAACCTGATGCGCCCACCAAAAGCAGAGCTTCGCGCTGTTCGTCATTGAGTTGCGCAAAAGCAGTGCGGAAGTCTGTCATTTGCAATCGGCCGTCATGTGCGGGTTTTTCTGCCAAGCTTTCGGTGTGCACGCCATCAATATCAGCTACTTCGCGCGTGGCCTTCCGGCGCGCAGAATAAAAAGTGTTGCGCAAGATTGTAAAAAGCCACGCCCGCATATTCGTACCAGCTTCGAACTTGTCGATGTTCGTCCAAGCTTTGACCAGCGTGTCTTGGACCATGTCATCAGCCTGCGTCGGATTGCGCGTCAAGCTAATTGCAAATGCCCGCATCGCAGGTAAATGATCGACCAACGCATCACGTGGATCAACCGTGGTCATTTGCATGACCTATCGTTTGCTTCCTGTTCTTTCAAAGCCTTAAGCAGGTCAACGAACCGATCTGGCACCCCTTCAATCAATGCCTCATCATACACTTTCTTGAGGTTTTCATCGATGATTTCTTCCCGTTTACGATTCGCACTTGGTTGAGCCATGATCACCAATATTCCTTAAAGCGGTTGAAAATCCGCAATCCAACTGCAAGTAAACGTCACAGTTATACATATGGTTCCCTCGATTGGGAAAAAAAGGAAAAGATTGATGTCAGACCAGGCAACGCCCTCCGACGTAAGCAGCCAACTCGCAGATCATCTGCCCTACATGCGGCGGTTTGCGCGGGCGATGACGGGTAGTCAGTCAAGTGGGGACAGATTTGTTGCTGCCGCGTTGGAAGCGATCCTTGCAGACCGATCTGTACTGGACGGCGTTGACGTGAAAACGGGACTGTTTCGCGTGCTGTATCGCATCTGGTCCAGCGCGGGTGCCCCTGTCGAGGAGGGCGAGGACGGGCTGAAAGCGCGCGCGCAAAAGCATATGGCAAAACTGACAGACGATAGCCGCGAAGCACTTTTGCTGCATACCCTCGAAGGGTTCACCTTTGATAAAATCGGTCAAATTATCGGTATTGAACAGTCAGAGGCAGAAGATCTGGTTCAGACAGCGCGGCGCGAGATGGCAGATGCCGTGTCAGGTTCTGTTATGATCATAGAAGACGAAGCAATTATCGCCATGGATTTGGAGACCATCATTTCAGACATGGGGCACCGGGTTACGGGCGTTGCGACAACGCGCGCAGAGGCCGTGTCTTTGGGCAAAACTGATGTACCCGATCTGATCCTTGCAGACGTACAATTGGCGGATAATTCTTCTGGTATTGATGCGATCAACGATCTGATGGACGCATTAGGCGAACGCCCTGTGATCTTTATCACGGCATTCCCAGAGCGTTTGTTGACAGGGGAAAAGCACGAGCCTGCGTTTTTGATCTCAAAACCGTATGCCGAAGAGCAAGTGATTTCTGCGGTCAGTCAAGCGATGTTCTTTTCGTCAACCGAGACCCTGAAACTGTAAAAGCAGCCCGCACCAAGGTGCGGGCCACCCCGTTCTGTCTAATTAGCTTTTCGCGATTGCCCGAAGCATCCACGCGGCTTTTTGGTGAAAACCTGCGCGCTCTGTCGCCATGTCTTCGGTCACGGGATCGGGCGTATCGCCAGCTGTTTTGATCAGCTCGTGCATCCGTTTTGCAATACGCTCGTGGTCAGCTGCGAGATCTTCGCACATTTGGCCCGCCGATGTGGGCGTTTCATCATCCTGCACCACAGACTGTGCGACAATAGATGACAAAGTAGCCGGTGCCAGGTGACCTAATGCACGAATACGTTCTGCGATGTCGTCGGCCGCGTCAAACATGTTATCGTACTGTTCTTCGGTCAGATTATGTACTGCGTAAAACATGGGACCTTCGACATTCCAATGCACTGCGTGGGTTTTGAAGATCAGCCGGTATGTGTCTGCGAGCATGTGCTGCAAGCCCTGCGCCATCGCGTCAGTATCAACAACACCCGTTTTCACGTCGTCATTCGATGGGATTACGTTCAATGCGCTTGTCATATCGTTTCTCCTTTAGTTCGTTCAAAGGACAAACAATTCAGCGCGCAGTTGGTTCCATCATTTCCAAAGGTTTGTCTGTATCTTCGGATTCGCGGCCCTCGGCCATGCGTTCTGCGGCGCCGTCATCTACCGGATCGTTGATAACACTCTGCCGGGCTTCAAGCTCTGCATTGAATGCTGCGCCTAAAAGAACCAAAAAGCTACTGATCCACAACCAGACCAACATCGCAATGACCGCGCCAATGGATCCATAAACCTCATTGTAGTTTCCAAAATGCGTGACGTAATAAGAAAAGGCGATCGACAGTCCGGCCCAGGATGCGGCAGCAAAAAATGAGCCCGGCGTCAGCATTTGCGTTTTTGCCGGGCGCCGATTGGGCCCATACCGGTATAGCAAACCAATTCCGGCAAATATTACAGCAATGGCGATCGTCCAGCGCAGTAGGTCGATGATAACACTGGCAAATGACCCCAAGGCAGCAAACGCCAATAAAACAGGTGCCACAACGACAGAAAGCAATGCGACGATGCCGACACCCACAAGACCAACCGTCAACAGCAAGGCACGCACATAGTGCCGCCATGTGCCACGATTGTCGGTGCCGTAAACCGCATTTAACCCGTGCAACATCGCACCGACACCTGCACGCGCGGACCAAAGCGCCACTCCAACCGAGATCAAACCCGCCCAGCCCAAGGTATCGGAACTGGTACTTACCAGACCCACAATCTGCGCATTCAGAATGTCATAGACATCGGTTGGCATCAGCCCACGCATTTCCTCAAGCTGTACAACCACCACTGCGGGATCGGCAATCAAACTGAGGATCGCGATCAGCGCCGCCAGCGCGGGAAACACAGACAACATCGAAAAGAAAGCGACCCCGGCCGAAACGAGGCCGAGGTTATTGCGCCCGATCTGGCCTGCTGTGGCAACCACGGCTGCCCGGTAAGTCGAAAAGCCAGATACCAATTTCATACTACGCGGGGACTTTCGCCGGACGAGGCCCAGCAATCAGCCAGACGATAAAACCAATGACGGGCATGACAAGCACTACCAGTGACCAAATCACTTTGGCACCCGTGCTTTCACGGGACCCCACAATCGACACGATGGCCCATATGTTCAGAGCCAACAATACCAAGCCGCCGATACCTGTAAACTCTACCATTATTTTTGCTCCTGTCTTGCGTTACATGTACGAAACTAACGAACCAGCGCTGTAAAGGTTCCAAGATTTCCCATTTTGCTTGAAAAGCTAGCCTCAAAAAAACAGGTCATACGGATGCTTTATATGCAGACAAACGCGGATGCGACTTGACGAAACACCTGTTCCCCCGCCATCAGTTTCGAAACAGGTTAGAAGGACGCGACATGGCTGCTTTTCCCGACGCTCAGATGCAACTGATCCGCAAACAGTTCGCGCATGTAGATAGCTGCCCCTTTCAAGGCCCGCGTGTCTTTTTTGAAAACGCAGGCGGAGCACTGACGTTGAACAAAGTTGTTGAAACGTCTTCTGTCTTTGCTGCGCTGCCAGACAACCAAGGGCGCGACAACCCGGCAGCACAAGCGTTGGGTAAACTAATTGCCACCGCCAAGGCCGATATGGCCATGTTTTTCAATCCCAAGGGCGGGCAGTTTTTTGTGGGTGAAAGTGGCACGGAACTGACGTTTCGGTTAATACGGACAGCTGCAATGGGCACGCCGGATGGCCGCATTATTGGGTCAACGGTCGAGCACCCCGCATCAAGATCTGCGGCCAAACACTGGGCCAACAACGCAGGAAAACCCTACATTTCGGTGCCCCATGATAACGCCACCGGCGCGGTGACGCCCGAAGCTTACGCAGACCTGATGACACAAGATGTCAAGGTCGCAACGATCTTGCATACCTCACCGGTCACAGGCATTGCCAATGATGTAACCGGCATTGCTGCCGCCATCCGCGCCGTGGCACCTGATGCGTTCATCATCGTCGATGGCATCCAACACGCCAGCCATGGTCAAATTGACATCGCAGCCTACAATGTGGACGGCTATGTGATCTCGCCTTACAAAGTCTTTTCGCGCCACGGATATGGTGTCGCTTGGGTGTCGGACAGGCTGACTAACCTTGCTCTGGAACAGCTTGATGATGGTCCCCGTGCCAACTGGGAAATGGGCACTCGTGACACTGGCGCTTACGCGACGTTTTCAGATGTTGTGGGATATTTTGACTGGCTTGGCCAAGCGCATTCAGACAGCCCGGACGCGCGCACCCGGATTATTGCGGCGGGCAAGGCAATTCATGCGCATGAAAAAACGCTCACCGACACGATGCTGCACGGAACGGGCAATCTGGCGGGGCTCGCGGATTTGCCGGGCGTCACAATAATCGGCGGTGCTGACAACCCCGCACGCGAAGGTATGGTTTGCTTTGCACTGGAACACGTGCCAGCCGCAGACATCGTGGCCAAACTGAACGACCAAGGCATTCGGACACATATCCGCAAGGCCGACCACTATTCGGGCAATATCCTGACGCCCTTGGGGCTGGATACTGCCGTGCGCGTGTCGACATGCCACTATAATACAGTGGCCGAGGTGACTGCGTTCTTGGTTGCCATGCAAGAGATCGCCAAGGAAACCTAAGCACCTGCGCGCAATCCGCTTGTCATTCGCAGCGCATCGCTGAACACTGGGCGAATGATTTCCAAGCTATCAACCGCTATTGCCGCAAGACGGGGTGACCTAGTTGCTCTGACGCAAGACTTGATCCGCATGCCGACGCTGAACCCGCCCGGGGCAGATTACCGTCAGATATGCGAATACCTCGCGGTGCGGCTTGAGGCGCGGGGGTTTGAAACACAGCTTATTCGCGCGACCGGCACACCTGGCGACAGCGACACCTATCCGCGCTGGAATGTTGTGGCCCGCCACACCGGCGCGCAGTCGGGCGAGTGTGTGCATTTCAACAGCCATACCGACGTGGTCGAGGTTGGCCACGGTTGGACCCATGACCCTTTTGGCGGCACTTTGGAGGATGGCAAGATTTACGGTCGTGGCGCCTGCGACATGAAAGGCGGGTTGGCGGCATCCATTATTGCGACAGAAGCTTTCATCGATATGCATCCCGACTACGCAGGTGCAATAGAAATTTCCGGCACGGCAGACGAGGAATCGGGTGGCTACGGCGGGGTTGCCTATCTGGCAGAGCAAGGCTTTTTTGACCCAAAGCGCGTACAGCACGTGATTATCCCAGAACCTTTGAACAAAGACCGCATTTGTTTGGGCCATCGCGGGGGTTGGTGGGCAGAAATTGAAACCCATGGTGAAATCGCCCATGGCGCGATGCCTTTTCTGGGCGATTGTGCTGTGCGCCACATGGGCGCGGTGTTGTCAGAGTTCGAAGACAAACTTTTTCCGGCCATGGCCGCCCGTCATACTGATATGCCTGTTGTGCCGGACGGGGCGCGTCAATCAACGATGAACATCAACTCTATCCATGGCGGGCAACCAGATTCAGACCCTGATGACACCAGCCTGCCCGCACATTGCGTTCCCGACAGTTGTCGTATCGTCATCGACCGTCGTTTCTTGATGGAGGAACCCCTAGATCAGGTCCGTGCAGAAGTTACCGGCCTGTTGGAGGCCTTGAAAGAAACCCGACCCGATTTTGCATACACCCTGACCGAAATTAATTCGGTCTTGCCCTCCATGACTGACCGCGATGCACCCGTTGTGCGTACTGTTGCGGATGCGATAGAAAAGGTTATGGGAAAAGCACCAGAATATGTCGCATCGCCCGGCACATACGATCAAAAACACATCGACCGGATCGGCAAACTAAAGAACTGTATTGCTTATGGGCCGGGGATTTTGGAACTGGCGCATAAGCCTGACGAATATGTGGGTGTCGACGATATGGTCGAAAGCGCACAAGTCATGGGCACCGCACTTGAAACACTGTTGCTTGCCAAAAGCTAGTATGGCCGTACCACGCGCCGGCAAGCCGGTCACTTTGCGAAAGTAAACCGAAAAAAAAGAAGTATGCGATATTTTGTCCATCAGCCCTAGCTTCAGCATCAAGGGTTCAGATGGAGATATCATGATGGATTTTTTAATCGTCGCACTCGTCGCTTTAAACGTAATGCTGATGACAGCGTTCTGCGTCGTAAAACTTGCTCAACTTGACCGCCAGCACGCGCGCCAGGCACGCGAGGAACAGAAATTCAAATCGCATTTTCGCGGCGATAAGTGGCACTGATTTATACGTCAGCCTGAATGGTCTGAACCTACGCTTGGCACATCTATATTGTCGATCAACCGCACCCCTGCCAACCAAGCGGCGGCAAAAAGCCGTGCCGGTTCTGTAACGTAGTCTAACGCTTGAAGGGTCGCGCAAGAACGGACTTCGAAATAGTCGACGCCTGTGAACCCTGCGGCCTCCAATTTGGATATGGCATCTGCCTGCAACGCGCTGAACGCTGCCCCTTGCCCCAGCTTCTCTGCTGTTTCATCCATAATCTCGTTCAGCCGCGGGGCGTTGACCCGCGCGCGGTCTGACAGCAGCAAATTGCGCGACGACATGGCCAACCCGTCGTCTTCACGGATTGTCGGACACCCCACAACTTCGATCGGAATGTCCAAATCAGCCGCCATGCGCTGGACCACCATCAGTTGCTGGAAGTCTTTTTCCCCAAAGAACGCTTTATCGGCCGCTGTTTGCGTAAAAAGCTTGGTCACCACCGTCGCCACCCCGTCAAAGTGACCCGGTCGGTGCGCACCACACAAGACATCTGTCATACCAGTGACTGACACATTCGTGCAAAAACCTTCAGGGTAAATCTGGCTGACATCCGGCACATAGACCGCATCAACATCAAACCGCGCCAGTTTGCGCGCGTCTTCCTCTTCTGTGCGTGGGTAATTATCAAGGTCGGAAGTTTGATTAAACTGTTTGGGATTTACAAAAATCGTCACGATCACCCGGTCGCAGGCGTCTTTGGCGCGCGCCACAAGACTAAGATGCCCATCGTGGAGCGCGCCCATTGTAGGTACAACGCCAATCGTTTCACCAGACATATGCCAGTTGCGCGTCGCCGCACGCAACACGGTAAGCGTGCGCAAAATAGGGGGCGTGCTCATTTCGCAGCTTTCGGTTTAGGAGCTTGATCTGCGAAAATATGCTCAGGGCCCGGAAAGCGTCGGGCGCGGACGTCTTTTGCATAGTCAGCAATAGCCCTTTCGCCATCGGTGCCCAATTCTGCATACCTTTTCACGAATTTCGCTTTGAATGCCGTGAACAGACCTAACATATCGTCGACCACCAAAATCTGGCCATCGCATCCAGCCGACGCACCAATGCCAATTGTCGGTATGTCGACTGCGGTCGTGATTTGGTCGGACAGGTTTTGCGGTATCTTTTCCAACACTACTGCAAAAGCGCCAGCCGCCGCGACCGCCAGCGCATCTTGCATCAAAACATCAGCCTGCGGGCCGCGCCCTTGCACAGTGTAGCCACCCAACGTGTTGATAGACTGCGGTGTCAGTCCAATATGCGCCATCACTGGGATGCCGCGTTTGACCAGAAAATCAATGGTCGCGGCCATATGCTGGCCGCCTTCCAGCTTGACCGCACCCGCACCTGTTTCGCGCATAAGACGTGCTGCGTTCTCAAACGCCTGCTGCGGTGATTGTTCATAGCTTCCAAAAGGCATGTCGATGACCATCATCGCCTGCGATAGCCCCCGCGCCACGGCCTTGCCGTGCAGGATCATCATGTCCAGCGTGACTTCAAGCGTGGAGGGCAAGCCATGCAGCACCATCCCCACGCTGTCACCGACTAGAACAAAATCGCAATGCGCATCCATCATCTGGGCCATTGGCGTGGTGTAAGCGGTCAGGCTTACCAAAGGCTCGCCACCTTTGCGGGCCGTGATATCGACAGGCATGGGGGCTGTCTTTTTGGCGGTCGCACTCATCCGCGCGTCTCCCATTATGTGTAGGCCTCTGAATAACAGGGCAAATTGCAAAAATCCACGGCCAAGCGGTCGCATGCTGTTGATTGACGGCACGTTTACGAACACACTTAACCCAGCCAACAGAGGGGACCTCAATATGCCAACGCCCAAACGCACGCTTCTTGCCACCGCATTTTCTGTACTTGCTGCGACGGCTCAGGCACAGACAGACATTACCGTCGCGCTGCAGTTGGAACCGCCGCACCTTGACCCCACATCTGCTGCTGCTGGGGCCATCGATTCCGTTTTGTATTCAAATGTGTTTGAGGGGCTGACCCGCTTTGCCGCAGACGGGGCAGTCATCCCCGGTCTCGCAAAATCGTGGGACATCTCAGATGATGGGCTGGTTTATACCTTTACCTTGAACGATGGCGTGACCTTTCACGATGGCACGACGATGGACGCTGAGGATGTGAAATTCTCGCTCGACCGGATCGTGGCTGACGACAGCGCGAATGCGCAAAAAGCACTGTTCGCGGCACTTGCATCGGTTGAGGTATTGGACCCGCTGACCGTCCGCGTGACCCTGTCTGAGCCCAATGGCAACATGTTGTTTAACCTCGCGTGGGGGGATGCAGTGATTGTCGCCCCTGAAAGCATTGATAGCATCAAGCAGATGCCTATTGGCACCGGCGCCTTTAAATTCGTCGAATGGGTGCAATCGGACCGTATCGAGCTAGTGCGCAATGACAGCTATTGGGGCACAGCTGCTCCCCTGGAAGCCGCTACTTTCAAATTCATCTCGGACCCAACGGCTGCCTTTGCCGCACTAATGGCCGAAGATGTGGACTATTTCAGCAGCTTCCCTGCTCCTGAAAACCTTCCTCAATTCGAGGCCGATCCACGATTTCAAGTGCTTGTCGGTTCTACCGAAGGTGAAACGATCCTGAGTACCAACAACAAAATGCCGCCCTTTGATAACCCACTGGTACGTCAGGCGCTGGCCCATGCCATCGACCGCTCGGCCATTATTGATGGGGCGATGTTCGGCTATGGGACCCCTATCGGCACCCATTTTGCACCGCACAACCCGGCCTACGTTGATCTGACCAGCCAGTCCGCGTTCGATCCGGAAAAGGCCAAATCTCTGCTAAAGGAAGCAGGCCTTCCGAACGGTTTTGAAACAACGCTATACCTACCCCCCCCTTCCTATGCCCGGCGCGGTGGCGAGATTATCGCCGCACAACTGGCACAAGTGGGCATCACAGCGCAGATTATAAATGTTGAATGGGCTCAGTGGCTGGAAAGCGTCTTTCGCGGCAAAGATTTTGGTCTGACCATTGTTAGTCACACCGAACCCATGGACATCGGAATCTATGCCAATCCAGACTACTATTTCCAGTACGATAACCCGGACTTTCAGACGCTGATCACAACCTTGAACACGACCACTGATCCTGTGGAGCGCAGCAAAATGCTGGGGCAAGCGCAGCAGATGATTGCAGATGACTATGTGAACGGATACCTGTTCCAACTTGCACAACTTTCTGTTGCAAACGCGGGGCTCGAAGGGATTTGGACGAATCTGCCCACACAGGCCACAGACCTGACAGCCGTACGCTGGCGTAATTGATCTACAATTGGTTTAGATCTGTCCAAAATCACTTAAGTTATTGCAGTTGCATCATGAAATTGCTGCGCTGCAGCGCCTTGGTAGTGCGGTTTTTTTAAGCATCTGACCCGATTTCGCACAACTTTCACGTGAATGTCTGGTTCAGATGTAGTAAACTGAAACCAAGGTATCCATATGATGGAATGAACGCGTCGAAGGACCAAAACAGAACCATCATACGAATTTGACAACACAACAGGAGAGCCACATGACTGATCTAGAAAGACATGCGTCGATTTTAGAAGCTCAAGCCATTGACGCCTCTTCGGACGAACGCATGCGCCTACAACCGCAGATCGACCGCGTTGTAACAAGCCTGACGCTTCAAGGTATTCCGGTGTCGCGGAAACTACGCCGGATTAACAACACCCTGAAGGACGAAGCATTGGACGACATGTTCGACAATATGCCGGTCTGACGCTCATAGCTCACTAACATGGGGTCAGGTTCGAGAAACTTGACCCCACGATAGTTGCCCGCGCTTTCGCATCTGCCAAAGTCTTCGCACTCGGACCGATCCCACCAAGCAAAAAGCACGCGACTCAGTTTGGCGCATAAACACATGAAAAGCTTTATTGACGCACACCAAAGGTGACGCAGGCATCAGCCATCTCGCCTTTGCAAGACGAACTTTACGCGGTCTTTTATCTCGTCACGGATGTGGCCTTCGCGCGGCGCGTCACGCAAAGTGGTGAACCAATGCTCAGGCGGGTTCTTCCCCCGCCGATTGCCCTCGAAGCTCAGCCCACGCAAGACGGCTTGGGCTTTATCCGGCAAACGGTCGGGTATGTCATACCCATTCAACGTCGCCCAAACGCCTGTCCACAATCGGCCGACAGACCAGGGGTTATATCCGCCACCGCCCAATACCAACATGCGCGGCGCCAACCCCATCAGCGCGCGGGTCACTGCCCAATGTGCATTATTGCTAAGGCTAAGATGCGCCAAAGGATCCTCTTCGACACCATCTGCCCCGCATAGGAGAACAATTGCATCAGGTCGAAACACCTCTGTCTGAGGGAGGATCACCGTATCACGAATATAAGCCATTTCACTATCATTCAGGCCCCGCGGCACAGGCAAATTGATCGCAGCACCGCCCGCGTCGTCGTCGATAGGCCCTGTTCGCGGCCAAAGCCGTTCTTCGTGCACCGAGATCATCAGACAGTCTGGATCGCCATGAAACCCATGCGCCACCCCGTCGCAGTGATGCGCATCAATATCCACATACACAATGCGGCGCGCCCCATTGCGGCGCAGGCTCAGCATCGCAAGTACAGGATCATTCAGATAGCAAAACCCATTGGCCCGGTCCGGCATGCCGTGATGTGTCCCGCCGGGCGGGTTGTAAATTATGCCACCGTTTTTCAACAGCTCACCTGCCAGCAGTGACCCACCCGCAGCCGTTGATGGGCGGCGAAAAACCTCCGGGAACACAGGGTTCGTCACAGACCCAATACCGTGGCGCGCTGTATCATCAGGCGACGCGGTTTGTGTCGCCTCAACCCGTTGCAGTGCCTCGATGTATTCAGGCGTATGCCAAACATGCAGTGCTTTGGGTTTCGCACGCGGTGCAGTGATGAATTGCTCAGTCGGTAGCCAGCCCATGGCGCGCGACAAATCCATCACCGTCGATACACGTGGCACCCGCAAGGGGTGCCAGCGACCATAGCTGGAAAAGCGGAAGATTTCGGCTCCGATAAGGCGTGGTTGGGTCATGAATTACAGGTAACCCATGCACGCGCATGCACAACCCCTCTGGACCCCGCAAAGACCCAAGCCTAACGTGTAGGCGATGCAGCGGTATATCCTTAAACGTCTCGGTTCACTTGTACTTAGCCTGATAGTGGCGTCCTTGGCGATATTCACGGTGATCGAAGTGGCGCCCGGGGATCCTGCATCTTTCATGTTGGGCATCAACGCGCAGCCCGAAACGCTGGCGGCCTTGCGTGCTGAGTTGGGGCTGGATGCATCAAAGCCTGTGCGCTACTTCGCGTGGGTCGGCGGCATGCTTATAGGTGATTTTGGGACCTCTTATACCTACCGCACGCCAGTTGCAGGCATGGTCGCAGACCGGGTTGGGGTATCCATTCCACTGGCGTTTTATGCGCTGAGTTTGGCGATCATTATCGCGATACCCGCAGGGATATATGCGGCCGCGCGGCGGGGCCAGATGGGCGATGTAACCGTCATGGGGGCCACCCAAATGGGCGTCGCTATCCCTAATTTCTGGTTTGCCATGATGCTGGTTTTGGTCTTTGCAATCTATTGGCGGTGGTTTCCAGCAGGTGGATTTCCGGGTTGGGACAACGGCTTTTGGGTCTGCATAAAAGCGCTGACCCTGCCTGCCATAGCACTTGCCCTACCGCAGGCAGCAATCCTCACGCGGGTCATGCGATCAGCCCTTTTGGATGTCATGAGCGAGGATTTCATACGCACCGCCCGCGCCAAAGGGCTGACCGAGCGACAGACAGTGTGGCGCCATGGGCTGCGCAACGCGTTGATCCCTGTGTTAACAATTTTAGGGCTGCAGTTCTCGTTTCTGTTTGCTGGCACGATCATTATTGAACAAGTCTTTTACCTGCCTGGTTTGGGGCGACTCATTTTTCAATCAATCTCTGCCCGTGATTTGATTGTCGTAGAAAGCGTCGTGATGTTGGTAGTTTTCGGTGTGATCGTCATCAACTTTCTAGTCGATCTGGCCTATGCCGCCGTTGACCCCCGCTTGCGAGACCGCACTTGAGCCGCCCTTTGATTTTAGGGGCTGTGCTATCGGTCAGCTTTATAGCCATGGCGCTGTTGTCGCTGGTTTGGACCCCCTACGACCACACGCTGCTTGATATTCCGGGCAAGCTGCAAACACCCAATGGCGCGCACCTGCTGGGCACTGATCATCTGGGGCGTGACATCCTAAGCATGGTCATGGTGGGTGCGCGTACGTCCATCGCGGTCGCATGCGTGGCGTTGATCATCGGCCTATGTTTTGGCGTCCCGCTTGGGCTGGCTGCAGCCGCGCGCAAAGGCAGGTGGCTGGACGAGCTGATCATGCGCGGCAATGACATCATCTTTGCCTTTCCACTGTTGGTGATGGCCATCCTGATCACCGCCGTTTTTGGCCCCTCTGCTGTCAATGCCATCATCGCCTTTGGCCTTTTCAATATTCCGGTCTTTGCACGCGTGACGCGTGGGGCCGCACTCCCCCTATGGGAGCGTGAATTTATCATGGCCGCACGCGTCGCAGGCAAGAATGCCTCCCGTATTTCAGTTGAGCATATCCTGCCGAACGCCATGAATTTGCTCATTGTCCAAGGCACAATCCAGTTTGCTTTGGGTATCCAAGTAGAGGCCGCCCTATCTTTTGTCGGCCTTGGCGTGCAACCGCCTACACCCTCTTTAGGGCGCATGCTGGCTGATGCTCAAACCTTGGTGACACTGGCGCCGCATCTGGCGATCGTGCCAGGGGTTGCGATTATTCTGATCGTGCTGGGGCTGAACCTGTTGGGAGACGGTCTGCGCGACGCCTTGGACCCCCGACTGCGAAGGCGCACCGCATGAGCCTCTTGCAGATCACAAACCTGAACCTGTCTATTCATGGTGCGCCCATTCTAAAGGACGTATCCCTAAACGCTGACGCAGGCGAGATCGTTGCAATCACAGGGGAAAGCGGCTCCGGAAAATCCATGACCGCGCTGGCCGCGATGCAACTGCTGCCAAATGGTGCGGTGGCACGCGGAGGAATAATGCTCGATGGGCAAGATATCTTGGAGACCAGCGAAGCTGATCTATGTGCGATGCGCGGGAACAAAATTGGAATGGTGTTCCAAGAACCTATGACCGCATTGAACCCATTGCACCGCATTGGCGATCAGGTGGCTGAAACAATCCGGGTGCACACTCAAACACCCCGCGCCAAAGCCCAACACCAGGCGGCAGAAACCTTAGCCCGGGTTGGTCTACCACCAGATGATTTCCCGCTGTCCCGCTACCCGCATGAACTATCCGGTGGGCAGCGACAGCGCGTTGTGATCGCCATGGCAATCGCGCGCCACCCGCGTGTTCTTATCGCCGACGAGCCCACCACCGCACTGGATGTCACCACACAGGCCCAAATACTTGATCTTTTGGTGCGTCTGGCCCGCGAAGACGACATGGCCCTACTGCTGATTACCCATGATCTGGCGGTTGTCGCTCAAATTGCGGATCGTCTTTCAGTTATGCGCCAAGGGGAAATCGTCGAAGCGGGACCTACGCGCGATCTGTTGCACAACATGCAACATCCATACACCAAGGCGCTGTTTCGCGCCTCTTCGCCCCACGTCGATTTGCCGGCACGCCCGACCCCTACACCGTTGCTTGAGGCGCGCAACCTTGTCCGTTCCTATGCCCTACCCCGCCGCAGGTTATTTGCAAAACCACAGCAGTTTGATGCTGTTCGAGGTGTCAGCTTTACGTTGTCGCGCGGGGAACGGTTGGGCCTGGTGGGCGAAAGCGGTTGTGGCAAATCCACACTGACCCGCGCCCTGTTGGGTCTAGAACCTGTGCAAGGCGGCACCATCACCCTTGCAGGGCAACAGTTATATACGCACAACTCATCGCAACAAAGCGACGGGCCCCGGATGCAAGTCGTCTTTCAAGACCCATTTGGCAGCTTCAACCCCCGGCATACTGTCGGCAGATTGCTCGTTGAACCCTTCCACGCCTTGGATGAAAAGCCCGCGGCAACCACGATCGCCGAGGCATTAACGGCGGTAGGACTACACCCACAGGACTCAGACCGCTACATTCATGAATTTTCGGGCGGGCAACGCCAGCGTATCGCTATTGCCCGCGCGCTCATAACACGGCCCGATGTGATCATCTTTGACGAGGCGGTATCGGCCTTGGATGTCTCAGTCCGGGCGCAAATCCTTGACCTTTTGGCCACGCTCTGTCGCACCCACAACTTGACTTATCTTTTCATCTCACACGACCTGACAGTGGTACGGTCCGTTACAGATACAGTAATGGTCATGCAAGCGGGACAGATCGTCGAACATGGCCCAACCGAGGCCGTCTTTACCAATCCGCAACATAAATATACGAAAACCCTTCTGGCGGCAGCACCCAAACTGCCCGACCTAGAAGGTGTAACAAGTGCTGGATGATGTCATCCTCAAACCGATCACCCATGCGCATCATGCTGATGATGCGCTTGATTTGGCTATGCGGGCGCATGATTACATCACGCTTGAAATCGGCCATGACCCCGATGACGCATTCATCAAAGACTTCTTCACAGCTGTGCCTCCCGGGCTTGGACCTGCATGTTTGCAGACCTTTGGCGCTATGGAAGGTCCTGCGCTGATCGGATTGATCTGTATCGCCGAAGGCTATGAATATCCTGACGATTGGTGGATCGGCCTGGTCTTGCTTGATCCCGCTTTTCGAGGTGAAGGGATTGGCCGTCAGATCATCACTGATGTGAAACAGCGCGCTTGGAAAAATAATATCCAATGGCTTAAACTGGCGGTTTTATCGGCAAATCCACGCGCCCTGAAATTCTGGCATCGAGAAGGTTTTACACATCATCGTGACGCCCCGGCCTTGCCGGGAAGCGACGGACACGACAGGGTGGTGTTAAAATGTAAGGTCTGAACGGGAGGCACACAGATGCGACTAGCAGGGAAAACTGCGATCATCACCGGCGCGGCATCAGGATTTGGCGCAGGCATCGCAGAGAAATTTGTCGCAGAAGGATGCCGCGTTATGGTCGCTGACATTAATGGCCCCGGCGCAGAGGATATAGCTCATCGCTTAGGCGACACGGCCACCCCCCAACAAGTCGATGTTGCAGAAGGCACATCTGTGGAAGCAATGGTGGATGCGGCGCAGCAAGCTTGGGGCCAAATTGACATCATGATTAACAACGCCGGTGTCACGCATTTACCAACCGCCTTGGAAGACGTCACCGAAGATGACTTTGACCGGGTCATGGCCGTGAATATGAAATCAGTCTACCTGACAGCCCGTGCCTTGATCCCCATCATGAAAGCGCGCGGCGCGGGCGTCATCCTGAATGTCGCATCCACGGCTGGGGTATCACCACGCCCCCGCTTGAATTGGTATAATGCCTCCAAGGGGTGGATGATTACAGCAACCAAAGCCATGGCGGTCGAACTCGCCCCTCAAGGCATTCGCGTGAATGCGTTAAACCCCGTCGCAGGCGAGACACCGTTGCTTAAATCCTTTATGGGCAAAGACACCCCCGAAGTCCGAGCAAAATTCTTGTCGACAATACCGCTGGGGCGGTTTTCCACACCGCAGGATATGGCCAACGCTGCGTGCTTTCTATGCTCGGACGAGGCGTCAATGATCACCGGCGTGGCCCTCGAAGTGGACGGAGGACGCTGTATATGACCCCTGTAAATCTCGCGGAAAAGCTAGCGCAATTCTCATCGCATTGGGACCCACATGTGGTCGCGGATTACAATGATAACGACGTGATGGTTGTGCGGTTTCAGGGTGCTTTTCCCTTTCATTTGCATAAAGACACGGATGATTTCTTTTTAGTGCTCGCAGGCGAGATGGTCATGGATATCGAAGACAATTCGCATGTCGTGAAAACGGGTGAGCTTTTCATCGTGCCAAAAGGCGTTACGCATCGCCCGCGCGCGGATCAAGAATGCCACGTTTTGTTGATTGAGCCAAAAGGAGAGCCCAACACGGGCGACCCTGAAACTGCAGCCCCAAAGCCGCGGATATGACCGTGATCCGCCCCGGCCCACGCAACCTGATCACCGATGTCCCCGGCGTGCTGGTCGGTAACACCCAGAATGCAGAGTTGAAATCTGGCGTCACTGTGCTGACCGCAGACAGCCCCTTTGTTGCGTCTTATCATGTCATGGGCGGTGCGCCGGGTACGCGCGACACCGACCTGTTGGCGCCTGATAAATCTGTCGCGCAGGTTGATGCTTTGGTGCTGTCGGGCGGGTCGGCGTTTGGCTTGGACGCTTGCAGCGGCGCCACCGAAGGCCTGCAGGCGCAGGGGCGCGGCTTTGCCGTAGGTGCCGTGAAGGTGCCAATCGTGCCAGGGGCTATTTTGTTTGATCTGCTGAATGGCGGCAATAAAGACTGGGCCAAAAACCCCTATAGCGCACTTGGTCGCCAAGCCTTTGATGCTGCAGGCACTGACTTTGAACTGGGTAGCTTTGGAGCTGGTACGGGTGCAACAACCGCCGCGCTGAAAGGCGGGCTCGGCTCTGTCTCTTGGACGCTGGACAGTGGCATCACCGTCGGCGCACTGGTGGCCGCGAACCCTGTGGGGTCTGTCACGACGCCCGGCAACAAACACTTTTATGCCGCGCCCTTTGAAACGCAAGCGGAGTTCGGCGGTATGGGGCCGGACCCAATTGCCGGTTTCAGTGGGTTAGAGCAATCAAAGATGATTGAGCACGCCAACACGACCATCGCGATCGTGGCGACAGATGCGGTTTTGGACAAGTCACAATGCCACCGCATGGCCATCGCCGCCCATGACGGTATGGCTCGCGCAATTGTACCCAGCCATACGCCGATGGACGGTGATCTGGTGTTTGCTTTATCCACCCAAACGCAGGCGTTGACCGATCCGCTGTCGGAACTGGCGCAGATCGGGCATGCTGCTTCGATTTGTCTGGCCCGCGCCATTGCCCGTGCCATCTATGCGGCCACACCCGCGCCCGGCGATCTGATGCCGACGTATCACACCGTCAACGCGCGTTAAGCCCGCGCGCTATTGAGATCAACAACCTTGGGGTCGCGTCCCATGACGCGGCAGACCTCTGACGCGATGCCAGTCACGTCTAGCCCGGCTTGGCGGTACATCTCCGCCGGAGAATCCTGGTCAATAAACCGATCCGGCAGGCACAGGGTGCGCAATTTGCAACCGTGATCCAGCAATCCTTCGCGCGCCATAGCCTGTAGCACCATCGCGCCAAATCCGCCTTCACCGCCCTGTTCCACCGTGATCAGGGCCGTATGGGTTTGCGCCAGTCGCGCGATCAATTCCATATCAAGCGGTTTGGCAAAGCGCGCATCGGCGACCGTAACGCTGATGCCGTCATTCTCAAGCATCGACGCCACCGCTTCGCAATCAGCCAGCAACGTGCCCAAGGACAGGATCGCGACATCGCCTGTTCCTTCGCGGATCATACGGCCTTTGCCAATGTCCAAAATGCGCCCATGTCTGGGGATTTCGACGCCAGTGCCGTTGCCGCGTGGGTACCGGAACGCGATGGGTCCTACGTCGTAATCCGCCGCTGTCGCCACCATGTGCTTCAACTCTGCCTCGTCGGCGGCGGCCATGACGACCATCCCAGGCAAAGCACCCAGATAGCCGATGTCGAACGCACCGGCATGGGTGGCGCCATCCGCACCGACAAGTCCCGCCCGGTCGATTGCAAAACGCACTGGCAACCCTTGCAAGGCCACATCATGCACCACTTGGTCGTACCCGCGCTGAAGAAAGGTCGAATAGATCGCACAAAACGGTTTCAGCCCTGCTGCGGCCATTCCGGCGGCAAAGGTCACGCCGTGTTGCTCTGCGATGCCCACATCAAATACGCGGCCCGGGAACCGTTTGGCCATGCGATCAACGCCGGTGCCAGATGGCATTGCAGCGGTCACGGCAACAACGGTAGGATCTTCGGCAGCAGCTTGCGTCAGCGCATCGCCGAACACACCTGTATAGCTGGGTGCATTGGCTGTGGCCTTGGCTTGAACGCCAGTACCCACATCAAATTTGCTGACGCCGTGGTATTTATCGGCAGAGCCTTCGGCAGGCGCATAGCCTTTGCCTTTGACCGTGCAGCAATGGATCAGCACGGGACCTGTTGACCGGGCTTTTGCACTGCGCAGCACACTAAGCAGTTGTTCCATGTCATGGCCATCAATCGGGCCGATATAATCAAACCCAAGCTCTTCGAAAAAGGTGCCACGGCTTTCCAGCCCTGTGACCAGTTCGCGAGCGCGGCGTGCGCCTTCACGGACCGGTTTGGGGGCGAATTTCTCCATGCCCTCTGCCATTGACACCAGCCCGCCAAAGGGGCCAACGCGGCTAAGATCAGAAAGACTGGACAAATACGCTGACATCGCACCTACGGGTGGGGCGATGCTCATTTCGTTGTCATTAAGGATAACAAACATGCGCCGGCCTTCGTGACCTGCGTTGTTCAGCGCCTCATAGGCCATGCCTGCGCTGATGGAACCGTCGCCGATCACAGCAACCGCGTCGCCAGTGGGCTGACCCATATCGCGGCCAACGGTAAAGCCCAACGCGGCCGAAATCGATGTGCTGGAATGTGCTGCACCAAAGGGGTCATAATCGGACTCGCTGCGTTTGGTGAATCCGCTGATGCCACCCCCCTGCCGAAGTGTTTTCATTCGCGCACGCCGACCGGTCAGGATTTTATGCGGATAGCACTGGTGCCCCACGTCCCAGATCAGCTTGTCGCGCGGCGTATCAAACACGGTATGCAACGCCACGCTTAGCTCAACGACACCCAAGGACGAACCCAAGTGGCCACCGGTTTCGCTGACCGCGCGGACAACCTCGCTGCGCAACTCGTCTGCAACCGATTTAAGCTCAAGATCGCTCATGGCGCGCAGGTCTGCTGGGCCTGCGACACGGTCTAAGGTTGGGGTGTTTGATTGGGTCATTGCGCACTCTCCTGGGTCGGTGGATGATGAACGCCTCTTGCCAAGGCTTATGTTCCATCACCGGGAATTTAAAAGGGGTCACACCAGACTTTCGTCCGCTGCGACCCCAGGTTCCTGTAGCCAACAGGAAGGGAACCGGGGTGTTGAGACCCCGCGCCCGGACCAAGGAAGCCAATGGTCCGTGCATGGCTAGAGGCGGGGCCCGAAGGCCCGGCGCCCCTATTCGTAGACTGGCGCCTCAGTGGTCGCGAGTTCAGGCCAGTCGGCAATGGCATTCATGCCTTGCATAGGTTGCTGATATCCTTTGTGGCAGGTCTTGCAGGCGGCTTTTGGCGCGTCTGCATATACTGGCCCAAGGCGTTCAGCAGGGTATTCAGCTTCGAGAGGGATCAGATATTCCTGATTCATCTCAATCACCATCTGACGTCCCAGCAGCGCGGTCGCCCATTGTGGGGTCACTTGCTCAGGATCATAGAACGCGCGGCTGTTGTGACAGAACACGCAGTTCACACCTAAACTGTTGGAGAAGTAGTTCATCAGTGAAAACGTCATTTCGGTTTTCTGGATGGAGGCTACTTCTTCGTCGTTGGGCACACCAGCGACACGGCTTTCCAGATCATGCACATTCACGGCTTCGTATTCGGTCAGATAGACCTCCAAAGCATTGGACGGCAGCGACGTGGATTGGCTAAGCGATGTTGCGCGGTTTTGCACAGACGCCCAGCCAGCTGTGGCATTGGTCACAGGGGTGATGTTGAACCAAATGTCGGAAGGTACGTTTTGGCCACGGTGGCAGGTGTAACAATTTACCCCTACTTCGTAGTTGGCGTTCACGTGGCCATCCCAGTTCTCGTTAATGTTTTGCGTCATCTGGATCATGCGGCGGGCAACGACTTTGGTGTAAAGATCGTCTTTGCCGTATTCTTCGATGTCCACATCACCGTGGCAGTAGGCGCAGCCTTCTTCTGGGGAAACCCACTGCGTCATGGCTGTCATGACGCGGTTAAAGTTATCCTCGGTCAGGTCACCCAGCACTTGGACATTCTCGTAAATGTCGCGCGCCAGATCTTCACCGCCTTCGGGGATGTAAGGCTCTTCGGTGTAGTATTCTTCAATCGTGGGGTCCGGCGCAAACCGGGCCACGTTGAATTCCGGCACCGACATACCCGTACCACGTGGGCCGGTTTGCATACTGGCTGTTTGTGCCGGATTGCCAATCGTTGTCACCGCAATCGCGAAAAACACTGCTCCACCCAGAGCGCCGATAAGGATAGCAGGTCCGAAGATGTTCGTCGGATTATCCTTGTTCCATTTGTCAAACCACTTGGGCAGCATTATCTTTCCTCCTGTCCGATAAAGGCTTGATAGGAGCCGTAGTCTTCGTAGCCATACGAGCCGTCATACATTGGCGCGAAATGGTGCTCTTGTGCCCAGATGAACCAGTTGTCCACCACGGTGCCGGTCAGCAATATCCCGATACCGCCCGTGATGGGGGTCAAGACTGCGAACCACCACGCCCAGCGGTGGATGCCTTCCATCGTGGCGTTAAAGCCCATGGTCCAGCGCCAGAAGAGAGCCGCACGTTCGGTGGCAGTACCACGGTCATAGATCTGCTCCAGCTCGCGGTCGCCGCCGTAGCGTGTGACCGCCAGAATGGTGCCGCCGTGCATACAGAACAGCAAGACAGAGCCATAAAGGAACACGATCGAAAGACAGTGGAACGGGTTGTAGTACAAGTTGCCGTAGCGAATGGAGAACGCCGTCGTCCAGTCAAGGTGCGGGAAGATGCCGTAAGGCACAGCCTCGGACCAGGACCCCATCAGGATCGGACGGAACAGACCCAAGACAAGGAACAACCAAACCGCTGCCGCAAAGCCCCAAAAGATGTGTTTCCCCATCTTGTGTTGTTCGGCCAGCAGGTAGGCGCGGAGCAGCCATGTCATCACAGAAATCAGCAAAAAGAAGCTGGCGATGATGTACCAGCCACCGTCGTTCAGCGGTGGCATAGTCAGGCCGTATTCAGGGGAGGGCGGCTCAAGTGCGAGCCAAAACAGCTGCCGGATGAATTGCGGGATCGACCAACCGACTTGCGCCAGCATGTTAAAGCCCACGATGACGAACCATGCCAGACCGGTGCCGAAGGCCACCATCGACGTCCAGCCGAAATAGTAGGGCCCAATTTGTCCGTTCCCAAGCAAACCCGCCAGTGTATTGAAGAAGGGGTTACCTACCCGCTCTTCCATCATGTTGTTGCCGGTGTCGTCCATGCCCATCTCGGGCGTGCCTTGAACCTGCACTTGGGTAAAGATGTTTTGATAGTCAGGAAATGCCATGATTACATGCCTCCCATTGCGATGGGTTCACCCCAGATCGGCATGTTGAGCCACCAGTTCCACCATTCAGGCCAACCAGCAGTCCAGACCGGACCAGAGATAATGATACAAACCGCAGACCACAGACCTGCATTGATCGCGAGCAGATAGCCCACACGGTGAATACCCAAGGTGCCGACCGAGTACCCGATAAAGTCACGAAAGAACGTATCTTCGTGATCAGGTGTCTTGGCTTCTTCGCCCTTTTCAGGGTTACAGGCCGACAAGATCAGACCGCCATGCAGCGCAAGCGCCAGCGTGGTTGTAAAGAACAAGGTCACCGCCAGCATATGTGCCGGGTTGTAATGGAAGTGCAGGTACGCGTAGCCCGTGTTGCTGACCCAATCCAGGTGGCTGAAGATGCCATATGGGAAACCATGCCCCCATGCCCCCATCAAAAGCGGGCGGAAAATGACCAGCGTCATATAGGCCGTGACCGCTGCCATGAACCCAAAGGGCACATGGTATCCCATGCCCAGCTTGCGGCAAATCTCGACTTCACGCAGGGCCCAGCTGATAAAGGCACCCGTGGCGCAGAACGTGATGATCTGCCACAACCCGCCATCCAGCAGCGGCGCCATTCCAAGGCCATAGCTTAGATCAGGCGGTGCGATATTGATCAGCCAAGGGTTAAATGTCCCCTGCTGCGAGGCACCCCAGAAAATTAGGATCGTCCCAAGCAGTGCAAAGAAGGCAGTCGTAACCCCAAAGAAGCCCACATAAAATGGCCCTACCCAGAAGTCGAACAGATCGCCCCCGACCAGCGTCCCTCCGCGGACGCGATATTTTCTTTCGAAGCTGAGCAACGCCATCTTCTATTCTCCGCGTATGTGCGGCGCGCCATGTAGGGTCTGCCGCGTCAAAGAATACCGAGGTCTCTTTGCGGGCGTGCATCCAAGGCGGAGGCCGTCATAATTATGTTATCGTCGTTCGCCGCGGGCGGGCGGCGCACATAAAAGACCGCCCGCAGCATTTGTTGGTGTGCCAGTTGCCCGGTGACGCGTCTTGCCTTGCGCCGTCCGGTCACTAGCCTGCAGCGGCTGCCGCCGCCTCGAACCAGTTCAAACCAGAGCTCAGAACCACCAAGTGGATCATTGCTGCCAGAAGGAAGAGGAACACGCCCTGCGCCACGAAAACGCGACGGGGGTCAAAGATGAGCCAGATCTTGTAGAACTTTGCCATGTTAATCTCTCCTTAGAACCACGGGCGCCAAATGAACGTCGCCAAGTGAGCGACGATCGCAACTGCCGAGAACAGCCAAAGGCCACTCATGTAGACAGAGTGCAGTTCTTGCGCCTGTTCGTCTGTAAGACCTGTGAAAGACAGGTCGGTATTATCAGCCATAATAATTCCTCCGGAACGTTATGCTGACGCCGCGCACCCCGCGGCCGGGTCCTTTGGGGGTTTCCCCCCTCGGGGCTCTGTTTCCTTGTTTCCAAGGTTACAGTCTCGTTGCTCGACAGGCGCACACAGGCCGAGAATTCGGGTCTGACCAGACGCAACCGCGTGGTCAGAATGTCAGGTCTCAGTAAGCTGAGAAGATCATCGGCGTGATGATCCGTGCTTGGGTCCAAGCACGGGCCATCGGGCCTTTGTCTGTAAAGCTGCGGGTCTTGATCGCCTGCATGGCCCACGTCAGGGTGGCCAGCGGCAAAGTCGCCACAAAAATGATCGCGAAGTAGAACATGAACTCCGTCTGGCCTTTGCGTTTCACCGGCGTGTGCGGTGCGTCTGTGGCCTCGTCTTCGATAAAGTCGGTCGTCATGTCACTCATGTGTGATCCTCCATATCAGGTCCGGCAGCCGCCGGGTCCAACGCGCGCACGGTGTCAAGCACCACACGTTCGTCGCCTGCGGCCAATGCCGCTTTCTCGGCTGCGTCGCGCAAAGTCTTCGCAGCTGAAATTCGTGTCAGTATCGGATGTGTCTCAACGATTTTATCGAGCATCGCCTGCGCATCTGCATCCCAAGGGAAGTCGCGGCGCAGCGGCGTCAGGGTCGCATCAGTTGCATCCATCTCCGTGCCCAAAGGCAAGATATGGAACAGCGCATCAAACAGCCCATTGCAGATTTCCTGCACCAGATAAGTCGCCCCCGCATAGCCCATGAAAGGCGTCCCCGTCGCACGACGGATGGCGGCCCCTGGAAAGCTTGCGGGGATGAACGCCGGGCTTGGGCCATGGCCACCCTTCAGCTCGGCAAGATACATCTTTTCGTTGATCGACCCCATAACGATCAAAGGCCGCTTTTGCCCCATCAGGGCGCGGACTTCTTCGTTGTTGGTCTTTTTGCCAGCCGTACGGGCAACAGCAAAGGCACAGGGCAGGCCCAGATCATCCTCGAGGAACAAACGGATACCGCGCGAATAGGTCTCATTGGCCACAATAGCGAATGATGCTGTGGCAAAGAAGTCCTGCGTGACAGAACGCCAGAGATCCCAGACCGGCTTAATGGTCGAATGTTTCTCTGTCGTGATAAAAGGTTCGGGGTCGAGGCCCACCAAGTTCCCCAGTGCGCGCAGGAACTTGGTCGTGCTCTCGACCCCTATCGGGGCTTGTAGATACGGCTTGGCAAGAAGCTCGCTCAACCCGCGCCCGAACTCGCGGTACATGCA
>JBGCDB010000008.1:0-49805 GCA_045104955.1 Roseobacter sp.
CGCAGGCACCCACAGGATGAACACGATGATCGACAGGATGATCCGCCCGGTCAGCAGGATCGACAATGGCGGAAGGAATATAGCGAGAATATAGTTCATGAAATCCACCTATGTGCGGGGCTACCGTGCTTTGAGGGGAAAAAGACCAGAAAATTCCCCCTATCGCAAGCACGTGGCCCAAATCGTGAAACGTGCATTGATTTCCGCGTGTGATTTGGGCATGTGGGGCAAGATTAAAAAAGGTGCCGCCATGACCCGTATTGACGCTAAATTCGCCGAGCTTGCCCAGGCAGGCAAGAAAGCCTTTGTCTCTTATGTGATGGCGGGCGATCCGAACTTTGACACCTCGCTTGAGGTGGTGCGTGGCCTGCCCGCAGCAGGCGTGGATATTATCGAATTGGGTCTACCTTTTACCGACCCTATGGCTGATGGCTCCACGATCCAACTGGCCGGGCAACGCGCGCTTGAGGGCGGCATGACCCTGCAAAAAACGCTGGATCTTGCGCGTGCCTTTCGGGAAACCGATGACACAACGCCAATCGTGCTGATGGGATATTACAATCCTATTTACAGCCGAGGGGTCGACGCATTTCTGGCCGATGCAAAAGACGCAGGCATAGACGGTTTGATTGTGGTGGACCTGCCCCCCGAAGAAGACACCGAACTATGCATCCCAGCCCAAGCGGCGGGATTGAACTTTATCCGGTTGGCCACGCCCACAACCGATGACAAACGCCTGCCCCGGGTGCTGCAAAACACCTCTGGCTTTGTGTATTATGTGTCCATCACCGGGATCACTGGCGCGGCCGAGGCTCAAGCCGGCGATGTTGGGCCTGAAGTGGCCCGTATCAAAGAGGCCGGTGGCTTGCCGGTCATCGTGGGCTTTGGCGTGAACACACCTGAAAAAGCCCGCGCCATCGCAGAGGTTGCAGATGGCTGCGTGGTTGGGTCCGCGATTGTCAGCAAAATTGCGGCTGGCGATAGTGTGGCAGACGTGC
Source organism: Roseobacter sp. (assembly GCA_045104955.1). GTDB lineage: Bacteria > Pseudomonadota > Alphaproteobacteria > Rhodobacterales > Rhodobacteraceae > Roseobacter. The sequence goes on from JBGCDB010000008.1 coordinate 999, forward strand.
TCGCCTTTGTGAAAACACTGTCAGACGGCGCGCATTCAGCCTAGCGGCCCGGGTGCGCGGTTCTTGTCGTCATCCAAAAAGACGCGCAAGGCACGCAGGGTTGGGACGACATCAGCCAGCATGTCCACATCCACGCCCTCGATCAGCCTGTCAAAATCAGGCGCCATGGCAGAAATCGTGTCTTGTCGCAGCGCACGCCCTGCATCTGTCAGATATACCAACTTGGATCGGCCATCTTCGGGGTTCGGTCGCATCTGGATAAGCCCGTGGCTCTCGAGGCCTTTTAACGTATGGGTCAGTGTTGTTTTCGGGACCTGAAAAGCCCGCGCGATATCAATGGGCGCTTTGCCGTCGCCTAACCGCACAAGGTGGTTCAAAACTGTGAAATGCGGGGCGATCAACCCGTCTGGCAGCCGTGCCTCAAGCGAGGCCCGGCTGAGCTGTTCAATAATGCCAATCTCGTTGAAAAGCTCAAACAGAGTGGCATGTTTTTGGTCAGGCATTCAGTATTTTCGCTTCCAAAGGCCAGCGCGGGCTGACGGGCACCTCTGGGCCGTACCCCAGACGACACCACATTTGCACAGTCCCGCCACCCGGCGCCAGCGTTTCATGAAGGCTAGAGTATATGTCGGCCATCTCTGGGTATTCCTGTAGGCCTTGGCTCAGTGGTTGCAGCCCGATGCCCTCAGCCGTGGCGGCCAGATTTATGCGCACCCAGTCCTGGCCTGCGCGAATTTGGCTGGCGCGGCTGTTGTCTGCAGTGACTTGCCACAGATGGGCCACGGCTGTGGCTACATTGGCCAAAACCATCGCCTCCCCCGATTTATAGCTCATTCCTTCGGGGTCCATGGCGTTTTCACGCGTGAATAATCCCGTCATCCGTAAGGTTTCGAAAACGGGTCCCGCCAGATCAATGCCATCAGGGTTGGCATCCACTTCCTTGTGACCAATACGAAAGAGATCAACGCTTTCTTTATAGGTTCGTTCGGTGCGAAACTCGATCAGGAAAGCCTCAGCGGAAAGATCACAAAACGCGGCCACCTCATCTGCATCATCCGTCACACCAATCGTTGATCCATGGATCGCAGCCGCTGCCACCCGGTCCAAAGCAGCGCGTGGAATGGGTCGCGTCACGTCATAAGGTTCCTTCAACGTCCGACGATGCGGCACCTGCAAAAACAACGGGTCCCGTGCAGCTGTCGTTGGGGTAAAGGTACAAACCGCAACAGGCCGCGCATCCAACGCCTGCGCATCCGATCCGTCCGGAAACAGGTCAAAAGTAACATCCAACCCGTCTTCGAGCGCTGCGAGCCGCATCACCTCCAAAAAGCAACCCAACCCAATGACAATTTGGCGGCTGAAAGGATCAGTATGGGGCAGCAGCTTGTTGGTATCGACATAAAGCGACACTTGATCGGCTGTGTTCAGATCAACCAGCCACGGCTGGCGGTTGTGCGGATTAGGGGCCAGAATCGCATGGCTAAGCGCCCGCATCCGCGGATCATCATACGCCCCCGCCCTACCCCAAGGCGCAAAAGCAGTCTGCGGCGTACGGGTCACGGCCAGACCCGCCCCCCCCTGCAGCGGCGAAGATCACGCCGCCACCAATGAGTGCGATAGACTTACGACGAGACATAGACATGAGCAGTTTCCTTTCGGTGTGGTTTTCTCTTATATGGTGCGAAATCGCACTATATAGTACGACATCGAACCAATCAAGTCGGTCAGGAAACTTTTCCGCAATTGAACTTTGACGGCGCGATTGCTAGTCAAAGCTTCAGCCATGCAGGAGGGGCGCATGCCGGCCATCACAACGATCCAAGACCTCAAGCGGTTGCACAAACGTCGCGTGCCCAAGATGTTTTACGACTACGCAGAAACTGGCAGCTGGACAGAACAGACCTTCCGCGAAAACTGCACTGACTTTGAACAGATCCGCCTGCGCCAGCGCGTGGCTGTGGATATGACCGGTCGGACAACCGTCAGCACAATGGTCGGGCAGGATGTTTCTATGCCGGTAGCTCTGGCCCCTGTTGGGTCCACCGGCATGCAGCACGCGGATGGCGAGATCCTGGCGGCCAAAGCAGCCGAAGCCTTCGGCGTGCCTTTTACCCTATCAACGATGTCCATCTGTTCTATCGAGGATGTGGCCGCGAACACGTCCAAACCGTTTTGGTTTCAGCTTTATGCGATGCGCGACAAGACCTTCATCAAGAACGTCATCGCCCGGGCCAAAGAAGCAAAGTGTTCGGCGCTTGTGATTACACTTGATCTGCAAATCTTGGGGCAGCGGCACAAGGATATTAAAAACGGCCTGACCATTCCGCTGCGCCCCACGGTGGGCAATATTCTTGATCTGGCCACGAAATGGCGGTGGATGTCTGCCATGGCGCAGACCAAACGCCGCCAATTTGGCAACATCGTGGGCCACATCGACGGCATCAGCGATATATCGTCGCTGTCGGTCTGGGCCTCTGAAAGCTTTGATCCCGAACTCACATGGGATGGTGTTAAAGAGATCCGCAAGATGTGGGATGGGCCAGTGATCCTCAAGGGTGTACTGGACGCAGATGACGCCAAACGCGCGCTTGAGGTTGGTGCTGATGCCATCATCGTGTCGAACCACGGCGGGCGTCAGTTGGATGGCGCGTTGTCATCCATCCGCGCGCTGCCCTCTATTCTGGATGCTGTGGGCGACAAGATCGAAGTCCACATGGACGGTGGTATCCGGTCGGGCCAAGATGTGCTCAAGGCCGTCGCAATGGGCGCCAAAGGCACCTACATTGGGCGCGCCTTCTTGCACGGGTTGGGGGCGATGGGGCAGCCCGGCGTGACCAAAGCGCTTGAGATTATCCACAAGGAGCTTGATCTGACGATGGCGCTCTGCGGGGAAACCTCTGTCAGTGATCTGGGGCGGCAAAACCTGTTGATCCCTCAAGACTTTGAAGGGCGCTGGCAGGCAACCTAAGCCTGTCCGTGGTGCATATATGCTTGTTTTTCCTGATAAGAACCTCACCTTTCTAGCCACGCCCAAGACCGGCACCACAGCCTTGGAAACCGCGTTGCGACCGCACGCACAAATCATTTTTGCCAAGGGACGCAAACACATCACCGCCCGGCGGTATGTGCAAAAGGTAGCCCCATTTCTAGCAGATACCTTCGGCGTCACCCCCGATACATGCGCCGTGATGCGCGACCCAATCGCGCAAATCAAAAGCTGGTATAGATATCGCGCCCGAGACGAGATGGCAGGCACCGCGCGGTCGACCCGCGACATCAGCTTTGACGACTTTGTGCGCGCTGTGATTGCCGATGATCCCCCCGAGTTTGCGAAAATCGGCAGCCAGCATACCTTTTTGACAAGCAAAGCGGGCGAGGTTCTTGTCGATCACCTCTTCGCTTATGAAAACCAACCGGAGCTGCTCGCATTTCTGACACGTCGGTTTGGCGTGCCAATTGCACCGGGGCGTCAGAATGTATCCCCGCCCAAGGACGCGCCCCTTTCGGAGGATGTGGCGGCCGATCTGCGCACCGCACGCGCAGCAGAATTCGCATTGTATGAACGCCTTACTGCTGCCGAGGGACACCTTACGCGCGCGGGGTCCGGGCACTAAGTGCTCTGCGCGCCAAAGCAGGCATGACCAACACCGCAGTGATCAGCATAATGCAACCGATGAGGAAAAAACCCGCCCGCAAGCCAAAGATTTCGGACGTGAACCCCATCAACGGCGGACCAAAGAAGAACGCGCCGTACCCCATAACAGACACCCGGCTGATCGTATCCAGCCGCGCGTCTGCCGGCACCGTCCGACCAATCAACGCTAGCGCCAAGGGGGCGATCACCGACACCCCCAATCCAGTCAGCCCAAAACCAATATAAGCGACAGCAAGCGTGGGCGCCGCCCCCGCCACAGCCAGCCCCAACGCTGCAACCAATGACGCCAGCGCCATCAGCTTTAGTTCCGGCAAGCGACCTGCCAGAAAATGCCCGGCCAGCCGCCCGATACCCATGGTTAGCCCCAATATCGCAGGGCCCAAGGCACCTTCGGCCGGACCACCGCCCAAGGTACGCTCAAGATGCAAGGCCGACCAACCTTCGGCGCTGGACTCGACCAAAAATGCCACCAGCACGACTGCCCCGCCCAGCAGCGTCAGCGGCAACGCACCAGACACCGACGCTTTGGCCTGTGCGGCGGTGGCGGGCGCGGGTTTGGATGTAGGTTCGCGCATCACCCATGCGAGCAATACAGTAACCACCACCCAAAAACTAAATACCACCACCGGAGACCAGGCCATCTCGCGGAACACACCTGTCAGAACGGCAGCCCCCCCATAGCTGAACGAATAGGCCGCATGGTTGAGGTTCATCAAAGACCGGCCAGAGGCCTCTTCGGTCTCGGAGATGCGCACATTGGCCAGCACATCAACGACACCGGCCGCAATAGAGGCCAGCGTCAATGCAAGCGTGAACATGACCATCGTCGACGACGCCCCCGCGCCCAGCATGCCAATCGCCACAAGGATACTCGACACCGGCAAAGCCCAACGACCTGCGGCCCGATCGGCAAATGGGGCCACCCACATGGCTGTAATTGCCGCAAGCGATCCCACCAGCATCATCGTGCCGAATTGCCCGTCCGTCGCCCCAACAGCAGCCTTTAGCACCGGCATTTGCGCGAAAAAAGCGGCCCAGACCACAGCCAATAAGATGAATCCGGTCAAGGGTTTGCGCGACAGCCAAAGATCATTCATAAAGCCCATACGCTGACCTGACACGGGCGCCCACCCCCCGCAAGTCTGCAGGGGCGAAAAATCGCTTTCCAAATGTCCCGATCCCGTCTATACGCGCGGCTTCACGTGGGGCTACAGCCTTGGAGGAGCCCCACCCTAAACATATTGGAGAGTATCAATGGCTGGAGAGATTCCGGATCTTGTAGCTCAGGAACGGACGGGGACAGGCAAGGGCGCCGCTCGTCAAGCACGTCGCGACGGCATGGTTCCTGGTATCGTATTTGGTGGCGACGTAGACCCGCTGCCGATCAACATTCCGTTTAACGTGCTGATCAAAAAGCTGCGTGCCGGGCGTTTTAAGTCGACCCTGTTCAACATGAAGGTCGAAGGCCACGACGACGTCCGCGTCATCTGCCGCGACGTTCAGCGCCATGTGGTCAAAGATCTTCCCACACACATCGATTTCATGCGCCTGCGCCGCACCACCAAGATCAACCTCTTCATCGCGGTTGAAGTGCAGGGTGAAGACGTTGCACCCGGCCTGAAAAAGGGTGGTGTTCTGACATTGATCCGCCCAGAGGTCGAACTGGTTGTAACAGCCGGTGACATCCCTGATCACATCACAATCGACATCTCCGAGATGGAAATTGGCGATAACATCACGATCTCTTCGGTCAACCTGCCCGAGGGCGCAAAGCCGACGATCGACCGTGACTTTGTGATTGCACAATTGTCTGCCCCTGCCGGGCTTGCCTCGTCTGACGATGACGGCGAGGACGAGGGCGCAGACGCAGCAGACGCAGCAGCGGACGCCGCGGAAGAATAAGTCGTTCTTTACAAAGAATGACTGTGGATACGGGGCCCTTTGCGGCCCCGTATTTCGTTTTGGCACAGACTGCGATATGCTGCGCCGCAACATCGCAAGGAGACGCCCGGATGAAATTGATTGTTGGCCTCGGCAATCCCGGTTCTAAATACGCCGGCCACCGGCATAACATCGGTTTTATGGCGCTGGATCGCATCGCGGCGGACCACGGGTTTCCCGCATGGAAAGGCAAGCACCAAGGCAGCATCAGCGAAGGCCGTTTTGGCTCCACCCGCGCGATTTTGCTAAAGCCCGAAACCTATATGAACAACTCCGGTCAATCGGTGCAATCCGCTTTGCGCTTTTATAAACTTGAGCCAGCAGATGTGGTTGTCCTGCACGACGAGATTGATCTGGCCCCCGGCAAGGTCAAACACAAAGTTGGCGGCGGGCACGCCGGCCACAATGGCCTGCGCTCCATTCACAACCACATCGGGGCTGACTACGCGCGGGTGCGGTTGGGCGTCGGCCATCCGGGCCACAAAGATCGTGTGCCCTCTTATGTGCTGCATGACTTTGCCAAGGCAGACCAAGACTGGCTGGATGACGTACTGCGCGGACTAAGTGATGGCGCAGCCTTTCTTGCGGCAGGTGACGCCGCCAAGTTCAGCAACGCCGTCGCAATGCGCGTCTCCCCGCCCCGCTCCGGCACTGGGCAAAAGGGCGGCATGCAAAAAGCCAAAGCTCCTGCGCCCTCGAAAATAGAAACACCACCTGAACCGGAACCAGACACGCGGTCTGCTTTGCAAAAGCTGATGGAACGTTTCAAATGAGCCTTGCTCAGGCCTTTGAACACCAAGCCATCAGCTGTGCGCGCCTCGGCTCTCCCTTTATGGGGCAGTTGTGCGGGGTTTTAGCTGACCATTGGCCCTCAGACGGTGCACTGGCCGCATATTATGCTGGTTTTACGGGCGATATCGGGCCCAGTGGTGCGTCGCTGCCCCTGCGCATCGCGGGCGGTTTACACGCGTTGGTGCTGACCGGGCAAGCACCTGAACTGGTGCCTTTTTATCCGCCAAATAGCGTGTCGGATACCGAGCTGACATATGCGGTCTTGGCCGCTTTTACGCGACACGAAGCGTTTTTGCTTGAATGGGTACAAAGCCCGCCTCAAACCAACGAGGTACGCAGGTCTGCGGCTCTGATGCCCGGTGCAGCTGTCGTCGCCCAGCACTTTGACTTGCCCGTCTGGCTGTCAGAACTGGGCGCCAGCGGTGGGCTCAACCTGATGTGGGATCACTTTGCCGTCACGCTTCCGAAGGGAACATTGGGTGCAGATGCGCCTGTGCTGACACTATCGCCGGACTGGGATGGACCTATGCCGCCTGTGCGGCTGCCACAGGTCGCGGCCCGCGCTGGCGTTGATCTGAACCCGCTGAACCCTTTGGATCCTGCAGACCTGTTGCGACTGACTGCATATCTGTGGCCCGATCAGCCACACCGCCTTGCTCTGACCAAAGCTGCCTCGGCGGTGATGGACGCACCGATTACACGCGCCGATGCCGTTGATTGGCTGGCAGATCGGCTGACAGACGCCCCCGCGGGCCATGTCCATTTGATCCAGCATACTGTGGCGTGGCAGTATTTCCCGCCCGAAGTTCAAGCGCGCGGTCAACGCTTAATCGAGGCGGCCGGTGCCGCCGCCACCGCAGACACCCCACTGGCCTGGCTCTCGCTGGAAACTGATGGCGATACCAAGGCCGCCTTGGGCGGAGCGCTGACGCTGCGGCTCTGGCCCGGGGACATCACGCTTGATCTGGGGCGTGCCGATTTCCACGGCCGCTGGGTCAAATGGCGTGGACCGTCTTGATGCGCACCTTTGGCAAATGGCTGGGGCGCATTTTGCTGGCACTGTTGGTTGCAGCAGTCACCGTTGGCCTTTGGAAACGAGACGAAGTTACCCGGCTGATGGCCGTCAACAGCCTTTTTGAGCCAGACCGCATTGTCGCTAATTTCAGCAACATGAACCGTGCGTTTTTGCACCAACCACTAACGCAAACTGGCACCGTGACCCCATTGCCCAAGGGCCCGCAGATCGCCCTTCCCGACGGGACAGACCAATGGCTTGCCGACCGTCGTGTTACCTCGCTTGTTGTGATGAAAGGCGGCGCGGTGGTCTATGAAGACTACCTTCAAGGCACAAATGCCACTGATCTGCGTATCGGATGGTCCCTTTCAAAAAGCTTTATCTCGGCGTTGATGGGTGTGGTGGTGGCGGACGGCGACGTTACCTCGCTTGATGATCCGGTCACGCGATATGCCCCAAGCTTGCAGGGCGGAGCCTATGATCAGGCGAGCATACGCCACGTGTTGAACATGGCCACGGGTGTGACCTTTGACGAAGATTACCTTGACTACGATTCGGACATCAACCGCATGGGGCGCGTGCTGGCTTTGGGCGGGCTGATGGATGATTTCGCTGCAAACCTGACAGAAACCTTCACCACACCGGGCAGCGACTGGCAGTACGTATCGATCGATACGCATGTGCTCGGTATGGTCATTCGCGGGGCAACAGGACAGTCCCTGCCCGACCTGATGGCCGAAAAGATCACCATCCCCTTGGGGTTCGAAAGCGCCGCCTACTATCTGACCGATGGCACAGGCGTGGCTTTTGCCTTGGGCGGGCTGAACATGACAACCCGTGATTATGCGCGCTTTGGCCAGATGTTTGCGCAACAGGGCACGTGGGAGGGCGCCCAGATCGTGCCACGTGACTGGGTGCTGGCCTCGACCACCGCCTCTGCCCCAACAGGCCCAGACGAATACGGCTATGGCTTTCAATGGTGGATGCCGCGCGACGCCCGCCCCCGCGAATACATGGGACGTGGCATTTACGGTCAATACCTCTACATCAACGAAGATGCATCAACCGTCATCGTCCTGACCGCCGCAGACCCGGATTTTCGCGACAGCGAGATACAACGCCAACACATCGACCTTTTCCGCCAGATCGCGGATTTGCCCTAAGGAGCACCCATGGAAAAAGACCCCAGCCTGAACGTACTTGGCGCCCCTTTGATGATTTGTGGCACAGATCCCGTCACCGGTTTTTTCCGCGACGGGCACTGCAACACCTGTGCGGCCGACCAAGGCAGCCACACGGTCTGCGCCATAATGACGGCAGAATTTCTGGCCTTTTCCAAATATGTAGGCAACGACCTAAGCACACCGCGCCCTGAATACGGGTTTGTGGGCCTCAACCCCGGCGACGCATGGTGCCTATGTGCCAGCCGCTTTCTACAGGCTCATGACGAAGGGTGCGCACCGCAAGTCAATCTGGCCGCGACCCACCAACGTGCGCTTGAGATTGTTCCCCTTGAAGTACTTAAGGAATACGTGGCCTGATCGCGCGCTGCAGTAACTTGCCGTGTACCACTGGATTATAGGGTACCACCCGTAGCTACAAAAGCTGTACGGGCCATCACCCCCTGTACAACACATCAGACAGATGGTCTTACACTGGTCCAACTTCCGCTCTTGGCCTGACACGCCGCAGCGCCGCACCATCGCCTTACCGGCGGGCCCGCCACTCTGATTTCTTACAGTCTTATACCTGCACCCTGCCCCGTCACCCCAGACAATAGGGCGGGTGGTTTTTGCGTGGCACCCAGCAAAAGCCGGTTTCTGGCTGTGTGACCTGCTTCATATCCAGATCATCTTTGCGCGTGGTAGTCCTGTCTCGAGACGCATGTCTCAAGGCCGACCGTCCTCTGTCTGTTTGTTTATGACAGCCAATGCCTCAGCATTGAAACAACCCACATTATCGGGTCGTCAGGGCGGAAGTATCATACATACTTTTATTGGAGAATTTCAGATGAATATTCAAACAACGATGCCACGACTGGCAGATGATTTGTACGATGAAGCCTCGGATACGCTGATTTCGTGTGCGCGCAAGGCGGGCATACGGATCGTGGATGCATCAATCAGGGTCTGCGTCTCGCGGGATGTGCGGCTTGCATCGGCGGTGGCAGAGGATTTTGCTCAAGCGGCTGCGGCCACCCCACAGGTCGATCCTGTGATGGGGGTCTTTTTCATTCAGGGGCGCGTGGGGGGACAGCTGAAACGTCCCGGCTTTTATGCCGTGCGGGTCGTGCAGGATGGGACAGAGCGGATCGCCGTCGTCTCGGACAGCAAGGGCAAAAGCGTCGCCAAAGTCCCGATCAAGACGACCTGTGGGACCGAAGCGATTGCTATGGCCAGTGGCTGCTGCTCGCAACCCGACGTAGGGGAAGGTGTCATTTGCCTAGGGTTCACCTGTTGCAACCCCCTCACAGGTTGCATCAGCAATGAGCTTTGCCTGACAACCTGAACGCAGAAAGGCAGGCAATAGCCCGCCTTTTATTACCCTAAGCGGTTTGCAATCGCTAAGCGAATTCGCCCATCTCGAAACCAAGCGCCTTGGCCACGGTAAAGATGTCTTTGTCGCCACGCCCGCACATATTCATGCAAATGATGTGATCTTTTGGCAGTTCTGGCGCGATCTTCATCACATGGGCCAAGGCGTGGCTGGGTTCAAGCGCGGGGATGATGCCTTCAAGCTCGCAACACAGCTGGAACGCCTCAAGCGCTTCGGTATCGGTGATCGACACATATTGCGCGCGGCCAATATCGTGCAACCAGGCATGTTCGGGCCCAATGCCGGGATAATCGAGCCCCGCCGAAATCGAGAACCCTTCGAGGATTTGCCCGTCGTCGTCTTGCAAAAGATACGTACGGTTGCCGTGCAACACGCCGGGGCGTCCGCCCGTCAGTGACGCGCAGTGCTCCATTTTGGCGTTAACGCCTTTGCCGCCGGCCTCAACGCCGATGATTCCAACTTCTTTGTCGTCAAGGAAGGGATAGAACAAACCCATCGCGTTTGAACCACCGCCAATCGCAGCAATCACTGTGTCCGGGAAACGGCCTTCGGCGGCGGTCATCTGGTCGCGGACTTCTTTGCCGATGATGCTTTGGAAATCGCGCACCATCGCGGGGTATGGGTGCGGGCCTGCCACAGTACCAATACAATAGAACGTATCACGCACATTCGTTACCCAATCGCGCAGCGCATCGTTCATCGCGTCCTTTAGCGTGCCCCGACCCGAGGTCACGGGCACGACTTCGGCCCCCAGCAGCCGCATGCGAAAAACGTTCGGCGCTTGGCGTTCCACATCATGCGCGCCCATATAAACCACGCATTTCAAACCAAACTTGGCGCAGACCGTCGCTGTGGCCACACCGTGCTGACCGGCGCCTGTTTCGGCGATAATACGTGTTTTGCCCATGCGGCGCGCCAGAATAATCTGACCCAGCACGTTGTTGATCTTATGCGCGCCGGTGTGGTTCAGCTCGTCGCGCTTCATATAGACCTTGGCTCCGCCCAGATGATCCGTCAGACGTTCTGCAAGATAGAGCGGGCTGGGGCGACCCACATAGTTGGTCCACAGATCATTCATCTCGGCCCAAAAGGTTTCATCCGTTTTGGCGTTTTCGTATTGCTCTTCCAGTTCCAGAATGAGCGGCATCAGCGTTTCAGAGACGAACCGCCCGCCGAAATCACCAAACCGCCCGTTTTCATCCGGACCGGTCATGAAAGAGTTAAAAAGATCATTAGCCATGGCGCGCACCTGAGTTTTTTGTACAGCGCTCTGAGTATCGCGGCGCGCTGCGGGAAACAAGGCACTTAGGGCAGCAATCTGCCCTGTCTAGGTCCGGGCGCGCACAACCAACTGGTGCCGCGTCCAAAACCTGATGGGCGCACTAAGTCAAAACGCCGATCGTTGTTACGGCTACGGCTGCCAAGGTTACAAAAATCACAAACTTCACGTCACTCATCCCACTATCAAAACCAACCGCCCCCACGAAGCGGCTATGCTCCACTCATGAAGACATCGGTGTGATTTGTCTGTGAATTAGGTCACGGTAAAAGGGGAAAAAATGCAGCCAAAGCGCTATATCTGAGCGTTTTCCACGAAACTGCTGAAAAGAGACGCATCTTTTTGACCCGGCGCTTTTTCCACACCTGACGACACATCCACCTGACGCGCGCCTGTGCGCGCCACGGCTTGGGCCACATTTTCAGGGGTCAGGCCGCCCGCCAGCATCCACGGCTTTGTCCAGTATTTGCGATCCGCCAACAGGTGCCAGTCAAACGCAAGCCCATTACCCCCTGGCAAATCTGCGCCTTTGGGCGGTTTGGCGTCGATTAAAAGCTGGTCTGCGACAGCACTGTAGGTATCGATGGCAGCCAAGTCGCTGGCATCCGCAACCCCCACCGCTTTCATCACAGGCAGACCGTAGCGCGCCTTGATCTCGGCTACGCGTGCGGGTGTTTCCTTGCCGTGCAATTGTAGGATATCAACCGGCACCTCGCGGGTCAGATCATCCAGCAGTGCATCATCGGCATTCACGACCAAGGCCACTTTGGCCACGCCGTCTGGGGTTGCCAAGGCCAAGCCCCGCGCCTGGGCCAGCGACACATTGCGCGGCGATTTTGGGAAAAACACAAAGCCCACGTAGCGCGCACCAGCCGTTGCAGCTGCGGCTACATGTGCGGCATCAGTCAGTCCACAGATTTTGACGGCGGTGCTATGCGTATCCATGCCGCTTTTGAACACGGGCGGGAGACAGGCGCAAGTGGGTTAGCCTGCCTCGTCCAGCAAGGCCAACACTTCGTCTTTGCCTTCGTGCTTTTCGCCTTTCAGCTTGGCGATCTCACGTTGCAGGCGGCGCATCTCGCGCGCTTGACGGGCTGCTTCGGCACGTTGACCGTGCTCGCGTATCCATTCCCAGACAAACCCCACCAGCAGACCCGCCACGATACCGCCAAAGATGACGATGAAAAGCGGCAGTTCGATCTGAGGGTTCATCGAGAACCAACCCGCGACCTCGGAGGGGATCAACTGCAAAGAGACCATGCCGCGGTTGGCCAGCGCGACCGCGATCAGTGCCACCGCAAAAGATGCAATCAACAAATACCGAATATAGCGCATCAGGCTTTCCCATTCAGACGATCGCGCAACAGCTTGCCCGTCTTGAAAAATGGCACGTGTTTTTCTTCCACATGCACCGTCTCGCCGGTGCGTGGATTACGACCGACCCGCGCATCGCGCTTTTTCACAGAAAACGCGCCAAAGCCGCGTAACTCGACCCGGTCGCCGCGCGACATCGCATTTGTCACTTCTTCGAAGATGGTGTTCACGATACGCTCAACATCTCTCTGATAAAGATGTGGATTTTCGTCGGCGATCTTTTGAATCAGCTCAGACCGTATCATAGCAGCACCCCCCGGAAAATTGATTGGCACATTCTGCGCCTATTCCCCAAACTATAGAAAGAAACATGCGCCACGGAAAGTCAGCCCAAGCAATCGCATCGACTTTTTTGCGCGAGAAGGCCCTGTATTTGTGCAGTTTTTCGCGGAACGTCCGAAATCCCGCACGCATCGACCCGGTTTTCAAGGTTTCTGCACTGCGGCAAACAGGCTATGATTCGGAACACCTGAAGCATCCCAGAAGCGGGCTTTTCAAAAGAGATCAGGGCTTGACCCGTCGGCTATTCCGTTACCAGCCATGCCAGTATGATCGCAAAAACAGGTGGGATACCAAAAAGAAAATAGCCGTAAATCTCGCGTGTCATCTCCGGGATGCTCATCGCAAGGGGTTCGATCAGGATGACTGCCGATAAGGGAATGAGCAACCCCGTGAGGCCAAATGACAGGCTGCCCCAAACGCCGCGCTTCGCTCCAATGTGACGACCCAACCACGCGGTTTCGCGTTTCTGCAGTCGATTATAGAGGTGTACATACCACATTGGCTGTTTCAGATCTGTCTCGCGATCCAGTGTAGCAATTGAATGCGCCATAAAAAAGGCCCCACACCTTGCGATGCGGGGCCCTGCAGTTGGTTCGGTGCGCTTGACGACTTACTTGTCTTCGTCGCCTTTCAGCGCGGCACCGAGGATATCGCCCAAGGACGCGCCAGAGTCGGAAGAACCATACTGTTCGACGGCCTCTTTCTCTTCTGCGATCTCGCGGGCTTTGATCGATACACCCAAACGGCGGGACTTGGCGTCCACATTTGTGATGCGCACGTCCACTTTGTCACCAACCGAGAAACGCTCAGGGCGCTGTTCGGCACGGTCACGGCTGAGGTCAGAGCGACGGATGAAGGTTTTCATGCCTTCGTATTCCGCCTCAACGCCACCATCTTCGATCGCGGTCACGGTCACAGTCACGATGGAGCCACGCTTTACGCCGCCCACTGCTTCTGCGAATTTGTCGCCACCGACACCTTTGATCGACAGGCTGATGCGCTCTTTCTCGACGTCCACTTCGGAAACAACGGCCTCAACCATGTCGCCTTTGCGGTAGTTCTGAATAGCGTCTTCGCCCCGTTCGTCCCATGACAGGTCGGACAAGTGTACCATACCGTCGATGTCGCCGGGTAGGCCAACAAACAAACCGAATTCGGTGATGTTCTTGACTTCGCCTTCAACCTGCGTGCCCTCAGGGTGTGTTTCTGCAAACACTTCCCATGGGTTGCGCATTGTCTGCTTGAGGCCAAGGGACACGCGGCGCTTGGCACCGTCGATTTCCAGAACCATGACTTCGACTTCTTGCGACGTGGACACGATTTTGCCCGGATGGACGTTTTTCTTGGTCCAGGACATCTCGGACACGTGCACGAGGCCCTCAACACCGGCTTCCAGCTCAACAAAGGCACCGTAATCGGTGATGTTGGTCACGCGACCTGTGTGCGTGGATTCCAGCGGGTACTTGGCCGCAACCAGATCCCATGGATCTTCTTGCAACTGCTTCATGCCAAGGCTGATGCGGTGCGTCTCTTTGTTGATCTTGATGACCTGCACCTTGATCGTCTCGCCAATGGTGAGGATCTCGGAGGGGTGGTTCACACGGCGCCATGCCATGTCTGTCACGTGCAGCAGGCCGTCTACGCCGCCAAGGTCCACGAACGCACCATATTCGGTGATGTTCTTGACCACGCCGTCGACGGTTTGACCTTCGGTGAGGTTACCGATGACTTCTGCGCGCTGTTCGGCGCGGGATTCTTCGAGGATCGCACGGCGCGACACCACGATGTTGCCACGACGGCGGTCCATCTTAAGAATTTGGAACGGCTGTTTCAGACCCATCAATGGGCCCGCGTCACGCACAGGGCGCACGTCAACTTGGGAACCGGGCAAGAACGCCACAGCGCCACCAAGGTCGACCGTAAAGCCACCTTTGACCCGACCAAAGATTGCGCCTTCGACGCGCTCTTCGCCAGCATATGCTTTTTCCAGACGATCCCAGGCTTCTTCGCGGCGCGCCATTTCACGAGAAATAACCGCTTCACCTTTGGAGCTTTCGACCTGACGCAAGAAGACTTCCACCTGATCGCCAACTGCGATTTTGGGTGCTTCACCGGGGTCTGCGAATTCTTTAAGATCAACGCGGCCTTCCATTTTGTAGCCTACGTCGATGATGGCTTGGCCCGCTTCGATTGCGATCACCTTGCCTTTAACAACGGACCCCTCTTCGGGGGTGTCCATTTCGAAGCTTTCTTCTAAGAGTGCTTCAAACTCATCCATCAGATTTGCCATGTGGCGCTTTTTTCCTAACTAGTTTTCATGTCTGGCCGTGCGGTTGTCTCCGCCGGTCTTAGGGTTTCAATTGGTCGAGGCGGCGAACAAAGAAGGGCCGGTAAAACCGACCCCGCCCGTCACTGCGGTGTTTTCCCCGCTTCAACGGGTGCGCGTATACGGCGGATCGCGCCTCGGATCAAGATAGTTTATCGGTTTTATCGCCTCAGCTGCATCGCCAAGAAACCGCAAATGTTAACGAAGCCCTAGGTTTTCGCAGGTAGGGTCCCGTCGGGAGCCCCAGTTGGAGAGTTTACTATGCCTGAACTTCATTTTGCTCTCTACACGAGCATGTCACTGCACCCTCCGACACCGCAGTTCCACAATGACATTCTTGAGGTCAGTCAACGCAACAACGCCAAAGACAACCTGTCGGGTTTCTTGCACCGTGAAGGCGACACTTTTTTGCAATTCCTCGAAGGGCCCAAGACGGCGCTTTATGCGCGCCTCGCCCAGATTGGGCGCGACACGCGGCATGGGCGTTTCAAGATACTGCAACACGGCCCGGCAACAACTAGGATGCTGCCTGATTGGCAGATGGGCTTTTTGGGGTCTGAACAGATGACGCTGTCCCACCTTTTGGATCTACCCGCAGACGATGTCGATTTTAGCGATGTCGACCCTTTCGATCTGGTCGTTTTCCTCGCCAGCAATGCGCAACTGCTGAGCAGGTCTGATGGGACAACCGGACCTTAAAGCTCCTGACCTTTTTTGCGCAGGTCATCCAAAAGCTGTTCGTAGATACCATTGGAGTCGCCACCGCCAAAAACTGCAGCACCACCAGAATACGTTTGCCCATACGTCCGCGCGACATTGACCGTTTGCGCGAGCCCTGAAATCAGCTGCTCTGTCTCTAACGGGGACAGCGGGTGGATGAACACGCCCCATAGCCGCCCTTGCGCCACGGCATAGCGCGCATCAAGGGCTGAATCGAAGTTAGCTTGCATCAGTCGCATCAGCTCGTCCGGTTCTAATCCATCAGCAGCCCGAATGGGCACCATCGCCCGCATCCGATCCGCCCGGGGGTCAGCAACGACGATCACCGGGATGTCGACAATATTGAATTGAAAGGTCGGGCCGCGCTGCTGAGCCTCGGCATCAAGGGTAAATATGATCTTGGCCATACGCTCAATCGTCATCGCGGTTTCGGTCGGCGCGGCAGGCTCTTGCTGGGCAAAGCTGACCGTAGCGATCAAGGCAAACCCCAAGGCATAGATTAATCGAAACATCTGACACTCCTTTTCAATACTGCGGGACAGGATAAAGCCTAGCGCGCAAGATGCTCATTGGCCAAGCACCCTTTAGTGATCAGATGTTGCAAGCCTGCTGGATTTGCGCGCGTCTCCCGCATAAGCTGCAGGGGTAAAGACATATGGGGGTCCCCTTGGAACTGACATTGGAATCGGCGCTATCGCCGGGCGGCATGGTCGGCCATTTGTCTTACTTGTTGTTGGTGATCTCCATGTTGATGCGCGATATCACAAAGCTGCGCATCCTGGTCATCGCCTCTGCCTTTGTGGCCATCGCCTATGACACGATTTGGCTCAAAGACCCTGTCGGCGTGTTTTGGGAAAGCTTGTTGGTCACGGTAAACCTGATCCAGATAGGGCGCGAATGGGTCAACGACCGGCGCGCTCGGTTTTCGCCAGAAGAACACGTCTTTGTCAAAGCGCGCTTGTCCATGCTGTCCAAAGCGGATGCCCGGCGGCTTTTGAATATGGGGTTGTGGGTCAACGGTGCAGTGGGTGATGTACTGACCACCGAACAGCAAGAGGTGACGCATGTGGCCTATATAACCGAGGGACAGGTTGATATTCTGCTCGGCGGCCAAAAGGTGGGCAATTGCGGGCCCGGGAATTTCGTCGGTGAGATGTCAGTGATCAAAAATGAGCGCGCCTCTGCCACGGCGATTGTCGCAAGCCCTGCGCGGTATTGGTTGATCCCATCGGCGCAGCTGCAGCTTTTGCAGGAAAAAGACCCCGAGATGGCCCAAGCGTTTCAGGCCGGTATTGCCCGTGATCTGCGCAATAAGATCATTTCCAGCAATGCCGCAACCGAGGCCGCGTCTGGCTAATCGGCCAACCGCGCGGCGATCGCAGCAATTGCCGCTTCAATGGCGGCGGCGATATCAAGATCAGAGGTGTCGATGCTGATCGCATCCGGTGCTGCCACCAAAGGCGCCTCTGCCCGGTCGCGGTCGCGGGCGTCGCGTTCACGTACATCCGCCAAGACTTGGTCATAGCTATAGGCACCGCCCTTGGCAGACAATTCATCAAACCGGCGGCGGGCGCGAACCTCTGCGCTGGCCGTCACAAAAAGCTTTGCTTCTGCCTCGGGGCAGATCACAGTGCCAATATCACGCCCATCCAAAACCGCGCCCCCGGCACGGCGCGCGAAACTGCGCTGAAAATCCAGCAGTGCTGCGCGGACGTCGGGAATTATTGCAACACGGCTGGCCGCCTGCGCGACTTCAGGGCTGCGCAGGTCATCAGCGTCCAGATCTGCCGCTGTCAGCGTTAGCGCAGCTTGTACCGGATCAATCCCCAGCAGGACCTTGCCCCCCACTGCGCGATACAAAAGGCCTGTATCAAGATGCTCAAACCCAAAATGAGCCGCCACCACCTTGGAGATGGTTCCTTTACCCGCTGCTGCAGGCCCGTCAATCGCGATGGTAAAGCTGCGCTTTTGCATCTGTACTCAGGCGTTATCGCGCGTGATTTGTGCGCCAAGCTGTGCCATCAGCGGCTCAAAAATCGGGAATGACGTGGCGATTGGGCCTGCATCATCAACCTGCACCGGGTTTTGCGTGGCCATGCCCAGCACCAAAAACGACATGGCAATACGGTGATCAAGATGGCTGGCACAGGTGGCGCCGCCTGGCACATTGCCATGTCCCAACCCGGTGACTGTCCACCAATCCGGCCCGTCGTCTACCTTGACGCCATTAGCACGCAGCCCCACTGCCATCGCATCAATACGGTCACTTTCTTTCACGCGCAGCTCTTTGACGCCCCGCATCACCGTGTCGCCTTTGGCAAAGCTCGCCACCACAGACAGCACGGGGTATTCGTCGATCATGCTGGCCGCGCGGGCGGGTGGCACTTCGATGCCGTGCAGGTCGGGCGAAAAGCGTGCGCGCAGATCTGCCACAGGCTCCCCCCCTTCGATGCGTTCGTTCTCATAGGTCAAATCAGCACCCATCTCGCGCAGTGTCGTAAACAGCCCTGCGCGTGTTGGGTTTAGGCCAATGCCCGGCACCAAGACGTCTGATCCCGGCACAATCAATGCCGCACAAACCGGGAAGGCCGCCGAGGACGGATCACGCGGCACGTCGATCTTTTGTGGCTTCAGTTCTGGCTGTCCCGTCAAGGTGATCACACGGCCGGCATCTGTGTCCTCGACTGTAATCTTGGCCCCAAAGCCAGCAAGCATCCGTTCGGTGTGATCGCGTGTGGCTTCGGCCTCGATCACGACCGTCTTCCCCGGTGCGTTCAACCCCGCGATTAAAACCGCTGACTTTACCTGCGCCGATGGTACCGGCACCGTATACTCCACCGGCACAGGGTTTTCCGCCCCAACAAGCGTCATCGGCAAACGCCCCCCCGCACGCCCGTAAGACTGGGTCCCAAACAGTGCCAGTGGGTCTGTCACCCGCGCCATAGGCCGCCCGTTCAAAGACGCGTCCCCGGTGAAAGTCGCCGTGATTGGGCATGTCGCCATCGCCCCCATAATCAGCCGCACACCAGTGCCAGAGTTGCCGCAATCAATCACCCCTTCGGGTTCGGCAAGTCCACCCACACCGACGCCTTTGACCGACCACTCACCACCACCATGGTCGGTGACCTCAGCCCCGAAGGCCCGCATGGCGCGGGCTGTATCCAACACGTCTTGCCCTTCTAACAGCCCCGAAATTTTAGTTTCACCAATGCTCATCGCACCAAAAATCAGCGACCTGTGCGATATGGATTTATCCCCTGGGACCTGTGCTTGTCCCTGCAAAGGGCCACAAGCATGAGAAGTCATCGGGATAGGCGCGCCGTGGCTGGACATGGGGTTTCTCGCATTATCAATTCACTGGCGATTTCAGTACCGGGAACCCCGGCAAGGGTCCAGCCCCTTTGGACGGTCAGGCACCGTCTCGGACAAAGGTCAGGTAGTGCGGTGTACGCCCCTCGCGCAGTGCCTTTTGCTCGTAGCGCGTCGAAATCCAATCAGGCCAGGCCACTCGCCAATCATCAGGGCCTTCGGCAGTCCAGCTAAAGCCTTGCTTGGGAACTTCTTGCAGGGTTTGTCGCACGTAGTCTTCGATGTCCGTGGCCACGCGGAACATGGCCCCCGGTTTGAGCACGCGCGCCAAAGGGGCCAAGTGTTCATCCGTGACAAAACGGCGGCGATGATGGCGGGTCTTGGGCCACGGATCAGGATACAGCAAAAACGCCCGATCCACCGATGCGGGCGGCAGCACATCCATCAGATCGCGCGCATCACCGGGATGGACAGCCAGATTGCTGACCTTGGCGCGCCTGATTTTGCCCAGCAGCATCGCCACCCCGTTGATGTAGGGTTCCGCGCCGATGATGCCCACTTGCGGATTTTGCTGCGCCTGATGCACAAGATGCTCTCCGCCCCCAAAACCGACTTCAAGCCATACAGGCTTGCCGTCAAACAAAGCGTTCAGATCAAGCGGGGTACGGTCGGGGTTTTCATCCCAACCCACGGCGCCCGGTGACAAGGCCGCAAGGTCCTGATCGAGGTAGGTCCTTTGTGACGCCTTGAGTGTCTTGCCCTTGATGCGGCCATAAAAATTGCGGTGCGGTCTGGTGTGATCTGTCATGGGGGCCGTTTAGCGAGGACGCCGCGGCACTGCAACGGGTAGCGCGTCCGCGCGTTTTAATACCCCCTTAAATTAATCCTGATAAGCGAGGCTGGGGGATCACAATGCCAAAGAAGGTCCCTCGTATGAGCAAGCTTGAAGCACTCCATCCAAATATTCAGCCAAACATCATCCAACTGCCCAAGTTTGCAAAGATTCTGATCGTCGAAAATCAACGCTTTGATCGTATGCGGCTGCGGCGGTTGATCGAAACTTTGGATTTTGACACTTTGGTTGTGCAAGTCGATTGTCTTGAGACGATGAAAAAGACGCTGCAAAATGATCCGTTTGATCTTATTATACTGAATGACGATTTGCCTGATGGAACCGGGCTGCAAGCGCTCGATCTTGTGTTTCAAGACGCTTTTAATCGCACCGCAGCGACGGTTCTGGTTACTCACGAAAAAGAAGCTGACAGCGCCATTGAGGCGCTCAAACGCGGCCTTGGTGACTACATCACCAAAGAAGACCTGACCCACGAGGCATTGCGCCGGGCGACTATCAATGCGTTGCAGAAATCAAAACGTCGGGCCGACGGGCAAAGCCAAATCAGCCAGCGCCAACTTGTCCAAAGCCTGTCAGAGCGTTTTTCACACGACGGTGACGATGCACTCAAACAAGTGCTATCGCAGCTGATGCGCCAATTGCGCGAACTGCGTGAAACCCAGGATTTGCCCGCAGTCGAAACAGGCGCGCGCTATGGCGGAATTGATAAATCCTGCATGCAATTGTGGGACCTACTGACCGTTTTTAATCACGACCAAAACGCGCATTTTACTGACCCAAATTTAGCCGCGTCGCACCAGCCGTCGAACAAACCGACTGGACCGGATACGCTGTTTGCTCAAACCGCCGCCTCTGTTGCCTCGCACAATCGTACCAAACAAAAGCCTGCAAAGCTGTTTTGGGGTACAGAATAGAGGACGCGCGACCTCCCCGTTAGACGCCACCGCCGAACACCGCGCAAGCGATGTTCGGCAGCATGTCGTGCCGCGCAGCGGCGCCTTTGGATCAAAGGGCGGCTTTGAGCGCGTCTGTTAGGTCTGTTTTTTCCCAGCTGAACCCACCATCCGCGTCTGGCGCGCGGCCAAAGTGACCGTATGCGGCCGTGCGCGCATAGATTGGTTTATTCAACTCCAGATGTTCGCGAATGCCGCGCGGTGTCAGATCGATGATCTGGCCAATAGCGCGTTCAATTGCAGCGTCATCTGCCTGACCGGACCCAAAAGTGTCACAATAGATCGACAAAGGCTTCGAGACGCCGATCGCATAGCTCAGTTGGATCGTACATTTATCTGCAAGACCAGCCGCAACCACGTTTTTGGCGAGATACCGCGAAACATACGCAGCAGAGCGGTCCACTTTCGTCGGATCCTTACCCGAAAACGCGCCACCCCCATGCGGGGCCGCCCCGCCGTAGGTGTCTACGATGATTTTACGGCCTGTCAGGCCCGCATCCCCATCCGGGCCACCGATCACGAACGTACCGGTCGGGTTTACCCACCATTCAGTGTCGCCAGTGATCCAGCCTTCGGGCAGGACGTCGCGAATATAGGGCTCAACAATTGCGCGGATATCATCTGAAGTCTGCGCTTCGTCTGCGTGCTGTGTCGACAGAACAATCGACGTCACACCGACGGGCTTGCCGTCTTCGTAGCGCACAGAAAGCTGGCTTTTCGCATCAGGACGCAGTGTTGGTTCTGTTCCGTCTTTGCGCACTTCGGCCAAGCGGCGCAAAATTGCGTGCGCGTAATGGATCGGTGCAGGCATCAACTCGGGCGTCTCGTTCGAGGCAAAACCAAACATGATCCCCTGGTCGCCCGCGCCTTCGTCTTTGTCCGCACCGGCATCTACACCCTGTGCGATATGAGCGGACTGTTCGTGCAAAAGGTTGGTAATCTCGCAGGTTGCATGGTGGAATTTATCTTGCTCATAGCCGATGTCTTTGATGCAGGCCCGCGCGATATCTTCGATACGCCCCATATAGTCGTGCAGCGTCGCCTTGTCCGAAAGCCCCACTTCGCCACCAATGACAACACGGTTGGTTGTAGCAAAAGTTTCAGCTGCGACACGCGCCTCGGGCTCCACCGCGAGAAAGGCATCAAGAACAGCGTCCGATATGCGGTCGCAGACTTTGTCCGGATGCCCCTCAGAGACTGATTCCGACGTGAACGTATAATTTTTTCGTGGCATGTTTGCTCCAATAAACACAACGCACCACGCCAGGAAGCCGTTGTGGTGCAATTGCGCGTGCATAAAGGCGTGGTGTGGACCCGTCAATGACTATCTGTGCGACGCCTGCGCGCAGAAAGAAACGCAGCGTAGGACACACTTAACAAAAGCAATCCGAGCATCGGTAAATCGCCAGTACGACTGTATAATGTTTTGTTAAGGGGCTTTGGCAGCGGCGCATCGACAAACCCTGCCACACCCAAGGGCAGTTGCGCGATTATCCTGCCTTTAGGATCAATCATAGCAGAAATGCCGGTATTGGCCGCGCGCATCAAAGGCAGCCCTTGTTCTATGGCGCGCATCCGCGCCTGAGCAAGATGTTGTTGCGGCCCTGCGTACTGGCCAAACCATGCGTCATTCGTCACTTGGAAAATAAAATCCGGACGCGTGTCAGCGCCGTTCACACCGTGAGCAAAGACCGCCTCGTAGCAGATCAGTGGCAACCCAGTGCCCAACGCGCCAAAATCCATCACCCGCGGACCTGAACCCGCGCCAAACCCACGCCCGCGGCTGGCAAGGCCCGAAATATTCCATCCTTCTAAAAATCGCGCACCGGGGATGTATTCGCCAAAAGGCACCAGATGATGTTTGTCATAGACATCGGCCAACTGCCCTTGGGCCATGACCAAAGCCACCGCGTTGAACAGCGTGTCGCCCTGCTGTCGCAGCGCACCCAAGGCGACCGGCACGTCACCCGCCGCTTCGCTGATCTGAGCCAGAAACGGCTGCGCTTGTTCAAGCCGCCATGGAACGGCTGTTTCTGGCCAAATGATCAGGCTGGGCGCCTGCTCCGTTTCGCGCGACGCAGCAGCGGTATAGTCCATTTGCCGCTGGACGAACATTTCGGCCCACCCCGGCTGCCATTTCAAGTGTTGTTCGGCATTCGGCTGGATCAGGCGCACCCAATGACCGGTCAGCTCGGATGGGGGCCTGACCTGCGGCAAATAAAACGCGAACGCTGCACCTGCGAGCAAAGCGGCCTGCCCTGCACGCATTGACCCACCCACCTGAGGCGTAGACGGCAAGGACAACGCCCAAGCCAACGCCATCAAACACAACGTCGCCCCATGTGGACCAAGCAGCGGCAAAAGGGTTGCAAACCGGCCATCTATCACAGTTTGTGCAGGGCTCGCCCAAGGAAAGCCTGTGAATATGTAGGCGCGCAGCATCTCGGCTCCGGTCCACGTGACCACCAAAAAGATAGCAGCTGCTGAAAGCCGCCGCGCAAGCCAGAACGCAGCCCCCCAAAACAGCGCAAGCCCCGTGCTTAGAAACAACAGTGCAAACGGGGCCATCCAGCCATGACGGGCCACATCTACCTGAAAGGGTTCGACAATCCACGACAGGGCAACGGCAAAATACCCCGCGCCAAAAACCCAACCCACAACCCCCGCTGCCCGTGCTGTGGGTTGCGCACGCCACAGGATAAAGCCTGCCGCCAGCGATAAAAGCATCGCGATGGGGTGGTCAAAGGGGGCTTGTCCAAAAGCACCAAACGCCCCGAACGCGGCCGCAATCAGTGCCACGACCAGACGCGGGCCATGGCCTAGCCAATGATGCAGCCCAGATGCCGAGGCACGAGCGTCACCGCTCACGCAGAGCCTGCCACCATCCGCACGCGCAGCCGCTTAATGCGGCGGGGGTCCGCGTCGATCACTTCAAACTCGGGGCCGTCAGGATGCACGACGACCTCGCCTCGCGCGGGCACACGGCCCGATAGCATAAACACCAGGCCGCCCAGGGTTTCGATGTCTTCTTCGTCGACCTCTTCGTGATGGGTCAAAGATTGCCCAATCTCGGCCTCAAAATCCTCAAGCGGCGTTTTGGCCAAAGCCAAATAACATCCCGCTTTTTCCTGTGTGAAATACAGCCCCTCGTCGATGTCATGTTCATCTTCGATCTCGCCGATGACCTGTTCGATCAGATCCTCGATCGTCGCCAACCCGTCGACGCCACCATATTCGTCAATCACCAAGGCCATGTGCCGCCGTTCGGCTTGCATTTTAGTCAGCAATACCCCGATGGTCATAGACGGCGGCACGAACAACAGCGGGCGCAACATGGCGCGCAGGTCAAAATCTTTCCCGCCGCCATTAAAGCCATGCGTCAGCGCCACATCTTTGAGGTGCAAAAACCCAATTGGCGTATCCAGCGTGCCGTCATAGACCGGTAATCGCGTCAGCCCGCTGTCTTTAAAGACAGCCACCGCTTCGTCCAGAGAAGAGGTGACTGGAATCGCCATGATTTCAGCTTTGGGAACGCACACGTCCTCCACGCGCATGCGGCGCAGGTTCATCATCCCGTGGGTATGCGGCCTGTCCGATTGCTCACGGGGTGGTTCGTCTTCGACCTCGTCATCTGAAGGGCTGAATGCCCCGATGACACGGCTTAAAAAACCGCCTTGTCGTGTTGCGTCGATGTCTTGTGAGGTTTCAATTTCCTCGCGCGCGCGTTGCGCTGCGTCAGATGATCCGTCGTTGTCGCCCATTGGGTCCTGTACTGAGTTAAAGCGGCTAATCCCGCCCGTTACGTTCTATATGGGTCATTCAGACCCATTTTGCCAAGTATTTCAGCCTCGATTCCCTGCATTAGCGTGGCATCGGGGTCACGTATATGGTCATAGCCCAGCAAGTGTAACGTTCCATGAACGATCAGATGGGTGATATGCTCGGACAGAGGTTTGTCCAATTCCTGTGCCTCGCGCGCACAGGTTTCAAATGCAATTGCGATATCGCCCAAGCTTAAAACACCCGTCATATCGGGCATGGGAACGCTGGGTTCAGCCCCCGGCACCGCTGCGGCCAAATTCTCGGACGGCCAGCTTAACACATTGGTCGCCTGATGTTTTTCACGAAAATCAGCATTGAGCACGGCAATGCGCACGTCGTCACAAGCCAATACAGAAACCTCGGTTGCGTCTTGTGATACCCCCATATGTGAACAGGTCGCCACGATCGCGTTTTGCGCCAGCGTTTCCAATGCGACCTCGTGCCAACGAGCGTCTTCGATCAGTATATCGATTTCCAAAATCGGGTTCTCACAAAAGGTAGCGCCCGGTGTTTATGTTTTGGGCGGATCGGCCTCATAAGCCTCAATGATCGCAGCGACAAGGGGGTGGCGCACAACATCTTTTGACGTGAAGTAGTTAAAGCTGATCTTGGGAATGGATTTCAACAGCCGTTCTGCATCCGCCAACCCCGAAGCTGTACCGCGTGGCAAATCAATCTGCGTACGGTCGCCCGTGATCACCATGCGCGGCCCTTCGCCCAGACGCGTCAGGAACATTTTCATCTGCATGGTTGTGGCGTTTTGCGCCTCGTCCAGCACCACAAAGGCATTAGACAGCGTCCGCCCGCGCATAAACGCCAAAGGCGCAATTTCGATCTGCTTCTCTTCGATAAGGCGCGCCAGTTGCTTGCCCGGCAGAAAATCACCCAACGCGTCATACAAGGGCTGCATGTAGGGGTCGACTTTTTCCTTCATGTCCCCGGGCAAAAAGCCCAGGCGTTCGCCCGCTTCTACTGCGGGGCGCGACAAGATGATTTTATCGACTTGCCCAGACAGAAACATGGACACACCCACAGCGACCGCCAGATAGGTTTTCCCGGTGCCCGCCGGCCCGATACCAAAGGCCAGTTCATTGTCAAAAAGCGACTGCACATACGCTTTTTGGGCATCCGTGCGCGGCTCAACCCGCTTTTTACGGGTCTGGATTTCCACCCGGTTGCCAATTGGCATCTCAAGCTGGTCACCGTTTTCAGGTGTTGCGATTTCCTCAAACGGGCCCATGCGCAATTCGCGGTCTACATCTGCGGCCTCGACAACGCGGCCACTTTCAAGCCGGGCATAAAGTGCATGCAGCACGCGACTGGTGTCGGTGGTGGATTGGGCATCCCCTACTATGGCCAACTGGTTGCCCCGCCGCACGATCTGTACGCCCAGCGCCTTTTCTATTTGCGCCAAGTTGGCGTCATAGGCGCCACACAGATCAATCAGCAGTCGGTTATCAGGGAATTCGACCGTAGCACCGGGTGCAGCGATCAGCGTGTCGGGGGCACTGGGGTCACTAGGCGGCAATACCTGCTCCTTAAGGAAACGAGTCGCGAGAAGGGTTGCAATTTGCGCCGCCAGACGCAAGCGCTAGCCGCGCGATAAATCGCTTTGGCGTATAAAAAAAGACCGGCGCGCTTATCGCACCGGCCTTAACATCTTAGAGAGGGGCGCCTTTAAAAGATGTCACCAATAAGCACGGTGGAGCCGCCTTTGAACTCACCGACGGTTTGTGTGGGCGGTGCGATGCCCGAACAAACCGGTTTGCCGGTGACGCGATCAAGACGTGCGGATAGGTATCCTTCGACGCCATCGTCAATGATCCAGTGGTCGCATCCATTTGGATCGACCCATATGCCTGCGCGCAGGTTGGTCAGTTCTTTGCTGTCGATGCCATCATCAAAGGCTTTGTTTGACCCGATCTCTGCGCAACCGGCAAGCACTGCAATACTGGCGATCAGGGCCGTTTGTATAATTTTCATGGCCATTTTCCTTAGCTAACGCAGATGATTTCGACACGGCGGTTTTGCGCGCGCCCTGCCTCGGACGCGTTGGAAGCCGCCGGTTTACGTTCGCCGTAGCCTCGCACCCCCGTGACTTGTACGCCTGCCGCCTGTGCGATGCGTGCAACTGTATTGGCGCGGTTGCGTGACAAAGTCAGGTTGTACGCGTCAGAGGCTACGCTGTCTGTGTGCCCTTCGATCGCAAACGTGTTGAATTCCGACTGTTGAAAAAACGACCGCAACGTCGCTTGACCATCCGCGCTGATCTGAAAGCTATCAGTGGCAAAAAATGTATCCGTCTTGAGCAATGCACAAACGTTGCCATCACGGCACACAGGGATACCGTCGCGGGTGACATGTGGGGTCATGTAGCCTTCGATGCCATCATCCATGACCCAATGTTCGCAGCCGTCCGGGTCTACCCAGATGTTTGGGATGTATTGCCCTTTGTCCAGTCCACGCTGTGATGATGTTTGCGCCGTTGCCGTGCCCGCTTGCACCGTCAAAAGCACACAGGCCCCAGCCACCGCCGCGCGTTTCACCCAAGTCACCACTGCCATACTCATCACCCGATCCTTCACCACAGCCCGTCACGACGAATTTTCGTTCGGGGAACTCGTTAGATCGAAATTGAATAAATCTGTTCGGGACGGCGCGCAAATTCGGCGCGTGATTGTCCCCGATCAGGCATCACTCAGCAAAATGTGGCTGGATTTGGGCAAAAATGTGCAAGGTTTACCACTATTCGCACAGTGTGGCAGCGAGCGAGTTTCGCTTTGCCTCATTGATTCTAACGCGCACGATGTCGCCAATCGAGGCGGTGCAATCGTTGATATGGACAGCATGCAAGTATTCGGATTTACCCACCATCTGGCCTTCAAACCGACCAGTTTTTTCGACCAGCACGCTGACCTCACGACCCACCATGCCAGATTGGATTTCCTGCTGCTGCTCAGTGATCAGCGCTTGAATGCGCTGCAAACGTTCATCGGCCACATCGCTATCGACCTGCGCACGTTCAGCCGCAGGGGTGCCCGGACGGGTCGAATACTTGAACGAATACGCATAACCATAATTCACCGCTTCAATCAGGTCGAGCGTCGCTTGAAAGTCTTCTTCGGTCTCTTCGGGAAAGCCCACGATAAAGTCACCCGACATCACAATGTCAGGGCGTGCTGCACGGATCCGGTCAATCACTTTCAAATAGCTTTCAGCCGTGTGGCTTCGGTTCATCCGCTTAAGAATCTTATCCGACCCTGATTGTACCGGCAGGTGCAGGTAAGGCATCAGCTTGGGACAGTCGCGGTGGGCCTCAATCAAGTCATCTTGCATGTCGTTGGGGTGCGAGGTGGTAAACCGGATCCGCTCCAACCCGTCCACATCATTGAGTGCCCAAATCAGTTGCGCCAGTGTGTTGTCTGACCCATCCAAGCCTACCCCGTGATAGGCATTGACGTTTTGACCCAGCAAGGTGATCTCGCGCACACCACGTTCGACTAGGTTGCGCGCCTCGTCCAACACCCGCGACACAGGGCGGCTGACCTCTGCCCCACGGGTATAGGGGACCACGCAAAAAGCACAGAATTTATCACAGCCTTCTTGGACAGTCAGAAAGGCCGATGGCGCGCGCTTGGCCTTGGGGCGCGTTTTCATTTCTTCGAATTTGTCTTCGGCCGGGAAGTCAGTATCGAGCGCCTTTTGCCCAGCCCGCACGGCAGCTTCCATCTGTGGCAGGCGGTGATAGGATTGCGGCCCTAGCACCAGATCAACAGCGGGCTGGCGGCGCATAATCTCTGCGCCCTCAGCTTGGGCCACACATCCCGTCACGCCGATTTTCAGATCAGGATTATCCGTTTTAAGCGCTTTTAACCGCCCCAGTTCGGAATAGACTTTTTCGGCCGCCTTTTCACGGATGTGGCACGTATTGAGCAAGATCATATCCGCGTCTTCCGCAGTTTGTGTCTGCTCATAGCCCTGGGCACCCAGCTCTTCGGCCATGCGTTCACTGTCATAGACATTCATCTGGCAGCCGTATGTCTTGATGAAAAGCTTTTTAGGCGTCGTCATAGCGTGTATCCGGATCATTGGGGTGTTGCGCGGGTCAGTATCAGTCTGCATCACGGCTTGCAATGCGCGTCAAGATCGCCTTTTCTGCGGCACATCGACCAGCGGAGACCACAATGCGCTACGAAAGCCTTGCCGAATTTTTGCAGATCGCGCGCCCTGCGTTGGCAAAAGGCCCAATCGCCGTGGTGCTGGTTGAAGACGATGTCGAAATTGCCACGACCCTGCGTCACTGTGATCAAACCGGGTTCAAATCCATCGTGACGTTTATGCCGGCCGTATTTGATCTGCCCAAGGATTTGCAAACGCAGGTGCACAGGATAGATTATGATGTCACCGCCGAGGGGGCATCAGAGGCCGCCGTCAACGCGATTATCGATGCCGCGCCCGGTCAGTGGATGTACTACTGCTACAACGCAGAATATCTGTTTTTCCCATTCTGCGAGACCCGCACCATCGGCGAGATGCTCACCTTTCACGCAGAAGAACGCCGCGACGCGATGTTGACGTATGTCGTTGATCTGTACGCGGATGATCTGTCACGCTACCCAGATGCGGTTTCGCTGGATCATGCCTTTCTTGACCGCTCGGGGTATTACGCGCTGGCCCGCAAGGATGCGGCCAACAACCACGAACCCAAAGAGCGGCAGCTTGATTTTTATGGCGGATTGCGATGGCGGTTTGAAGAACACATCCCTTCCAGCCGTCGCAAAATTGACCGGATTGGGTTATTTCGCGCCAAGCCCGGATTGAAACTGTTCGAAGACCACACGCTGAATGACGAGGAATATAACACATACGCCTGCCCGTGGCATCACAACTTAACGGCCGCGATTTGCTCGTTTCGGACCGCCAAAGCGCTGAAACAGAACCCGGGCAGCAAGGCTGAGATACAGTCGTTCAAATGGCACAATTCAGCACCCTTTGAATGGCATTCTCGGCAATTGTTGGACTTGGGTTTGATGGAGCCCGGCCAGTGGTTCTAAAGCGCTAGCCTTGCGCGCGCTGGTTATAAAGCACCGGAAACCAGTCTTCACGCAGCCGTTGGCCGTCGGTCATCTTGTGCCCCGGAAAAGGGGGGGACGTGGGACCGGGCCGCGTGACATAGCGCGCATCATCCCCCACCATACGCAGTGAAAATGCCCGCCGCCGGTTGCCGGTCTCATTGCCGCGCGCGCCGTGCAACGTTGAAAAATGGAACGCCACCGCATCGCCCGGCGCCAAGGTAAATTCACGCACGGTCATGCCTTCTGCATCGGGGTCGGGCACGGGCATGTAAGCGTCACTGTCGGGGTAGAAGTCTTTTTCGGACAGCCACCGCGTGGGCAACACAGGCTTGGGCCATTTGTGCGATCCTGCCACGCAGCGCAAAGTCGCCTCCTCCACCGGATCAAGCGGCGACCAAAAGCTCACGTTTTGCTGCCCTTCTACGAAATAATAGGGCGCATCCTGATGCCACGGCGTGGGTTTCGACGTGCCCGGTTCTTTGACCAACACATGGTCGTGAAACACCTGCGCCCTATCGCTGCGCATCAAGGTAGCGGCGACCTGTGCCACAGATGATGTTTCGATCACCTCGCGAAACTCTGGAATGCGTTGCCAGTTGCAATAGTCATCAAAAAAGCGGCCCACTTCATGGGCATGCAGATTTTCTGCAGCATAGGGGCCGGGATGCGCCATATTGCGGGCAACACCTGCGCGCAAAGTCTCGACGTGATCTGCAAACAATCCCCGCACAACGACCACACCTTCAGCGGCATAGGTGTCGATCAAGTCTTGTGAAATCAGTGGATGCGACATGCACTACGTCTCTTATCCGCGCGGGGTAAGGTGGGCCTTGGCCCACCTATGCGCTAGGGCTTCCGGCGCAGGCGAATGACCACGTCTACCGATGCAATCTCCGCACCTTCTGGCGCGTCAGGCAACTGCGAGATGACCAGATCCTCAGACGGGGCATCTGTCAGT
This sequence comes from Roseobacter sp., assembly GCA_045104955.1. GTDB lineage: Bacteria > Pseudomonadota > Alphaproteobacteria > Rhodobacterales > Rhodobacteraceae > Roseobacter. Next base: position 31,909 of record JBGCDB010000008.1, read on the forward strand.
TTATCTTCGTCTTCCCAGTAAAAATGCGGGTGATCATGGGTGTTCGTGTCAAAATAACTTTTCGATCCGTCCACTGTGACCTCTTGCACAAGGCCCGCATCGCAGAACGCCCGCAACGTGTTGTAAACTGTCGCGAGCGATACCGCCTCGCCCTGATCTTTGGCCGCGCCGAACAAGCTTTCAGCCGTGACGTGACGATGATTACCGTCGCCCATCAGCAATGCGGCAAGGGTTACCCGCTGACGGGTTGGGCGCAATCCTGCTGTCGCCAGCCAAGATGTCCCTTTTGCAAGTCGCACGTCGTTCATGAAAGCCTCTTTCATCGTTCTTGTCCTATATAAAGGCTTTTGCGAATGATTTTCAATTCAAAACCGGCAAAGAGTTCGCAGACACCTACCAAACCTGTGCACATGCAGCATGTGCACAGGCGTGTCGCATGCCCTTGCAGGACACACAGGCACAATGCTAGAGGGGTCAGGCCCAATCAGGATGCCGAGCAGGAGACGTGCCAGTATGGCCCAATACCCCACAAGTTTTGACAAAGACGACCTTTTGAAATGCGCCCGTGGGGAGCTTTTCGGCCCCGGAAACGCGCAACTGCCAGAGCCCCCGATGCTGATGATGGACCGCATCACCAGCATCTCCGAGGACGCAGGCGAGCACGGCAAAGGCCATGTTGTGGCAGAATTCGACATCACTCCGGACTTATGGTTTTTTGATTGCCACTTCCCCGGCAACCCGATCATGCCCGGCTGTCTGGGTCTTGACGGTCTGTGGCAGCTCACCGGCTTCAACCTGGGCTGGCGCGGCTGGCAAGGGCGCGGCTATGCACTGGGTGTGGGCGAAGTGAAACTGACAGGCATGGTGCGCCCTGATCGCAAAATGCTCACGTACTATGTTGATTTCACCAAGGCTTTGCAGACCCGACGCTTGACAATGGGCGTGGCGAATGGCCGTGTGGAAGCAGATGGCGAAACCATCTACCAAGTGACAGATATGAAGGTTGCGCTCTCCGAGAACTAAGGCAGAGCCGCAAGAATAAAAGGAGTGCGCCATGCGCCGCGTCGTCGTGACAGGTCTGGGCATCGTCTCATCCATCGGAAACAATGTGCCCGAGGTTCTCGCCTCGCTCAAAGAAGGCAAAAGCGGCATCGTCGCCAGCCCAGAGATGGTCGAGCACGGCTTTCGCAGCCAAGTTGCCGGAACGTTAAAAATAGACGTGGCCGAACATGTCGACAAGCGCACGCTGCGTTTTATGGGTCCGGGTGCTGCCTATGCGTATATCGCGATGGGGCAAGCGATTGAGGACGCAGGGCTTGATGAAACCATCGTCTCCAATCCGCGCACCGGCTTGGTCGCGGGCTCTGGCGGCCCTTCAACAAGTGCGATGTTGACCGCACATAATGTCGTGGCCAACACAGGGGCAACCAAACGGATCGGCCCGTTTGCAGTGCCCAAGTGCATGTCTTCAACTGTCAGCGCAAACCTGTCCACCGCCTACAAGATCAAAGGCATCAATTATTCGATCACGTCTGCCTGTTCGACTTCGCTGCATTGCATTGGCAACGCGGCTGAACAAATCATGCTCGGCAAACAGGACGTGATGTTCGCCGGCGGCGGCGAGGAATTGGACTGGACGCTCTCGTGCCTCTTTGACGCCATGGGTGCCATGAGCAGCAAATATAACGACACGCCCGAACAAGCGAGCCGCGCCTTTGACGCGGACCGTGACGGTTTTGTTATCTCTGGCGGCGGCGGGATCGTCGTATTGGAAGACCTCGACCACGCGCTGGCGCGGGGTGCCAAAATCTACGCCGAGGTTACCGGCTACGCTGCAACATCCGACGGCCATGACATGGTGGCCCCATCCGGCGAAGGTGGTGAGCGCGCAATGCGCTTGGCGCTCGAGACTCTGCCCGAAGGCCGCAAGGTCGGCTATATCAACGCGCATGGCACCTCGACGCCTGTAGGCGATGTGGGCGAAATCGAAGCGGTACGCCGCGTCTTTGGCGAGGGCAACACCCCGCCTGTAAGCTCGACCAAATCCATGACCGGTCACGCACAGGGTGCGGCGGGCGCGCTGGAGGCGATCTTCTCGCTGTTGATGCTCGACAATGACTTCATCACCAAGTCGATCAATGTGCAAAACCTCGACCCTGCGTTAAAGCCAGAAGAGATCGCGCAAGAGCGCGTCGACAACGCTGGCCTCGATTCTGTGATGACGAATTCCTTTGGGTTTGGTGGGACAAACGGGTCGATGATCCTGTCCAAGTATTTGGGGTAAATTGATATGTCAGGTCTTTTGGCAGGAAAACGCGGGCTCGTCATGGGTGTGGCGAACGAACGATCCATCGCATGGGGCATTGCCAAAGCAATGGCGCAAGCGGGGGCAGAGCTCGCCTTTACCTATCAGGGCGAGGCTTTTGGGTCGCGATTAAAGCCGCTCGCGGAATCGGTCGGATCGGACTTTATGGTCGATGTGGATGTGACGGACGACGCGTCACTGGACGGTGCTTTTGAGCAGTTGGGCGCACGCTGGTCCACGATTGATTTTGTAGTCCATGCCATTGCATTTTCGGACAAAGCAGAACTGACCGGTCGTTTCCTCGACACCAGCCGTGCGAACTTTAAACAAACCATGGATATCAGCGCCTATTCTTTTATCGAAGTGGCACGCCGCGCACATCCGATGATGGTTGAAAACGGGGGAACGCTGATGACCCTGACCTATCAGGGCAGCAACAGCGTTGTGCCCAATTACAATGTGATGGGTGTGGCCAAAGCAGCCTTGGAAAGCGCCACACGCTATCTTGCGAACGACCTGGGGCCAGAGGGGATCCGAGTGAATGCAATTTCGCCCGGCCCCATGAAAACACTGGCCGGTGCCGCGATTGGTGGCGCACGAAAGACCTATAAACATACGGATCAAAACGCGCCGTTACGGTCAAACGCGACACTGGAAGCTGTGGGCGGCACCGCGGTTTATCTAGCCTCAGACGCAGGGGCCTGCACCACCGGCGAAATCATCCGAGTGGACGGCGGGTATCACGTTCTGGGCATGCCGCAGGGCGAAAATATCTAACGTTCTTCGTGACTTCACACGAGCGCCTAAATGATGCCGCATTGCGCAGGCACGTGTCACACATGGTTACGCATGTTGATAAACGCCTACGCCGTCAAAAGGCATACGCAAAGCGGTCGCGCAGCGCCCGTTTTTTCGCGCGTGTTTTAATGCCTGTCGCGATGGTCACGCTTTCCACGTCTATCTGGTCTGACCCCGTTTGGGGCCCCAAACTCGCCGAAGGCGTTGAAGAAGTGAAACCGATGGTCGCGACCTATCTGGCCGATACACCGTTTGCGGATATGTTAGGGCCGGTAGAAGTCACCCAGCCAGTTGATGATCCCTCACAAGGGAATGACGATGTCAGGGTTGAAGCGAGCCTTTCCCAGGCAATACGCCCGTAACCGAACCCCATTCAAATCTGCTTTGCACAACGCTTTTTAGGGGCGCCTGTCAGGCACCCCTAAACGAACTAATTGGGGAAACTCAGCGGGTTGCCACGCGCCGTTCTTGGCCAAAGTACTCCGCCTTTTCGGTGTTCTTGCGGCGCTCTTGACGCTTTAAAAACCCTATTTTGCTCAAGTGCTCTACCGCATCAGATGCAGCGTCTTCTTCCCACATATCAATGACTTCCGCCGATGTAGGCGCGTATTTGCGCGATCCGACAATGCCTGATTTTCTCTCTCGGGCATATTCAATCTCAAGCAAACGATCGGAATTCCACAACGCCTCGATCGTGCTGAACTGACCTTGGACCAAAGGAGGGCCCGACAGATTAGACGTGTGCCCGGCACTGTTCCGGTCAACGTTTTGGTTGTTTTCCCGCCGGTCCGCCACAAGTGCAGCTGTTAACAGGGCACCTACGGTTACTACCGCACCGCCCATGCATCCTACAATAAACGACGCCCCAAAAGACATCCCAGATGCGAATAGACCGCCAATCGTCCCCGTGGTGATAACCCCATGGACGGCAATGACCTGCACAACATTCAACATCGGCTTGTCGTTTGGTTCTTGTGACGCAGTAGACATAAGCAACTCCTCTAAACGAATGAACGAAGAGGACCTTCTGATCCGGTCAGGTCATTTAACTGACACCGCTGTTATACGAAAAGCGTAAGCTTTAATTCAACAAAGCTTATGCTTTATCGTTAACAGAGATTTACCTTCAGGCGTCGGTTCAGGATGCAGGGTCAATCCGCATGACTTCTATGTCAAAGGTAAGGTCTTTACCCGCCAGCGGATGGTTGGCATCCAAGGTCACTGTTGCCTCATCCACTTCCACGACCATGACGGGCAAGGGTTGACCCTCTGGCGTTTGCATTTGAAGTTGTGTGCCGATGTCCAAGGGAATCTCGGCTGGGATACCTTCGCGCGGGACGGCTTGCCTCATTTCAGGATTGATCGGTCCATATGCCTGATCACACGCAATCTGGACTTTCTTTTTGTCGCCCACAGCCATGCCGGGCAGCGCCACGTCCAACCCAGGGATAATCTGACCCGACCCGACCGTAAATTCGAGCGGGTCGCGCCCGTCAGAGCTGTCAAAGGTTGTCCCGTCCAGCAAAGTGCCAGTGTAGTGAATGGCGACAACGTCACCCGATTTAACTTGGGTCATCTTTTATCCAATCATGTTTGAAAATGAACTGCGAAGGCCGCGTATCTGCGCGGGTTCTTCAGGGTTGGTGTCAGACTGCCTGTCCACGCTTGGGGAGTAAAGCTGAAAACAGGCCAATTCCCTCTTTTACCGGGCGGCACGGCGTGACACTCTGACTTCAACCGGCAGGAGGAGCAGACCAATGCCCATCACGACCTGTATTTTTGATGCTTACGGCACGCTATTTGATGTTGCCGCCGCTGCGCGACAGGCTGCATCCGAACCTGATTTCAAACATATAAAGACGACATGGCCGCAATTGGCCGAACACTGGCGTCAAAAGCAATTGCAGTACACGTGGCTGCGCGCGGTCGTCGGAGCCCATGAAGACTTTTGGGTTGTGACGCAAGAGGGGCTCGACTGGGCGCTTGAGAAATGTGGACATGGAGAAGACGCCGCTTTGCGCGAACGACTACTCGCACTTTACTGGGAATTGCAAAGCTATCCCGAAGTGCCGGATATGCTGGCAACTTTAAAGGGCGCGGGGCTCAATACCGCCATCCTGTCAAATGGGTCCGTCGATATGCTAGAAGGTGCTGTGTCCTCGGCAGGCATCACCGAATTGCTGGATGATACGCTTTCTGTGGATAGTGTCGGCGTCTTCAAACCGGACGCAAAGGTCTATGATCTGGTCTGCAAACGCTTTGGCTGTGACAAGGACGAGGTCCTGTTTGTCTCTTCCAACGGATGGGATGCGGGCTGTGCGACGGGGTATGGGTTTCAAACCGCTTGGGTGAACCGCGCCGGCGATCCCGTGGACCGGCTACCGTGGCGGCCAGCGCACACCCTGCCCGATCTGACCCGTATACCCCAAGTGGCAGGACTGTAATGGCGACGTTCAAAACCTCGGACAATCTGACGCTGTATTATGAAGACGAAGGCGATGGCACGCCGATCCTGTGTCTGCCCGGCTTGACGCGGACCACTGCGGATTTTGACTATATCACGCCACATCTGCAAAAGGTGCGGCTGATCAAACTGGACTATCGCGGACGCGGCAAATCAGACTGGGACCCTAACTGGCGCAACTATAATCTTGTTGTCGAATGCAGGGATGTCATAGAATTGCTGGATCATCTGGGACTTGAACGCGTGGCCATATTGGGCACATCGCGTGGCGGTCTATTGGCAATGGGTCTTGCGATGGGGGCGAAAAACCGGCTGACCGGCGTCGCTTTGAATGACATCGGGCCGGTCATTGAAGCCGACGGTCTGAGCTATATCATGAGCTATCTGGGCCGCAAACCGGGCTCTAAAAACCATGTCGAAGCTGCACGTGGCCTTGAACGTGGGATGCCAGGGTTTCAAGGGGTGCCGTTTTCACGCTGGATGGAAGAGGCCGTAAAACACTTTGTGCGCAAAGATGACGGGCTGGATTTCACCTATGATCCAAAATTGCGCGCTGCCGTCGAAGAACAGGGCGCGCAAGTCGCCCCAGACCTATGGCCGTATTTTGATGCGCTGAATGGAATACCTTTGGCGTGTATCCGGGGTGAAAACTCTGACCTGTTCTCTCATGCAACTCTGGGCGAGATGCAGTCGCGCATGCCCGGTATGATTACGGCCACTGTCGTGGGGCGCGGGCACATCCCCTTTTTGGACGAGCCCGAAGCGGTTGCAGCTTTGCAAACATGGGTGGGCGCGCTGAAATGAACATCGACATGATCCGCGCCGCCGCGCAGCGGCTGGACGGCCATGTGCGCCGCACGCCGCTGCTGTCATCCCATGCGCTGAACGAGATGGCCGGGCGCCGCGTCTGGGTAAAGGCCGAATGCCTGCAATATACCGGCAGTTTCAAGTACCGCGGCGCGCTTTCGGCAATCTCGGCGTTGTCGGATGATCAATTGCAACGCGGCATCATCGCCTATTCCAGTGGCAACCACGCCCAAGGCATCGCACTGGCAGCACAGCAGTTCGGCACCTCTGCGGTGATCATCATGCCAGCGGACGCCCCGCAGGTGAAGATTGACAACACCAGATCACTGGGCGCGGAAACGGTGCTGTATGACCGGGTCGCTGGCGAAGACCGCGACGCCATTGGCGCCAAAATCTCAGAGGCGCGGGGGCTCACGTTGATCAAGCCCTTTGACAACGAACAAGTGATCGCAGGCCAAGGCACTGCCGGCCTCGAGATCGCAGCACAAGCCGCCCAAGCAGGGGTCACATCCGCAGATGTCCTTGTGTGTTGCGGCGGGGGCGGGTTTGCCTCTGGCATTGCCCTCGCGCTTGAGGCTGAGGCCCCGTCGTTCCGCGTGCGCCCGGTGGAGCCCGAAGGTTTTGACGACATGGCCCGGTCGCTGATCGCAGGCACGCGGCTCAGCAATGCGCAGACATCCGGCAGCATTTGCGACGCCATCGTCTCTCCCATACCGGGCGAGATTACTTTTCCGATTTTGCAGCGGCTTGTTGGGCCGGGTTTAGTAGTCAGCGACGATCAAGCTTTGCACGCTATGGCCGTAGCCTTTAATGACGTGCGGGTTGTGGCAGAACCCGGCGGCGCGGTGGCGTTGGCGGCTGCGCTGTTCAAAGGGCATGAGTTGGACCAAGACAATGTCATTGTCACGATTTCCGGCGGCAATGTGGATGCGGATGTGTTTCAGCACGCACTTGGCCGATTTGGCACCGCCGCGTAACGCAGGAGAGTTGATATGAACATGGTCGAGCTTGGCGATATTCGGATGCATTACCGCGTGGATGGCCCCGATGATGGCCCGCCTGTGGTGTTTGCAAATTCGCTGGGCACTGACATGCGCCTATGGGATCCTATTTTGCCGTTGCTGCCACCGGGTCTGCGCCTCATCCGGTTTGATAAACGCGGTCATGGCCTGACCACCTGCCCCAAGGCGCCCTATTCCATGGGCGCTCTGGTCTCGGACACGGAAAACCTGCTCGACTTTCTGAGTGTGAAAGACTGCGTGTTTGTCGGGCTCTCCATCGGTGGGATGATCGCACAAGGCTTGGCGGTCAAGCGGCTTGACCTGATGCGCGGCATGGTGCTGTCAAACACCGGGGCCAAGATCGGCAACACCCAGATGTGGGACGCACGCATCGCTGATGTGGCCAGCGGCGGCATCGAAAAGCTGGCCGATGCGGTGATGGAGCGGTGGTTTTCCGCTGCCTTCCGCGCAACACCTGAGCTGGAGCTATGGCGCAATATGCTGACCCGGCAGGAAGACGCGGGCTACATGGGCTGTTCGGCGGCGATCTCGGGCACGGATTTCTACACCACAACAGCCAGTCTACGCCTGCCCACGCTGGGCATCGCCGGGTCTGAGGATGGCTCAACCCCGCCTGATCTGGTGCGGGAAACGGTTGATCTGATCCCCGGCAGCCAGTTCCACCTGATCCGCAATGCAGGCCATTTGCCATGTGTCGAACAGCCTGAAAACTATGCCAAAGCGATCACTGATTTTCTGAAAAGTCTGGGGCATGAATGACTGAAATACAACGGAGGCTACCGGTGATATATGGCGGCTAGTGTATTCGACAGCCCGCTTTATGCACATCTGTTCCCCACAGGCGATACGGGCCGTCTGTTTTCAGATACGGCGGCCATTCGCGCCATGCTCGTGGTTGAAGGGGCCTTGGCCAAGGTGCAGGGCGGCATGGGGATCATCCCTGAAATTAGCGCTGCTGCCATCCAACGCGCCAGCCTTGAGATACAAATCGACCCCGGCGCACTGGCCAAAGCCACAGGGGCGAACGGAGTTTGCGTGCCCGGTCTGGTTGAGGCTTTTCGCGCAGAAATGAACGCGCCTGAACATGCGCAATATATGCACTGGGGTGCGACCTCTCAGGATGTTATCGACACGGGCTTGATGCTGCGCCTGCGTCAAGCGCTACTGCTGGCCGAGGCTGACCTTAAAACACTGCTGAGCACCATGGCGGGTCACGCCGAGACCCACAAAGACACCCCGATGCTAGCACGCACCTATGGGCAACATGCTGTGCTGACCTCATGGGGCGCGGTCTTGGCGCAATGGGGAAACCCGCTGATTGACGCGCTTGAGGCTTTACCGGCCTTGCGCAATGGCAGCCTTTGGGTGTCGCTGTCTGGAGCTGCCGGAACGGCGTCAGCACTGGGGACTACGGCGGCAGATCAACGTGCAGCCCTCGCCCAAGCGATCGGCCTGAATGACCCCAAACGCACGTGGCATACTGACCGCGGCCCGGTCATGCGTATCGCAGATTGGATGGTTGGTTTGACAACAACGCTTGGTGCGATCGGGCAAACTGCGATACAACTGGCCAGCAGTGACATCGGCGAAATAAGCTTTGACGCCGCTGGCGCGTCCTCAACCATGCCACAGAAACAGAACCCTGTGACGGCAACCACCTTGGTGGCATTGGCCGCGCAAACGCGTACCCAGCACGCAGGCTGGGGCATCGCAGGCACACACAGCCATCAAAGAGACGCCGGTGCTTGGTTCACCGAATGGATGCTCATGCCACAAATCGCGCTGGGTGCAGCGGCCGCTTTGCAGCAAGCAACAACACTGATGCACGATATGCGCCCCGACCCAGCGCGCATGACCGCGGCAATCGACGCAGGGTTGGGTCTGTGCCACGCCGAAGCGCTGAGCTTTGCGCTGAGCGCCCAAATGTCCCGACCCCAAGCACAGCAAACTACCAAAGAGCTTTGTTCCAAGGCGCTGGCGGGCCCGACCCAACTGCGCGATGTCGCTATGACACAGTTTGGCGATCTACCCGACGAATTGTTTGACACATATGCACAACTGGGCGACGCCCCCATGCAAGCGCATGACTTTGTTGCCCGTGTTCGAGCACTCTGATCCGTGAAACCTGCTGTTATCTTTATTTTGCTGACCATGATGATTGATGCCATGGGGATCGGATTGATCATCCCTGTGATGCCCGATTTGTTTCAAGAAGTGGGCGCAGGCGACCTTGGGACGGCTGCGATATGGGGTGGCATTCTGTCGACCGTATTTGCCGCGATGCAGTTTTTCTTTGGTCCTGTGATTGGCGCGTTATCGGATCGTTTCGGCCGGCGGCCTGTGTTGCTGTTGTCTTTGGTTATTTTGTCGCTGGATTATCTGGTGATGGCCGTGGCGGGCAGTGTTTGGCTCTTGCTTGCGGGGCGCATCGTGGGTGGGATCACGGCTGCCACGCAATCAACGGCGAACGCCTATATGGCCGATATCTCGGCACCCGAGGACCGGGCGGCAAACTTTGGCCTGATTGGTGCAGCGTTTGGGATGGGCTTTGTACTGGGGCCACTGATTGGCGGGTTTCTGGCGGAATTTGGCACCCGCGCGCCCTTTTATGCCGCCGCTGCTTTGGCCGGACTAAACGCTGTTTTTGGCTATTTCGTGCTGAAGGAAACGCTGGCAGAAGAAAATCGCCGCGCCTTTGACTGGCGCCGCGCCAACCCTTTGGGAAGCCTGCGCCACCTTGGTAAACTACCGGGTTTGGGGCCCATGCTGCTGGTGTTTTTCATCTATCAGGTTGCCTTTACCGTGTATCCGGCAATATGGGCATTTTTTGGCAAGGAACGCTTTGGCTGGGATCCGTCCACCATTGGGCTAAGCCTTGCACTATTCGGGATCATGCTGGCCATTGTCCAAGGCGGGCTGATCCGTCCCGTGATGCGCGTGTTGGGCGAAAAGGGAACGGTGGTTTACGGTCATATATTTGATATTTTCGCCTTCTTGGCTTTGGCCTTTGTCACCAGCGGCACGGTTGCACTTATTCTTGTGCCTGTCGCCGCACTGGCGGCTGTGATCACGCCTGCCCTGCAAGGCATCATGTCAAAAGCCGTAGGGCCTGACGCGCAAGGCGAACTTCAAGGTGCGCTGACCTCTATCAGCGCGTTAGCCATGATTTTTTCTCCGATGATTATGACGGGCACCTTTGCTGCCTTTACGACACCGGATGCCCCTGTGTATTTGCCCGGTGCCCCTTTTGTGCTGTCGGCCGGTTTGGTAGCCGTGGGATTGGTCGTTTTTGTCCTGCGAGCACCAACGCGAAACACTTAAAGCACAACCGCGACGCGCCCGCGTCGTGAAAAGGCTTGCACGGGCGGTATCATCCCGGCACGCTGCATCAGAGCAGATAGACCCGTAAAAGAAGACATCCCACCATGCAAAAGATCAAAGCCGCCGTATGCCATGCTTTTGGCGAGCCACTCGTTGTCGAAGACATCCTGATTCGTGCGCCTGAGACAGGCGAGATTGAGGTGACCCTCGCCGCAGTTGCGATTTGCCATTCCGATATTTCATACGCGGGCGGAGCGTGGGGGGGATCATTGCCCGCCGTTTACGGCCATGAAGCGGCAGGCACTGTCAGCGCTGTTGGCCCGGGTGTAAATGGCGTGGATGTGGGCGACAGCGTTGTCGTGACATTGATCCGCGCCTGTGGAACCTGCGGTAGCTGCGCGGGCGGCGTGCCCACGCAATGCGAAACACCCTATGATGGTGACACGGGGCCAATTGCGACGGTTGACGGCACGAAACTGCACCAAGCGATGGCGACCGGCGGCTTTGCTGAAAAGGTCGTCGTGGACCAGAACCAAGTGGTCAAGATCGACAAGAGTATACCCGCCGAAGCGGCCAGCCTCATCGCCTGTGGTGTTATCACCGGCGTTGGTGCCGTGGTAAACGCTGCGGGTTTGCGCGCGGGCCAAGATGTTGTGGTGATCGGTGCCGGCGGTGTGGGTCTAAATGCTATCCAAGGGGCACGCATCGCCGGGGCCCGCCGCATCGTTGCCGTCGACATGAGCGCCGAAAAGCTGCAGGTGGCCAAAGAATTCGGCGCAACCCACGGTGTGTTGGCCACGGGGGAAAAACCTTGGCGGGATGCGATAGACGCATTGGGAGGGCGCGGCGCCCACGCGGTCATCGTGACGGTCGGCGCCATTCCTGCCTATGATCAGGCCCCACGCTATCTGGGCAACGGCGGCAAGGTGGTCATGGTGGGAATGCCACATTCTGGAGCTTTATCGAGCTATGAGCCCGTGATGATGGCAGCCGTTGGTCAGGGCATGGTTGGCTCAAAAATGGGGGATGTGGTGATCCAGCGGGATATCCCGTGGATGGTCGATCTGTATGCGCAAGGGCGGTTAAAGCTGGATGAGCTGATATCGGGACGGTGGCGTCTTGATCAGATCAATGAGGCCATTGAAGACACAAAAACCGGCGCTGCCCGCCGCAACGTCATCGTTTTTGACACCTAACGTGCAGACAAGCTGCACCTTACCCCGCGCATTCAAATTGAGGACTGCGAAATGATATTGAAGGACGTGGATGTCATTGTCACAGCCCCACCCGCACCGGGATGGGGGGGGCGCTATTGGATATTGGTCAAGCTGACCACTGACAACGGGATCGTGGGCTGGGGCGAGTGCTATGCCGCTAGTGTCGGCCCGCAGGCCATGACCGCAGTAATCAAGGACGTTTTTGACCGCCACATGGCAGGCGAAAACCCCGAAAACATCGAATTGATGTTCCGACGCGCCTATTCCTCGGGCTTTACGCAGCGCCCAGATTTGACCGTGATGGGCGCTTTTTCGGGGTTGGAGATCGCCTGCTGGGACATCTTGGGCAAAGCCCGCAACCGCCCCGTTTACGCGCTGCTTGGCGGCAAGATAAACGAACGCATTCGAGCCTATACGTACCTGTATCCCCTGCCCGATCACGATATGACCGCCTTTTGGACGTCGCCTGAGATGGCTGCCGAAAGTGCCGCGGCCATGGTCGCCAAAGGATACACTGCGGTCAAATTTGACCCCGCAGGCCCCTACACCATGCGCGGCGGGCATATGCCTGCTATGTCGGACATCACGATGTCCGTGGCTTTTTGCAAAGCGATCCGCGAAGCCGTAGGCGACAAGGCTGATCTGTTGTTTGGCACGCATGGCCAGTTCACCACCGCTGGCGCCATTCGGTTGGGGCAAGCTTTGGAACCCTACAGCCCGCTTTGGTTCGAAGAGCCCATTCCTCCTGACAGCGTCGAAGAAATGGGCAAAGTGGCTCGCGCGGTGCGTATCCCTATAGCGACCGGCGAAAGGTTGACCACAAAGGCGGAGTTCGCACCAGTTCTGCGCGCGGGCGCGGCCACAATTTTGCAACCGGCTTTGGGCCGTGCAGGCGGCATTTGGGAGATGAAAAAAGTCGCCGCCATGGCCGAAGTTTATAACGCCCAGATGGCACCGCACCTCTATGCAGGGCCTGTGGAATGGGCAGCCAACATTCATTTCGCGTCCTCCATCCCCAACCTGCTGATGGCCGAGACAATTGAGACGCCGTTCCACGCGGCGCTCATCAAAGACAGCATCAAGGTTGACCAAGGCTTTATAACGCCGCCCGAGGCCCCCGGTCTTGGCATCGAAATAGACGAGGCACTGGCGCGGGCGCATCCCTACACGGGCACGGGGCTCCACCTTGAAATGCAAGACGCGCCTTGCGATTACGTAAATGGCAATAACTTTGAGGGCGGCGCACCGTCTATCAAAGACTAAGTCTTGGCGCCGCCAACGCCTTTAAGACAATGCAGTCGCAACTGCTTGGGAAAGCTTATCAGCCAATTCGTCTGCCTGTGCGTCCGATAGAATAAACGGCGGGGCCAACAGGATGTGATCGCCACGCTGCCCGTCCACCGTACCGCCCATGGGGTAGCAGATCAGACCCGCCTCAAACGCGGCGGCTTTGATCTTGGCGTGCAGTTTCCGCGTGGGATCAAAAGGGGTTTTGGTTTCGCGGTCCTCGACGATTTCAATGCCTTGAAACAGGCCCCGGCCGCGAATATCGCCAACATGGGCATGCTGGCCAAATCGGTCTTGCAAAGCCGATCGTAGCGTTGCACCCACCGCCCCGACATTGGCAGCGACACCATCATCGACCAACCGGTCCAATACCGCCAAGGCAGCAGCGCAAGCGACAGGATGCCCCAGATACGTGTGCCCATGCTGGAAAAAGCCTGAACCGGATTCAATCGCATCGTAAATCTGCGCAGTACACAACATCGCGCCCACAGGTTGATAGCCCGCACCCAAGCCTTTGGCGACAGCACAAATATCCGGGGCGACCCCGTCTTGTTCACTGGCAAATAGCGTACCCGTTCGGCCCATTCCGCACATCACTTCGTCTAAGATAAGCAAAATGCCATGGCGGTCGCATACCTCGCGGACACGTTTGAAATAGCCCTCAACCGGTGGGACCGCGCCTAAGGTGGCGCCCACCACGGGCTCTGCCACAAAGGCCATGACGCTATCAGCGCCAAGCCGGTCAATCTCTGCTTCAAGCTCCGCGATCAGGCGGTCTAGATAGGCGGCCGTGGTCTCTGTTTTGTCTTGCCCACGATAGGCAAAACAGGGCGACACGTGGCTCACCTCAATTAACAGCGGAGCAAAAGGCGCGCGCCGCCATGCGTTGCCCCCTGTGGCCAACGCGCCCATTGTATTCCCGTGATAGCTTTGTTTGCGCGAAATGATCCGATGACGCTGCGGCTGGTCGATCTCGATGAAATATTGGCGGGCAAGCTTAAGCGCCGCCTCCATTGCCTCGGACCCGCCAGAGACAAAATACACCCGGTCCAATCCATCCGGCGCAACCGAGATCAGCTTGTCCGCCAACTGCTCCGCCGGTTCCGAAGTAAAAAATCCGGTATGCGCAAAAGCAACCTTGTCAACCTGTGCCTTGATCGCAGCTGTCACATGCGGGTCGCCATGCCCAAGGCACGAGACTGCCGCCCCGCCTGAGCCATCTAAATAGGCTTTGCCCTGCTGATCATAGAGGTACACACCTTCGCCACGCGCCACCACGGGCGGGCGAGATTTACAATGGCGCGGGAAGATGTGGCTCATTTCAACGTCCTTTGTGATGCGGCCCCGTAACTGTTTCTCTTGCGAGTCAGTTCCAATGTCGTTCTACTATCGCAATCGACTCTTCACCAAAGAAGAGGAAAAACCAATGGGAGAAATATCAATGAAGAAAATTGCTTACGGCGTCGTTGCAGCGTTCGGCCTGTCTGTCGGTGCAGCCTCAGCGCAGGAATTCATCTCAATCGGCACGGGCGGTGTGACGGGTGTTTATTACCCAACAGGCGGTGCAATCTGCCGTTTGGTCAACAAATCCCGCAAGGAACACGGCATCCGCTGTGCGGTCGAGTCCACCGGTGGGTCGGTCTATAACATCAACACCATCAAAGGCGGCGAGCTCGAATTTGGTGTAGCGCAGTCTGACTGGCAGTACCACGCGGTCAACGGCACGTCCAAGTTTGAAGGCGATGCAGCCTTCCCCAAACTGCGGGCTGTCTTTTCGGTCCACCCAGAGCCCTTCACCCTGTTGGTGCGCGGCGACAGCGGCATCGACAGCTTTGAAGGCATCAAAGGCAAGCGTGTAAACGTCGGCAACCCAGGATCCGGCCAGCGCGCCACGATGGAAGTCGTCATGGACGCCTTTGGCATCGGCATGGACGATCTTGCCCTTGCGACCGAATACAAAGGCTCTGAGATGGCCAAGCAAATCTGCGATGGCAACATCGACGCGATGATCTACACCATCGGCCACCCTGCCGCGGCGATCAAAGAAGCTACCACAACATGTGACGTGAAACTGGTGAGCGTGACAGGTGCACCGATTGATCAACTGGTCAGCGAGAATTCCTACTACCGTGTGGCGACGATTCCGGGTGGCATGTATGCAGGCAACGACCAAGACACCACGACCTTTGGTGTGGGTGCCACATTCGTAACATCCGCTGATGTGTCTGACGATGTGGTGTACATCGTAGCGAAATCCGTGATGGAAAACATCGACGATTTCCGCCAGCTGCACCCGGCATTTGCCAACCTTGATCCAGCCCAGATGGTCAAAGACGGCCTGTCCGCCCCGATCCACCCCGGTGCGGAAAAAGCCTATATGGAACTGGGCCTTAAGTAAGGCACCACTCTTGTGACAAAGGGGTGCGCTGCAGCTGTGGCGCATCCCCAAAAAACGGAGACACAGATCCCCGGCCAATCACCAAAATCACATCCATAGGGGGACGCGATATGACCGACCAGACCCAAACCGCGCAAAGCGCCGATGACATGGTGGCCGAGGCCGATACGGGTGCGCGTAACCCGATAGGCTGGCAAGGCACACTGATTATCGGGACATGTATCGTCTGGTCGCTGTTTCAGCTTTATATCGCCTCTAAAGTGCCGGGCGTGGTGGCCCAAGCCACCGGCCAAAGCATCTTTGCCAATATCGTGGCCCAAGCGCGTTACGTGCACCTTGCTTTTGCTATCATGCTGGCCACGCTGGCCTTTCCGCTTTTCAAATCATCGCCTCGCGACCGCATTCCCGTCTATGACTGGGTCTTGCTTATCCTGGGGGTCGGTGCATGTTTGTACCTTGTGATCTTCCGCTTTGAGATCGCAGACCGCCCCGGACTTTGGAGCACATCCGACGTCGCCGTATCTGCCGTCGGCATGGTCGTCTTGATGATCGCCGTCTACCGGTCGCTGGGTCTGCCGCTGGTCATCATTGCGTCTTGTTTTGTGGCCTTTGCCTTCTTCGGGGGCTATTCGGAATGGGCGCGCAATATCACCAACTATGGCGGGTCGTCGCTGTCCAAAGCGCTAGGTCACTACTGGATGCAAACCGAAGGCGTGTTTGGCGTAGCTTTGGGTGTATCCACCACGATGATCTTTCTGTTCGTGCTTTTTGGTGCACTGCTGGACCGTGCGGGCGGCGGTAACTGGTTTATCAAAGTCGCCATCGCCATGTTGGGCGCGCTGCGGGGCGGGCCCGCCAAAGCGTCTGTTTTATCATCGATGATGACAGGTATGATCTCGGGCAGTTCGATCGCCAATACGGTCACCACCGGTACATTTACCATTCCGCTGATGAAACGCATCGGCTTTCCCGCTGAAAAGGCAGGCGCGGTCGAAGTCGCGTCCTCTACCAATGGTCAGCTGACGCCGCCTGTGATGGGGGCTGCGGCCTTTCTGATGGTGGAATACGTGAATATTCCTTACATCGAAGTCATCAAACACGCGTTTCTGCCAGCGGTCATCAGCTACATCGCGCTGCTCTATATCGTGCACCTTGAGGCGCTGAAAATGCAGATGCAGGGGCTAAAGAAAGCCGGGCGTCATATCGGGCCTGTGCTGATCTTGATGCTGATGGCGGGTGCGCTTGTCTTCTTGGGCATCTGCACCTTTTTGATGATCGGCTTTCGTATGGTGCTGGACCCGTTGGTGGGTGACAGCATCTATGCCGCCGTGGCCCTTGTAGGGCTGATATACCTTGCCTTGGTTTATGTGGCCTCGCGCTATCCCGATATTGAAATGGACGACCCAGAGGCCGAACTGGAAGCACCGCGCCTGACGCCTACCTTATTGGGAGGGGCGTATTTTGCGCTGCCAATCTTCATTCTGGTGTGGAACTTGATGGTCCGCACAGAGAACCTTGATCGTTTGTCGCCTGCATTGTCTGCATTTTGGGCCACGATGTTTATGATCGTTGTGGCCTTGACGCACCGTCCGCTCAAGGCGTTCTTTCGCGGCCAAGCGGCCCGGCATGACGCGGACCGTGGCCTTGCCCCTTTGCTAAACGGCTGGGCTGATTTTATCAACGGGTTGATCCTTGGCGCACGTAACATGATCGGCATTGGCGTGGCCACAGGGGCTGCGGGTATCATCGTGGGCACCATCAGCCTGACTGGCGCGCATCAGGTCATCGGACAAGTCATCGAGGTCGTATCAGGCGGCAACATCTGGATCTTGCTGATCTTGGTGGCCATCTTGTCATTGATCCTTGGTATGGGCTTGCCCACCACAGCCAACTACATCGTGGTATCATCCCTGATGGCCCCGGTCATTATTTCGGTTGGTGCCACCGCAGGGTATCAGTTTGAATTGATCGCCGTGCACCTTTTCGTCTTCTACTTTGGGATACTCGCGGATGACACGCCGCCCGTGGGGCTTGCAGCATACGCCGCCGCCGCCATCAGTCGAGGCGACCCGATCATGACCGGTGTGCAAGGGTTCGCCTATGACATTCGCACCGCCCTTTTACCGTTCCTGTTTATCTTCAACACAGACTTGCTGCTGATCGACGTGGGCTTTGCCAAAGCGATCTTGGTCTTCTTCATATCCCTGATTGCGATGCTCCTGTTTGCCGCTGCGACCCAAGGGTATTTCATCGCGAAATCGCGAAAATGGGAAAGTGC
>JBGCDB010000009.1:0-83330 GCA_045104955.1 Roseobacter sp.
CAAGTGCAGATCAACCGTTCAAAACTATCCTGGCTCAAGTTTTGGCTCATGCAGACGAGTTGTCAGAAATGTGGGAGAAATGCACGGCTCACGACCTGCTTCTCTATTGTCATGAAAATCTTCTCCTAGATTTCTCAGACCGTGTTGTGGACCACTTGGAACGGGAGTGCCGAACAGAAGAGTTTGACGATGACAACCCGGACCATGTCCTTGAAAAGGGCGACTGGTTGGCTGACGTATTCTTCACGATGGGCACATCGGAGATGGCCAATTACGTGAACTTCGTGACTGACAACACGCCTCTGAGTACCCAGCACGGAGTAAAGGGCGAGGAATACAATGACGTGCTGGTCGTTTTTGATGACGTAGAAGCAGCTTGGAACCAATACAGCTTCCGAAAAACACTGACGCCGGAAACGGCAGGGGAACCATCTGATGGACAACGGGAGAAGAGCGAGAAACTGGCCTACGTTTGTTTCTCGAGAGCAGAGGACAACCTAAGAATTCTATTTTTTTCGCAAGACGCAGAATCTTCCAAGAAGGAATTGGTTGCCGCTGAATTTCTTTCCGAAGAACAGATAATGGTGCTGGACTGACCCCGCTGTTAATCTCAGACCTATACAGGTGAGCCTTCAAAAAGTTTTGGGACCCCAATGATAATCTGAACGTCCGCTTCGCTTTGTGGATGTAAGCCATTTGCAACTGCCGCGAATGACCGCTTTCCGCCCTTAATTGCAGAGAGGGCCTGCAACTCCGCACTTCATAAGAGACCTCAAGAAAATACCTTAGGGTGGATAATTGGGTGGATAGGCCAAACCTATATCAGCCTAAGTTTATATTTTTAAACAACAATATTGGATTTTTTGGTGCCCAGGAGAGGACTCGAACCTCCACGTCCATACGGACACTAGCACCTGAAGCTAGCGCGTCTACCATTCCGCCACCTGGGCAGGTGTCGTGGTTTTGGCGTTTAAGCTGAACGCTGCAGGGTGTCAAACGGAAATTGGCAAGCTTTTTCTGGGCGTTTTGCGCCTATATGGTTTTCCATTTCAGCAAGCCTGTGCGTATTTGCGCCTTGTTTCACAACGGGCGCAGAGATACATCGTTATCCGTGGATGACAAAAGAGGCAAGCAATGTCGAAACTGGTCACTATTTATGGCGGTTCAGGATTTGTAGGGCGCTATATTGCGCGTCGGATGGCGAAAGCTGGTTGGCGTGTGCGCGTTGCGGTGCGTCGCCCAAACGAAGCGATTTTTGTGAAGCCGTATGGTGTCGTGGGCCAAGTAGAGCCTGTTTTGTGTAATATCCGAGACGATGCATCTGTCTTGCAGGTGATGCAGGGTGCTGATGCGGTCGTTAATTGTGTGGGTATCTTGGCAGAAGACGGCAAGAACCGTTTTGATGCTGTCCAAACCGAAGGCGCGGAACGGGTTGCGCGATTGGCTGCCAGCGAAGGCATCACAAATATGGTGCATATCTCTGCTATCGGTTCGGATGAAAATGCAGCCAGTGATTATGCACGAACTAAAGCTTTGGGCGAGGCAGGTATCCTCAAACATATCCCAAATGCAGTGATCTTGCGTCCATCGATTGTATTCGGTCCAGAAGATCAGTTTTTCAATCGCTTTGCATCGATGACAAAGCTGGGACCGGTTCTGCCGGTCGTGGGTGCAGAGACGAAATTTCAACCCGTTTACGTGGATGATGTTGCTTTGGCTGCGGAACGTGCGCTGACCGGTCAGGCAGAGGCAGGGGTTTATTCATTGGGTGGACCGGAAGTTATGAGTTTCCGCGGCCTGATGGAAAAAATGCTAGCGACAATCCATCGACGCAGATTGATTGTAAACGTCCCGTTTTTTGCCGCGCGCATCATGGGTTTCTCTTTTGACATGATGCAGAAGTTTTCAGGTGGCCTGTTGAAGAACACGATGATCACGCGTGATCAGGTGAAAAACTTGGCCAATGACAATGTCGTAGGTGACGGTGACAAAGGTTTTGGTGCACTTGGTATTGAACCCACTACTTTGGACACTGTTTTACCAGAGTATCTGTGGCGCTTTCGTCCGTCAGGCCAATACGACGCGATCAAAGAATCAGCGAAAAATCTGCGGACTTAGCTGTAGGCATAGATCAAAAGGGCAACGCCCAGTATGACCCGGTACACCACATACGGGGTAAAGCTGATACTTTTGAGTAGTCGCATCATCAAGCTGAGCGCAAGCAGTGCGGCCAGAAACGAAAAAACCGTCGCAATCAATGCCTCGCGTGCCATTTGCCAGTTGGCTGTGTGAATG
This sequence comes from Roseobacter sp., assembly GCA_045104955.1. Lineage (GTDB taxonomy): Bacteria > Pseudomonadota > Alphaproteobacteria > Rhodobacterales > Rhodobacteraceae > Roseobacter. Next base: position 2,296 of record JBGCDB010000009.1, read on the forward strand.
ACATCGACACTTAGCAAGGCGCCCGAGGCGATAATCGTCGGAATTGACATGAGCATTGCGAGCTTCGCAGCCCCTTCGCGATCATATCCAAGGCGCCGCGCTGCAGTGATCGTGATACCAGATCGCGATGTCCCAGGAATGAGCGACAAGACTTGCGCCAGCCCCATGATTGCAGCGTCTTTGATTGTCCAGTTTGCGGCACGGCGTGTTTCAGCGCCTGTCTTGTCTGCCCAATAAAGCACCAAGCCAAACCCCAACATAGACCACCCAATCACAGCAACAGACCGGATTGCCTCAGTAAGACCGGCAAGATAGATCAACGCGCCGACAACAATAACGGGAACTGTTGCTATCGCGAGGCATAAGGCAAGGAACGCACCATGCGTGTCGATCTTGCCCTGCAATAAACGCAGTGTGCCAGCGCCTGCTATTCGTACATCTTTCCAAAAGTATAAAACGACTGCGAAAAGCGATCCAACATGTGCGGCGACATCAATCGCTATCCCTTGGTCGGCCTGTCCTGTGATATACGGTACCAAGACCAGATGCCCGGAAGAACTGACGGGTAAAAACTCTGTCAGCCCCTGAATTACGGCCACAATAAAAAGATGGAAAAACGACATGGGGCCGGGACCTAATGATCGGACAATACCCGTGGTATAAGCGCAAGGAATCAAATGAAAAGAGTCAATTTGGGTCCGTATCGGCCTTAAAAATCTTTCATTCGGCACAAATACATTCGATTGTTACTGGAAATTATGAATTATAAGTCAATAATACTGACTTTATTTCCTTTTTGAGTTCGCGTAAGGGTGCGGCTCTGGATTTTTTGTGGAGGATTTGCGCGATGGCTGGCCAACAGATGCTAAAATTTGTGACCGTGGAACGGGATATGCCTGAAAAGCGTGAGGCAGAAGCACGCCGCGAGGATTTTAACGAGATCTATGCTGAATACGCCGAAACCAAAGCACAAGAACAGTCCAGCCGCTGTAGCCAGTGTGGGGTGCCTTACTGCCAAAGCCACTGTCCTTTGCACAATAACATCCCCGATTGGCTGCGCCTGACTGCCGAAGGCCGTTTGCAAGAAGCGTATGAAGTGAGCCAAGCCACCAACACCTTCCCCGAAATTTGTGGCCGCATTTGCCCGCAGGATCGCCTATGCGAAGGCAACTGCGTGATCGAACAATCCGGCCACGGCACAGTGACCATCGGGGCTGTTGAGAAATACATTACGGATACCGCGTGGGAAGAAGGTTGGGTGTTGCCGATCTCTCCGACGCAGGAGCGCGCAGAATCGGTGGGTATCATCGGTGCAGGTCCCGGTGGGTTGGCCGCGGCCGACGTGCTGCGCCGTGCAGGCGTACAGGTCACTGTGTATGACAGATATGACCGCGCGGGCGGATTGCTGACCTACGGCATCCCTGGCTTTAAGCTGGAAAAAGATGTGGTGATGCGCCGCAACAAACAGCTTGAGCTGGGCGGCGTGACGTTCGAGCTGAACTGCAATGTGGGCGACGACATCACATTTGCAGACATCCGCGCCAAGCATGACGCGGTTATCATCGCCACAGGCGTCTACAAATCCCGCGAGATTGAAGCACCCGGCGTTGGTGCTACTGGCCTTGTCCGCGCGATTGACTTTCTGACGGCGAGCAATCGCAAAAGCTTTGGTGACGATGTGGCAGAGTTTGACAGTGGTGCATTGAACGCCGAAGGAAAACGGATCGTTGTCATCGGTGGTGGCGACACGGCTATGGATTGTGTGCGCACATCCGTGCGTCAGGGGGCGACCAGCGTCAAATGCTTGTACCGCCGTGACCGCGCCAACATGCCAGGATCACAACGCGAAGTACAAAATGCCGAGGAAGAAGGCGTCGTCTTTGAATGGCTGTCTGCGCCGAAAGGATTTGTCGGCGACCCGGTCACGGGCGTGATGGTGCAAAAGATGCGTTTGGGTGCGCCTGATGCAACAGGTCGCCAAGCTCCCGAGATTATCGAGGGCGCTGACTACATAGAAGACGCTGATCTGGTGATCATGGCGCTTGGTTTTGAACCAGAGGCCCTACCAACACTTTGGGACCAACCCGAATTGCCGGTGACCCGTTGGGGCACGGTCAAAGCTGCCTTTACTACGGGCGAAACAGATCTGGAAAACGTCTATGCGGTAGGCGACATCGTCCGTGGTGCCAGCCTTGTTGTTTGGGCCATCCGCGACGGCCGCGACTGCGCCGAGGCGATTCTGGAAAAAATGGGCGCAAATGCGTCGATAGCAGCGGAATAATACCAGTTTCGGTTCACGGAAAATGACAGGATACTCTTTGGTGAAGATGCACGAATTAACGGGGCAATGTCTGTGCGGCGCAGTGACAATAACTGTGCAATCAGAAAGCCCACGGCTGCGTGCGTGCCATTGTGATATGTGTCGTCGCCACACAAGTGCGATGTTTATGTCGATCTCTGTCGCGCCTGACACAATGATAATAGACGGACCTGCCACAAGCTATGTGTCCTCGGACTGGGCTGAACGTGGATTTTGCGCGACATGCGGTTCTACGCTTTGGTACGGGACACGTGAAGATGGCATGCGGCACCCGGCGGCGGGGCTATTTGACAACGCAGCCGGTGCTGAACTGAAACTAGAATTTTTCAGCGACCGTTGCCCCACAGGATATGCATTGGCTGGCGACCACCGCCGCCTAGATACAGACGAAACAATCAAGTTGTTCACTTCACAAGGAGATACCCAATGACAAAATATGATGATGCATGGGTCGCAGAAGAAGAAGCCAAGCGCGCCTATATGGCGGAAAATGGCCTGTACTCTGAGGAAGAAGAACACTCATCCTGCGGTGTAGGCCTTGTAGTGTCGATCGACGGCAAACCGAGCCGCGAAGTCGTGGAAAACGGGATCAAGGCGCTCAAGGCAATCTGGCACCGCGGTGCTGTGGACGCGGATGGCAAAACCGGTGATGGTGCTGGCATTCACGTGCAAATCCCAGCCCCTTTCTTTTACGATCAAGTGCGCCGCACCGGCCACCAGCCCAAAACTGATTTATTGATGGCTGTAGGGCAGGTGTTTTTGCCACGCACTGACTTCGCTGCACAAGAAACTTGCCGGACCATTGTGGAAACGGAAGTTCTGCGCATGGGGTATTACATCTACGGCTGGCGCCACGTGCCGGTAAATGTGTCCGTCTTGGGTGAAAAAGCGAACGCCACCCGCCCCGAGATTGAACAAATTCTAATCTCAAACATTAAAGGCGTAGACGAAGACACGTTCGAGCGTGAGCTTTACGTTATACGCCGCCGTATTGAAAAGGCTGCAGCGGCCGCACAGGTGCCGACGTTGTATATCGCATCCATGTCGTGCCGGTCGATCATCTACAAAGGTATGATGTTGGCCGAACAGGTCGCCGAATTCTACCCGGACCTGATGGATGAACGCTTTGAAAGTTCTTTTGCGATTTATCACCAGCGCTATTCCACGAACACGTTCCCACAATGGTGGCTCGCACAACCCTTCCGCATGCTGGCCCACAACGGCGAGATTAACACGCTAAAGGGCAACTTGAACTGGATGAAAAGCCATGAGATCCGCATGGCCTCATCGACTTTTGGTGACATGGCAGAAGATATCAAACCGATTGTCCCTGCAGGATCGTCTGACTCCGCCGCGCTCGATGCCGTGTTCGAGGTTCTCGTGCGCGCGGGGCGGAACGCGCCGATGGCGAAAACAATGCTGGTGCCCGAAAGCTGGTCAAAACAGGCGGTGGAATTGCCGCAAGCGTGGCGCGATATGTATTCCTATTGCAATTCGGTCATGGAGCCTTGGGATGGTCCCGCCGCTTTGGCGATGACCGATGGCCGCTGGGTGTGTGCTGGTTTGGACCGGAATGGTCTGCGCCCGATGCGCTATGTGGTAACCAATGATGGTATGTTGATCGCCGGGTCCGAGGCAGGCATGGTCCCGTTGAACGAGGCGAATGTCGTTGAAAAAGGCGCGCTTGGTCCTGGCCAGTTGTTGGCCGTCGACATGAAAGAAGGCGGTCTTTTCCACGACACTGAAATCAAAGATAAACTCGCCGCAAGCCAACCCTTTGGCGAATGGGTCGGCAAAATCAAAGACCTTGATGAAGCGCTGTGTGGCGTGACAGAAAAGCCGCTATTTACAGGCAATGAATTGCGCCGCCGCCAAGTGGCTGCGGGCTATAGCATTGAAGAGCTTGAGCAAATTCTGGCCCCGATGGCAGAAGATGCCAAAGAAGCGCTGGCCTCAATGGGGGACGACACACCATCAGCGGTTCTGTCCAAGCAATACCGCCCACTTAGCCACTTCTTCCGCCAAAACTTTAGCCAGGTGACCAACCCACCGATCGACAGCCTGCGCGAATACCGCGTGATGAGCCTGAAGACCCGTTTCGGGAACCTCAAAAACGTGCTGGACGAAGACAGCAGTCAGACAGAGATTATTACGCTTGATAGTCCGTTTGTCGGCAATGCGCAGTTTGATGATCTGGTTAAACACTTCAACGCGGAACTGGTCGAGATTGATTGTACCTTTGCGTCTGGCACCGGCAATTTAAACGCAGGATTGCAGCGTATCCGCGCCGAAGCGGAAGATGCTGTGCGTTCGGGTGCGGGGCACATTGTGCTGACGGATCATAAAAGCGATGCCGACAGTATTGGTATGCCGATGATTTTGGCCACTTCTGCGGTGCATAGCCATCTGGTGCGCAAAGGTTTGCGGACATTCTGTTCGCTGAACGTGCGATCTGCTGAATGTATCGACCCGCATTATTTCGCCGTTTTGGTCGGGGCAGGGGCCACAGTCGTTAACGCCTATCTGGCCGAAGACTCTCTGGCGGATCGCATCGACCGTGGTTTGTTGGATTGCACGCTGACAGACGCAATTGCGCGCTACCGCAACGCCATTGACCAAGGTCTGCTTAAGATCATGGCCAAGATGGGCATCTCGGTGATCTCATCCTATCGCGGTGGGTTGAACTTTGAAGCTGTGGGCCTGAGCCGCGCAATGTGTGCCGAATACTTCCCCGGTATGACCAGCCGTATCAGCGGTATCGGTATCTGGGGTATTCAGCACAAAGTCGAAGAAGTGCACGCCAAAGGTTGGGGTGGTGATGGGTCTGTTTTGCCTATTGGCGGCTTTTACAAAGCACGTAAATCTGGCGAGACACACGCATGGGAAGCCACGTCAATGCATATGATGCAGATGGCGTGCAACAAAGCATCCTATGAGCTGTGGAAACAGTATTCCGCCAAGATGCAAAGCAACCCGCCCATTCATTTGCGCGACTTGTTGGACATCAAACCGCTTGGCAATCCTATTCCGATCGAGGAAGTGGAAAGCATCACGTCCATACGCAAGCGTTTTGTGACCCCGGGTATGTCCTTGGGCGCGCTAAGCCCTGAGGCGCACAAGACGTTGAACGTGGCGATGAACCGTATTGGTGCGAAATCCGATAGCGGCGAGGGTGGCGAAGACCCGGCGCATTTCGTGCCGGAACCCAATGGCGATAACCCTTCGGCCAAGATCAAGCAGGTGGCCTCTGGCCGCTTTGGTGTGACGGCGGAATACCTCAACCAGTGCGAAGAGCTTGAGATCAAGGTGGCGCAAGGCGCGAAACCCGGTGAAGGCGGCCAGTTGCCCGGTATGAAGGTAACTGATCTGATCGCGCGACTGCGCCATTCGACCAAAGGGGTGACTCTGATTTCGCCGCCGCCGCACCATGACATCTATTCGATCGAAGACCTTGCGCAGCTGATCTATGACCTCAAGCAGATCAATCCGCGCTGTAAGGTAACGGTGAAACTGGTGGCCTCGTCTGGTGTTGGTACGATCGCTGCCGGTGTGGCTAAGGCCAAGGCGGATGTGATCCTTATTTCCGGTCACAATGGGGGCACCGGTGCCTCGCCTGCCACGTCGATCAAATACGCGGGTCTGCCGTGGGAAATGGGCCTGACCGAAGCGCATCAGGTGTTGGCGATGAACAACCTGCGCGAACGTGTGACCTTGCGGACCGACGGCGGCTTGCGCACGGGGCGCGATATTGTGATGGCAGCGATGCTTGGGGCCGAAGAATACGGCATTGGCACCGCGGCGTTGATTGCAATGGGCTGCATCATGGTGCGCCAGTGCCAGTCCAACACCTGCCCTGTGGGCGTGTGTACGCAAGACGAATCCCTGCGGGAGAAATTCACCGGCAATGCGGACAAGGTTGTGAACCTGATCACCTTCTACGCGACAGAAGTGCGTGAAATCCTAGCGGAAATTGGTGCACGTAGTCTTGATGACGTAATTGGGCGGGCAGATTTGCTTGCACAGGTCAGCCGGGGGTCGGCGCATCTGGATGATCTGGATCTCAACCCATTGTTGATCACTGTCGATGGTGCAGCCGATATCGTTTACAACCGCGACAAAGATCGCAACGCGGTGCCTGACACACTGGATGCGCAGATCGTACGCGATGCACATCGCTTCCTTGAGGATGGCGAGAAAATGCAGCTGTCTTACGCGGTGCAGAACACGCACCGAACTGTTGGGACGCGGACCTCTAGCCATATTGTGAAAAACTTTGGTATGCGGAACACGTTGCAGCCCGATCACTTGACGGTAAAACTCAGTGGTTCTGCTGGTCAGTCTTTGGGTGCCTTTGCAGCACCGGGCCTCAAACTTGAGGTTTCGGGCGATGCCAATGACTATGTGGGCAAGGGCCTGTCGGGGGGGCGCATTGTTGTCCGTCCGCCTATGTCATCACCAATTGTTGCCAGCCAAAACACGATCATCGGCAATACGGTGCTGTATGGTGCGACAGATGGCTATCTATTTGCTGCAGGTCGCGCGGGGGAACGGTTTGCTGTCCGTAACTCTGGCGCCAAAGTCGTAATTGAAGGCTGTGGATCCAACGGATGTGAATACATGACCGGTGGTGTTGCAGTGATCCTCGGTGAGATCGGCGCGAACTTTGGCGCGGGCATGACCGGCGGTATGGCGTATCTTTACGATCCTGAAGGTTTGGCACCAGCCTTAATGAACATGGAGACACTGGTCACCTGCCCGGTCACCGTGGACCATTGGATGGGCCAACTCGAAGAGTTGATGGAAATGCATTTGGCTGAAACCGGCAGCCGCCACGCCGCCGATATCCTTCAGCATTGGGACACAGAAAAACACAACTTCTTGCAGGTGTGCCCCAAAGAAATGCTGGTGCATTTGCCTGCACCTCTCAGCCTTGAGGAAACTGCCGTTCCCGCTGAATAAAATACGTGGGTTTGGCGGTTCACAAGCTTCCATGGCGCGCATAAAGTCGCGCCATGGCAAAACGGAAACCCCGGACAAAAGTGAAAAAGACGAGCGCGCCGCGCCTATTTGTACGGCGTGTGGTCGGGTACGGCCTGTTGGGGGTGATTGGTCTTGCCTGTGTTACGGGTTTGATCATGGTGCTCGGCCGCTATGTGGCCCCGTGGACAACGCCATATATGTACAGTGAAAGCCGTACGCTGGGCGGCATCGATTATGACTGGGTGCCACTCACTGATATCGCCCCGGTCATGGCCCGATCTGTTGTCGCCGCGGAAGATGCGAATTTCTGCAACCATTGGGGCTTTGACATGGTTGCCATCCGCAAAGCGATTGAAGATGGTGGTAATCGGGGGGCGTCGACGATCAGCCAGCAGACGGTCAAGAACCTCTATTTGTGGCACGGGCGAAACTACACCCGCAAAGCGCTTGAGGCGCTGATGACGCCTGCGCTTGAAGCGATCTGGCCGAAAGAGCGCATCATCGAAGTATATCTGAACATCGCGGAATTCGATACAGGCGTCTTTGGCGTCAAAGCGGCGGCTGATCACTATTTCAACACAACGCCCGCTGATTTGACTGCAGTGCAAGCGGCCCGTCTGGCGGCAATCTTGCCAAACCCAAAAGCACGATCTGCCGCAAAACCGTCGGCATTTGTGCGCAGGCGGGCGCAATCCATTGTTGATGGCGCAGCCTTGATCCGCAAAGATGGCCGCGCGGCGTGCTTCGACAGTTGAAACCGCTGCCCGTTGCAGGCATTGAAGATACACATAGTGCAATATGGAATTTCTAATGGCGCGTCTGTTTCATGTCCCTCTGTCCCCGTTTTGCCGCAAGGTGCGGCTGAGCCTTGCTGAAAAGAAGATTGAGGTCGAACTGGTCGAGGAACGCTATTGGGAAGAAGACCCGGATTTTCTGCGTCGTAACCCGGCAGGCAAGGTGCCGGTGCTGAAGATCGACAATGTCATGATGGCCGAAAGCACGGCCATTTGCGAATACATCGAAGACACCCGGCCAGAGCCCTCCTTGATGCCCAAAGACCCGATTGCACGCCACGAAGTGCGCCGCCTTGTGGGGTGGTTCGATGATAAATTCCACCACGAGGTCACGTCAAAGCTGTTGTATGAGCGGGTCAACAAAAAGGTCATGGGGCGTGGGTATCCGGACAGTGGCAATGTGAAATCTGGGGCTAAGGCAATCAAATACCACATGGATTACATGACATGGTTGCTTGATCATCGGCGCTGGCTGGCGGGCGATGTGATGACATTGGCCGATTTCGCAGCTGCGGCACACCTCAGCGCACTTGATTATATCTCGGACGTGGATTGGAACCGGTCAGAGGTGGTCAAGGATTGGTATGCAAAGATCAAATCGCGGCCTGCCTTCCGGTCTATTCTGGCTGATCAGGTACCAGGATTTCCGCCTCCGAGGCATTACAATGATCTGGATTTCTGAGTGCCACCCTTACCGCGGGCATTGTCTTGGCTGATCTAAAGTCGAAACTTGTGGACCACGCACTGGCCGAAGGTTTTATTGATTGCAAGATATGCACGCCCGACGCTGTCCCGCAGATGCCCGAGCGCTTGGCTGCTTTTGTCGACGCAGGCTACCATGGCCAGATGGCGTGGATGGCGGAGCGTATGCACTGGCGCGGCAATCCTGCTGCCCTGTGGCCAGAGGCGAAGTCGGTCATCATGCTGGCCGAAAGCTATACGCCTAAACACGATCCTTTGGACATTTTGAACCATCCTGATCGTGCGGCGATTTCAGTTTACGCGCAGGGTCGCGATTATCATGACGTAGTGAAAAAACGTCTCAAGCGGGTGGCGCGCTGGCTAATGGACACGGCACAAGACCAAAGCCCTCAAGTAAAGGTTTTTGTGGATACAGCCCCCGTTCCCGAAAAAGCTTTAGGGGCTGCGGCGGGTCTTGGCTGGCAGGGCAAACATACCAATTTGGTCAGCCGGTCATGGGGAAACTGGGTGTTTCTGGGGGCTATCTTTACCACAGTACCATTTGAAACCGATAGGGCCGAGGTGGATCACTGCGGATCCTGTCAGGCGTGCCTTGATGTTTGTCCAACAGATGCTTTTCCCGCGCCTTATCAACTGGATGCCCGGCGTTGTATTTCGTATTTGACGATTGAACATAAGGGACCGGTGCCCTTGGACCTGCGGGCTAAAATGGGCAATCGTATATATGGCTGTGATGATTGCTTGGCGGTGTGCCCGTGGAATAAATTCGCGGTTGAAGCGCGCGATATGCGCCTTGCCTCTCGTCCTGAACTGAAGGCGCCTGCATTGGCTGATTTAGCGCAGCTTGATGATACTGCTTTCCGCACGCTTTTTTCAGGCTCGCCCATCAAACGCATTGGCCGAGACCGTTTCGTACGCAATGTGCTGTATGCTATTGGCAATTTAGCTGATGTGCGTCTGGAGCGGGTAGCGGCCACATTGATGGATGATCCTGACCCCGCGGTTGCAGATGCCGCCCGTTGGGCTGTCGCAAAATGCGCAACCTCATGACGTTTTTTGGCTGGACCTGCGCGCTAGTTTTGTTACGCCGCTATAAGGCATAACAAGGAGAGCCCGATGAGCGTTCTGTTGGGGGTGGATACCGGTGGAACCTATACTGACGCGGTTCTGCTCAGGGATGATCGCGAGGTTCTTGCCTCGGCCAAATCTTTGACAACGCGGCATGATCTTGCAGAAGGCATCGGTGCGGCAATCCAGAATGTGCTGGCGCAGACAGATGTGCCGCCTGCAGAGATTCGCCTTGTATCCCTATCAACGACGCTTGCGACCAATGCATTGGTCGAGGGGCAGGGCGGCCGGGTAGCGCTGATCTATATTGGCTTTCGGGAACGTGATTTGGAGGCTCATGGTCTTCGTGAGGCGCTGAAAGGTGATCCAGTCTTGATGTGTGCGGGTGGGCATGATCACGCGGGTTCGCAAATCGTTGCCTTGGACAAAGTGGCGTTGGCACAGTTTCTAAAAGAACATGGGTCCGACGTGAGCGCTTTTGCCGTTGCATCGCAATTTGCTACCCGGAACCCCAACCATGAACTTGCCGCCGCTGAAATGATTGCCGATATGACCGGGCGTCCTGTGTCTGCGTCACATCAGCTTTCGGCCAAGCTGAATGGACCCAAACGTGCAATGACGGCCCTGCTGAACGCCCGCCTTGTTGGTATGATTGATGGATTAATTGGGCGGGCAAGTGATGTTTTAGCGTCACTTGAAATTGCAGCCCCGTTGATGGTGGTCCGCGGCGATGGTGCGTTGATTTCTGCGCAGCAAGCGCGCGAGCGCCCGATTGAGACGATCCTGAGTGGCCCTGCCGCATCATTGGTTGGGGCGCGGTGGCTGACAGACACGTCAGATGCGTTGGTCAGCGACATTGGTGGGACAACAACGGATGTTGCGGTGTTGCGGAATGGCCGTCCTGCAATTGACCCTGCTGGTGCGCGGGTGGGTCCATACCGCACAATGGTCGAAGCGGTTGCGATGCGGACAACGGGTCTGGGTGGGGACAGCCGGGTGGACATTGTAACTGAGGGTCTGACGGGGGGTGTCACACTGGGCCCTCAGCGCGTTTTGCCTGTGTCGTTACTGGCGCAGAACGCGCCAGAGACCGTTCACGCCGCTTTGGATGCTGCATTGCGCAGCACGGTTCCGGGGGAGCATGACGCAAGGTTTGTGCGCGCGGTAGCCGGGCAATCTCGCGAAGGGTTGGGTCCGCGTGAAACAGCCTTGCTTGACCGCATAGGTGACGCGGTGCAGCCTCTTGGTGCAGTTTTGCGCGCGCGGATCGAATACAGTGCGCTGCAGCGGCTGGTTGAGCGTGGGATCGTGCAATTGGGTGGCGTGACCCCGTCAGATGCAAGTCATGTGTTGGGCACGTTGGACAGTTGGGATGCAGGGGCCGCTGAAAAAGCGATGGGGCTGATGGCGCGGCGGCGTACAGGATCGGGCGATGTGGCGGCCGCATCGGCTGAACATCTGGCGCGTATGATCGTGGCACAACTGACGAAACAGACCTCGCTTGCGTTGCTGGAAAGCGCATTTGCCGAAGAAGAGGACCCGTTTGGCGCAGCCCCTGCGGAATTAGCACCGCATGTTTTGATGCAGCGTGGATTGGATGGGTATCGCGGCTTGGTGCGCATTGACGCGGGGTTGAATGTGCCTGTGATTGGGCTGGGTGCATCCGCGCACACATATTATCCGGCGGTTGGCAAAAGATTGCATGCGATTATGGTTTTGCCGCACCATGCAGGGGTGGCAAACGCCATTGGCGCTGTTGTAGGCCGGGTTATGATGCGCCGTTCAGGAACAATCACTGCCCCAAGCGAGGGCCGCTACCGCGTTCATTTTGAAGCGGGACCACAGGATTTTACGACCCAAGATGCCGCCATGCATGCGTTGGAAACGCATTTAAGATCCTGCGTGGAGGCAGATGCAATCGCTGCGGACGCTGCGGATATCGAATGTACTACAACCCGCGACATCACATCTGTCAGCGCTGAAGCACGGGACATTTTCGTTGAAGCGACCATCACAATCGAGGCCGCAGGGCGGCCCCGGCTTGCGATTTAGTCTATTCAGCCGCGGGTCTTTGCGCGCGTTGCGGCAATACCCATCCGGGGCGCGGAAAATGGCAGGTGTACCCGTTTGGAAAACGCTCCAGATAGTCTTGGTGTTCAGGTTCTGCTTCCCAAAAGTCGCTAACCGGTTCGACTTCGGTCACAACTTTGCCCGGCCACAGACCAGACGCGTCTACATCAGCGATTGTTTCCAATGCCACGCCTTTTTGAGCCTCGTCAACGTAGTAGATCGCTGAACGATAGCTAAGGCCCACATCATTGCCTTGTCGGTTTGGCGTTGTTGGATCGTGGATTTGAAAGAACAATTCAAGCAAGGCACGAAAACTGTAAACCTCGGGGTCAAAGATCACCTCGATACCTTCGGCATGTGTGCCATGATTGCGGTAGGTGGCATTTGGCACGTCCCCACCGGTGTAGCCCACGCGGGTCGATATCACACCGGGCTCTTTGCGGATCAAATCCTGCATACCCCAAAAGCATCCTCCGGCAAGTACTGCGCGTTCCTGGCTCATGCGATGTCCTCCACTTGATTAATATAGTCGCCGTATCCTTCGGCTTCCATGTTGTCCTTATGTACAAATCGCAATGAGGCTGAGTTGATGCAATATCGCAGCCCGCCCCGGTCGCGCGGGCCATCAGGGAACACGTGCCCCAAGTGGCTATCACCGTAAGCCGAGCGAACCTCGGTCCGGATCATGCCAAGGCTTGCGTCGCGCAATTCAGTCACATGCGCGGGTTCAATCGGCTTGGTAAAACTAGGCCAGCCACAGCCGGATTCGAATTTGTCGGCTGAAGCGAAAAGCGGCTCGCCTGAAACGATGTCGACGTAAATGCCGGGTTCTTTGTTGTTCAGCAGTGGACCCGTGCCGGGGCGTTCTGTGCCGTCTTGTTGGGTCACGCGGTATTCTTCGGGTGACAGACGGGCGATTGCTTCTTCGGTTTTGGCGTATTTGGCCATCCCAAACTCCTTTTTCGGCTTTCCCTATAGATGGGCGCAAACGGCCTAAAGAAAAGGGCTGAGGTCAACGTAGACACGTCGACGTGATTTTTTTCTGATCGCTCCTATGTAACAATTGACCTTGAAAGGGAGAGCGCGATGACTTTACGCACAGCGATCATGGCCGGCGTGGTGCTGGCATCCACGGCATCAGCCGAGGTGCGAGACTATGAATTCCCCTCGATTGATGGGGGCACGGTAAACATGTCCGATTGGGCGGGTCAGCCAGTATTGGTCGTGAACACGGCCTCGCAATGCGGCTTCACAGGGCAATACGCGGGCTTGCAAGAGCTTTACGACACCTACCGCGACGCTGGGTTAGTCGTCTTTGCGATCCCGTCAGATGACTTTAATCAAGAACTTGATGATGCCGCAGCGGTCAAAGAATTCTGCGAGATGAATTACGGTTTAGATATGCCAATGGCGGATATTACGCATGTGAAAGGACGTGAAGCACATGCGTTTTACGCTCAGGTCCGCGCGGAAACCGGTTTTGTTCCGCGGTGGAACTTTAACAAGGTTTTGGTTGCGCCAGATGGAGATATCGTAGGGACTTGGGGGTCCCGAACCAAGCCAATGTCATCCGACATCACGTTAAAAGTAGAGGCACTGCTGCAAGAGGCACCAAAGAGTTAACCAAGATGTATGGAGGCTTTGATATGGTAGACGAGCCACTCGATGTTAAAAAAGCATATGCGCTTCGGACCCCTGCGGACAGCCGTGCGCTTTATGCCGATTGGGCACAGACATACGACAGCAATTTTGCGGCCGCCGTGGATTATATTTTCCCGCAACAGGTGGCTGATGTATTCTTTGAACTCAATGGCGTGGGTCCTGTCTTGGATGCAGGGGCGGGCACCGGTTTGGTGGGGCAAGCTTTGCGCAAACATGCCGATGTGGTCATTGATGCCTTTGATATTTCGCCTGAGATGTTGGCGATTGCAGCCTCAAAGGACCTATACCGTGATCTGACAGTGGGCGATCTGACCAAGCCGCTGCCAATTCAAGATGGCATGTACAACGCGGTGGTAAGCGCAGGTACATTCACCCACGGCCATGTGGGCCCTGAGGCAATAGACGAACTTTTGCGTGTTGCCGCGCCCGGCGCGTTGTTTGTTCTGACGATCAAAGCAGAACTTTACGAACCACAGGGTTTTGCGGACAAATTCCAAAGCTTTGGGTCGAAAATTGAGGGATTTGCGATCCGCGATTCCGCGATTTACGGAAGTCAGGCCGACCGTGAACACGCGGGGGACTTAGGGTTCATCGCCACGTTTTGGCGGTCCTAAACTCCACCGCGCCATACTAATTGATGTTGCCCGGCTTCTACGCCGGGGTTTGTGCCGTAGGCCGCACGATAGCTTTTCGAAAAATGGGATAGCGATTTGAAACCTGTGGCCACGCAAACATCCGTAACGCTTAGGTCCGTTTGACGTAACAGGTCGCGCGCTTTTTCCAGCCTGAGCTGCAGGTAATAGCGCTTTGGCGAGACGCCGATATGTTTTGCAAAAAGCCGTTCTATCTGCCGGGTCGAAAGTTCGATGATTTGCGATATTTCATCGGGAGATAGCGGGTCTTCGATGTTATTTTCCATTACTTGTAGCGCCAGCGATAGTTTTCCATTGCGGGTTTGCGTGCGCGTTTTCAATGCTGTGCGTTGGTGGTGTTCGGGGTTGCGTGGGTCCGTATAGACCATTTGGTCTGCCACCCATGTGGCCAAGTCCGATCCGTAATCTGCACGGATACGGTTCAGCATCATATCCATCGAGGCTGCCCCACCAGCGGTGGTAAAGATGCGACCGTCCACACAAAAGAGCGCATCTTCCATGATCACATTGGGCAGCATTTCGGTCAGCGCCGAGCGATATTCCCAATGGGTTGTGACCCGCTTGCCTACCAATAAACCAGCCAAGGCCAGCACATAAGTGCCCGATGAAAGTGCACCAAAATCCATACCACGCCGGACTTCGTGGCGCAGCCAATTCACAAGGTTTTTTGAGGTCGCTTTACCTACGTCTGCACCCGCGCAAATGACGATGGTCTCATCTTTGCTCAAGGGTATTAGCGGTCCATCAACAGAAATTGTCACGCCGTTGTAGGCTGCAACGGGTTCACCTGTTTCGCTGAGCAGGCGCCATTTGTAGAATTGCCGACCTGATGCGTGATGATTGGCAAGGCTAAGGGCTTCAAGGGCACAGGAAAACCCAAGCTGTGAAAACCCCGGGATCAAAACAAAAGCATAGGATTTTGGGTCGCAGGGATCAGACATCGCAAGGGTCCGTTATAACATTTGCGGGTAGCGTAGCGGGAAACTCTGGTTTGGGAAAATGGATTATGCAGTCTTTTGACGTGACAGCTGGACCGCTAGAATACCTGCTGTAATGATCGCGACACCAAGGATATCTTGTGGCCCCAAAGCTTCTGACAACAAGAGCGCCGCAATGGCCACCCCAAAAAACGGGTTGAGGAAATGGAAGGTCGCCGCGCGCGTGGCCCCGATGCGATTGACCAACCAAAACCACACAAACGTGGCGGCCAGCCCGGGTACAAGCGTGGTGTAGGTAAAGGCGGCCAGCAGCGTCCAGCTGGGGTTCACATAGGGTGTTTCAAACAGCAAGGTTGCGATGGCCAGTGCCACGCAGCCGACCAGCATTTGCAGTCCGACAATCATCAAGAAGTTACCACCAGATGTGGCCCCCCGCACGGCCAAGGTCGCTATCGTCAGCGCGATGACACCGATGCAGCACAGCATCAGCCCATATGGGTCTATCCCACCCGTAATCCGTACACCCATTATGATTGCGACACCAATGACCCCGGCGATCAGCCCTGCAATACCTAAAGGTCGCAGGCGTTGCCCGTAGAAAACCCAAAGAGCGATTGCGACCAACAACGGCATCGTCGATGCGATGATCGCTGCTGCAGACGCTTCAACGGTCTGCATGGCTACAAAATTCAGGCCTAGATAGACAGCGTTTTGCAAAACGCCAAAGACAATTGTAGCGCGCCATTGGGCCGGGGTCAGATGCCACGATTGACCCATCGCACGCGCAATGGCGACCCCCAACAGACCCGAGATCAGATACCGAAACGTCAACGCCGCCAAAGGCGAGGCATCTGCAACAATCAGTCGTGCTGAGGTGAAAGCCGAGGACCACATCAGCGCAAAAGCCAGCCCCATTAAAATTGCGCGAATGTCCATTTCTCTCGATCTTTTGGAAAAGTCGTCTTGTGGACAATCCTCCAAAACCTGTGCAGGCACAAGCGAAGGGTTTGAAGGCGATGTCTTTGGTTTGTAAGCAGACTAAAAATGGCAGACCAAAGTATAATCTGCGCAATAAAAAAGGGCCACCGGATAGGTGACCCTTAGATAGTTCGCGTGGTTTGGCTTTAGCCGTTCACGCTGTCTTTCAGCGCTTTTGCGATGGTCATTTTGACCACCTTATCGGCGTCTTTCTTGAACTGTTCACCGGTGGCTGGGTTGCGCACCATACGCTCTGGGCGTTCACGGCAGTAAATTTTGCCAACGCCGGGCAATGTTACGGCACCGCCGCCGGATACTTCGCGTGTAATCAGGTTGCAGACTGCGTCCAGAGCACCACTTGCGGATTTCTTATCTGTGCCCATTTCATCTGCCAGTGCGGCAACGAGTTGGGTTTTTGTCATTGGTTTTGCCATCTTATTCTCCTTCGCTGCCCGACTATTAGGGCCTCATGCGGCGAATCTAGCCGTATGTTGTGATCGAACACAACGATTAGTAGGCGAAATTAACGAAAAACATGCGGTTTTTCCTATTTTTTAAGGATTCCGGCCCTCAGAGGAAGGCGGTTTCCTCAAATGACCGCAATTTCCGGCTGTGGATGCGTTCCAGCGGGGTGGACCGCAGCTGCTCCATCGCGTGAATTCCGATCATTAAATGGCGTGATACTTGCGTTTTATAGAAGTCTGAGGCCATGCCTGGGAGTTTTAATTCGCCGTGCAACGGTTTGTCAGACACGCACAACAGCGTGCCATAAGGGACCCGAAACCGGAACCCGTTGGCAGCGATCGTCGCACTTTCCATATCCAGAGCGACCGCCCGCGATTGACTTAGCCGTTGCACCGGGCCTGACTGGTCCCGCAGTTCCCAGTTGCGGTTATCAAGGCTTGCAACCGTGCCGGTGCGCATCAGTCGTTTCAGCTCATAGCCTTCCAGTTCGGTGACCTGCGCGACCGCCTTTTCAAGCGCGATCTGAATTTCGGCAAGTGCGGGGATCGGGACCCAAACAGGCAAATCATCATCCAGCACTTTGTCTTCGCGCAAATAGGCGTGGGCCAGCACGAAATCTCCAAGCGCCTGACTGTTGCGCAAGCCTGCGCAGTGCCCCACCATCAACCACGCATGTGGGCGCAAAACAGCGATGTGGTCGGTTGCTGTTTTGGCGTTCGAAGGACCCACGCCAATATTCACCAGCGTAATGCCTGACCCATCTGCCCGCTTAAGGTGGTACGTCGGCATTTGCGGTGTCTTAGTGCTGGGCGCCAAAGGGCTATCAGCATCAGCAATCTCGATATTATCAGTAGCCACAAACGACGTGTAACCAGAGTTTGGGTCTTTTAGCTGCGCACGCGCATAAGCTTCGAATTCTGAGACATAGAATTGGTAGTTGGTGAACAGTACATGGTTTTGAAAGTGTTCCGGATCCGTGGCCGTGTAATGGGCCAGCCTTGCCAGCGAATAGTCGATGCGTTGGGCGGTAAAAGGGGCCAGCGGTTCCACGCCATCGGGTGAGACATAGGTCCCGTTGACAATGTCATCGTTTGTCGTGCTTAGGTCGGGCACGTCAAACACGTCCCGCAGCGTAAACGCGGCGGCACCGTCTTGGGGGACAGAAATGCTGGCATCTCGCGCCACGGCGAAATGCACAGGGATCGGCGTGTCAGAGATGCCGATGCTGACAGGTTGGTCGTGGTTCTGGATCAACAACCCGATCTGTTGTGTCAAATAGCTTCGAAACAGGTCAGGCCTCGTAATCGTGGCCCGGTAGCAGCCCGGCGCGGACACGTGCCCAAACGAAAGCCTCGTATCGACCTGAGCGTAGCTTGAGGTTTCAAACAGGACCTGCGGGTAAAAGGCACGTACACGCCCGCTGGGTGCCCCTTGGGCCATAGCCTTGGAAAAATTTTCACACAAAAACTGTGTCGCAGTGGCATAGAGTTCCTCGAGCCGGGCAACGGCGGCTTCTGCGTCGCGAAATTGTTCGTTGGCAGGAACATCGGGTGTTAGCGTATCAGTCATGTTGAAGGCTCTACTACAGGGATAAATTCAAATGTCCGCACGTCTACCAGCCCCAAATCAGAAATGCGCAGTTCTGGGATCACGACAAGGGCCAGCAGGGAATGCTGCATATAAGCGTTGTTCAGCGTACAGCCGCAGTCGCGCATGGCCTGCATCATAGCGTCTGCCTTGGCGGCCACTTCGGCGGCGGGGCGGTCTGACATCAGGCCAGCGATGGGCAATTCTACCAAAGCCAGTTCAGCGCCATCCTTGTAGATCACAATTCCCCCGCCCACGTCGCGCAGGCGGTTTGCGGCAAGTGCCATTTGGCCTGCATCGGTGCCCACGACAATCATATGGTGGCTGTCATGCGCAACGGTTGAAGCCATCGCCATCGGGCCCTTGTACCCAAAGCCCGACACGAACGCGTTGGTCACAGACCCTGTTGCGCGGTGCCGTTCCACCAGCGCGATCTGTGCGACGTCGCCTGTGGCTTGAACGCGGCCTTCGGTTACTGGCAGCTCAAATTTCAAAGCTTGCGTGGGGGCTTGGTTTTCGACCACGCCGATGACGTTAGCGGTGACCGCATTCGCGCCACGTGGGGCTGCTATGGTAAAGTCATCTGCAGCTAGGTCTTTGGCCATGTTCACGGTCTGGCGTGCGGGGGTGGGCCAGTCGTAATGTGGGCAATCCACAAGGCATGTCCCGTCCTGTGCCACGACTTTTCCGCGTGCGATTACGGTTTCGATTGGCAGTGTCGTCAGGTCAGAAGTCAGGATAACATCCGCTCGCCGCCCCGGTGTCAGCGACCCTATTTCGCGTTCCAGCCCAAAATGTGTCGCTGTGTTGATCGTTGCCATTTGCAGCGCGATGACCGGGTCACATCCGCACGCGATCGCGTGGCGCACGACACGGTTCATATGGCCTTCGTTCACCAAGGTGCCTGAATGGCAATCATCCGTGCACAAAATCATATTCCGCGGGTCAAGGCCTTTTTGAGTAATCGCGGTAATCTGGCTTTCGACATCATACCAAGCCGACCCCAGCCGGATCATGGACCGCATGCCTTGGCGCATTCGTGCAATCGCGTCCGCTTCGCAGGTGCCTTCGTGGTCATCTGCAGGCCCGCCTGCGACATAGCCGGCAAAAGCGGGCCCCAGATCAGGCGAGGCATAGTGCCCCCCAACGGTTTTATTCGCACGTTGGGTCGCAGCAATCTCAGCCAACATTTTTGGGTCTGCAGCGGACACACCGGGGAAATTCATCATCTCGCCCAAGCCGATAATACCGGGCCACGCCATCGCCTCGGCCACGTCTTCGGCCGTGATCTCGAACCCTGTCGTTTCCATGCCCGGGGCCGACGGCGCGCAAGACGGCATCTGCGTAAAGATGTTTACGGGCTGCATGAGGGCTTCGTCATGCATCATGCGCACGCCTTCAAGACCCAGCACATTGGCGATTTCATGTGGGTCGGTGAACATAGATGTGGTGCCGTGGGGTATCACCGCACGGGCGAACTCTGCAGGGGTCAACATGCCACTTTCTATATGCATGTGCCCGTCACACAGGCCGGGGATCATATAGCGCCCTTCGGCCTTGATGATCTGGGTATCCGGCCCGGCGGAATGAGTAGCATCCGGCACAACGCAAGCGATGCGACCATGGATGATGGCAATGTCGTGGTTGTCTAGGATTTCGCGGGTATGGACATTCACCCATGTGCCGCCCCTAATAAGCATGTCCGCAGGTTTTCGGCCGGTTGCCACGGCGATCAAGTCGGCTGCTGTGTCGGGCCACGAAGGGAATGAAGCACGCGTCATGACCTTACGTGCCACGGGTTTTCGCGATGTTCAAGGCAGGAGAGCACACAATGGACTATGAAACAGTGAGTGCAGATGATTTCGGCAAATCCTTGCGCGGTATTGGCCTGAATATTTTGGTGCGCGATGTGCGGGCGACCTGCGCCTTTCTAAGCGATGTGTTTGACCTCAGCGCCCACCGGGTCAGTGATGACTTTGCCATCATTCCTTATGGGGCCGATGTCTTTCAGATCCATGGCGACAGTACATATCATGCAAACCCTTTGCTGGGTCTTTTGCCTGAAAATCCGCCACGTGGCGCGGGGGTTGAGATCCGGCTTTATGACACGGACCCGGATGCAGCAGCTACCCGAGCCGAAGCGCGCGGTGCAATGATCTTGCAAGCTCCGACTGAAAAGCCGCACGGCCTGCGCGAGGCATACATCCTATGTGACGATGGGTATGCTTGGGTGCCCAGCCGGTCGCTTTGAGGATCAGGATACCGAGTGAGTCGCCAGTGTTTCGCGCAGCCAGCCCGTGAAGGCGTGCGCGGCAGGCAACGACTGCGCCTGCGGTGTCTGGATCAGGTAATAGGCCTCTTGCATTTTGGCCCGATGCGCAAACGGAGCGATCAACAGGCCCTCGTCTATCAATCGTTTCGCGATCAGATCATGGGCCAGTGCCATACCGCCACCGGCCTGTGCCACTGACAGTGAAACCGAATAGGTCGTAGCATAAGTAACGGTGGGGTCAGGCCAAGCGAGCCCTTGTTCTTCTGCCCAGACCGCCCACGTGCCCATCATATTTGAGCAGTCATAAAGCGGCTGTTCGCTAAGGCTGTGCAAGGTTACCTCATAGTCAGGGTTGCAGACGGGATAGTAGTGATCACTTGCCAGTAGTTGTGCGTACACCTGATCTGAAGGCCGCAGCGAAAACCGGATTTCCACGTCTGCGCCGTCTGCCATATGGCGTGGTTCCCATAGTTCTGTTGTGATGGAAAGCTGGATGTCGGGGTGTTTTGTGCGAAAATCATTCAGCCGAGGTGCCAGCCACTGTATGGCAAAAGTCAGGTTCGATTGAACCCGAAGGATATTTCCTTCATTGCGCGTCAGCGCGCGCGTGCCATGCGCTAAGGTCCGAAAGGCTTCTCGAACCACTGGCAAGTAACTGAGACCGGTTTGCGTAAGCTCCAACGCTCTGGCGCGCCGGTGAAACAAGGGGCGGCCTAAAAACGCCTCAAGCGATTTAATCTGCTGACTGACGGCACTTTGCGTCATGTTAAGATCCCGCGCAGCCCCGGTGAAACTCAGGTTTCGAGCTGAAGCCTCGAAAGCGCGCAGCCAGTTCAGCGGAGGTAAATCAGCCATCTATAACTCTTACATTAGTTTAACTAATGAATAGCCTGTGTTTTTTTCGTTGGTCAAGAGCGGGTGATGCGTGGTGTCATTCGCCAAAGCGAAAAGAGGAGACTCAGATGTCTGTTACGGAAATGCGCCCGAATATGGAACATTGGCAGGAACGCGTGGATATGGCCGCGGCCTTTCGCTGGACGGTTCGCCTGAATATGCATGAAGCGGTGGCAAACCACTTTAGCTTTGCCATCAATGATGATGGCACCAAGTTCCTGATGAACCCCAACCAGATGCATTTTGCGCGGATCAAAGCCTCTGATCTGATTGTGGTGGATGCCAATGATCCTGACACGCTGGAAGGGCCTGACGCGCCAGATCCGACGGCTTGGGGGTTGCATGGTGGCTTGCACCGGCACTGCCCACATGCCCGCTGCGCGATGCATGTCCATTCCCCTTACGCGACTGCATTGGCAAGCTTGGCTGACAGCCGCTTGCCGCCCGTTGATCAGAACGCTTGTATGTTCTTTAACCGGCAAGTGATCGACATGGATTATGGTGGTCTGGCGTTCGAAGACGAAGGCGAACGCTGTGCTAAACTGTTCGATGATCCCAAGAAAAAAGTCATGGTGATGGGCAATCACGGGGTTATGGTGATCGGCGATACCGTGGCTGAGACTTTCAACCGGATGTATTACTTTGAGCGCGCCTGCATGAACTATTTCCTTGCACTGCAAACCGGCAAACCGCTGCGATTTATTCCCGACGAGATTGCCGAGAAAACCGCGCGCGAAATTGAAGAGTACCCCGAACAGGACATACGTCATCTGGACGAGTTGAAATCCATTCTGGACGAAGAAGGCTCATCTTATGCCCAGTGACGCAGAAGCCCGCGAAGCAGGCCGTTGGAATTTCCGCCCGGCCACACCGCTTGCACAGAACCCGTTGTTCCAATGGCCGCCCAAGCCCATGGCGATATTCCGGTGGTACGCTGCGTTCTGGTTTGAGCTGTCGACGACGATCCTGTGTCTGAGTTTCGCGCTGCTGGCCTATTTTCTCATTCTGCCTGATCTGGCCGACATGCAGGTTCTGGCGTGGGGTTGGGTGCTGAAGGTGTGGGTCGCAAATCTGGTTCCGCAGGTGATCTGTGCAGGGACGCTGCATTACTGGTTGATCATGCGCAAAGGGCAGGGGGACGCCACGAAATATGATCCGCGCGATCAGGTGCGCAATAATGGGACCTTCACCTTTGGCAATCAGGTCCATGACAATATGTTTTGGCATATCGCCAGCGGCATCACGCTTTGGACGGCGGCGCAGGTGCTGGTGTTTTGGGGCATGGCCAATGGGTATGCGCCCGCGATGCTGTTTCCTGGCAACCCGCTGTGGTTTGTGGCGTTTTTCGTGTTGATCCCGATCTGGTCAAGCTTCCATTTCTATTGGGTGCACCGGCTGCTGCATTGGCCGCCGCTGTATAAGCTGGCGCATTCCCTGCACCACCGAAACGTTAATGTGGGCCCGTGGTCAGGCATATCAATGCACCCGGTGGAACATCTGCTTTTCTATACCAATTTCCTGATCCACTTTGTCGTGCCCAGTCATCCGCTGCACGTGCTGTTCCACGGGTATGTACAATCCACGCATCCGGTGTTTTCGCATTCAGGGTTTGAAAACATCGTGGTGAACGACAAAAAGCAGATGAAGGCGGGGGTGTTTTTCCACCAACTGCATCATCGATATTTTGAATGTAACTACGGCACGGTTGAAATGCCTTGGGATCGTTGGTTTGGCAGTTATCATGATGGGTCTGCACAAGCGACAGACGAGACACGCGCGCGTAAAAAGCAGATGTATACGTGATGATGTTACCCCCATTTACCGAGGATTTAACACGCTGGACCAGCACCCGTCGTTTGGGAAGATAAGGGGCCGACCTTTGCCCTTTTGACCCTTTTGCCGGAAAGATCGCCTCATGACAGCTTATGGCCTAACAGACGAACACCAAATGATTGTGGATACGGTCCGCAGCTTTGTTGAAAATGAAATCTACCCGCATGAAGACCTTGTGGAACGCAGTGGCGAAGTACCCCCTGAAATCGCGCAAGAGATCAAACGCAAGACGATCGAGCTGGGGTTTTATGCCTGTAACTTTCCAGACAGCGTTGGATGTGCGGGTCTGAACCATCTGGAATTTGCTCTTGTTGAGCGCGAACTAGGGCGCGGTTCTATGGCGCTGAACCACTTTTTTGGCAGACCTCAGAATATCCTGATGGCGTGTGAAGGCGAGCAGATTGAACGTTATCTGATGCCAGCCGTCCGTGGCGAAAGGATGGATGCTTTGGCCATGACGGAACCGGGGGCTGGGTCTGACGTGCGCGGTATGAAATGTGCTGCTGTGCGCGACGGGGGCGATTGGGTTGTAAACGGCACCAAGCACTTTATTTCGGGCGCAGATCATGCGGATTTCCTGATTGTGTTCATCGCCACGGGCGAAGACCAGACGCCAAAGGGTCCTAAAAAACGCATTACGGCCTTTTTGGTAGATCGGGGCACACCCGGTTTTACCATTCGCGAGGGCTACAAGTCGGTCAGTCATCGTGGCTACAAGAATATGATCCTTGATTTTGACGACTGCCGCTTGCCCGACGCGCAGGTCTTGGGCGAGGTCGATGGCGGGTTTGAGGTCATGAACACATGGCTTTATGCGACGCGGATAACCGTGGCGACCATGAGCGTGGGCCGCGCGCGTCGGGTCTTTGATTATGCGCTGACCTATGCTGCGGAGCGTGAGCAGTTTGGTCAGAAGATTGGCAAGTTTCAGGGGGTAAGCTTTCAGCTTGCCGATATGATTACCGAGATTGACGCAGCGGATCTTTTGACCCTCGCTGCGGCAGACCGTCTTGACAAGGAACTGCCTGCCAACCGCGAGATCGCGAGTGCTAAGCTTTATGCGTCAGAGATGTTGGCGCGGGTGACAGATGCTGCGATCCAGCTTCATGGCGGGATGGGCCTTATGGATGACTACCCGCTAGAGCGTTTTTGGCGGGATGCACGGGTTGAGCGTATCTGGGATGGTACGTCAGAAATTCAGCGCCACATCATCAGCCGCGATTTACTACGCGCGCTTGGCGCATGATAGGTCAGGTTCGGACGGATGCGTGATTTGACCCGCTTGCTGCGGCCCAAGTCCATTGCCGTCATGGGCGGTGGTGATTGGTGCCGACAGGTCGTGCGGCAGTCACTGGCGATGGGGTTTGCGGGGGACATCTTTCGCGTGCACCCGGTGCCAGACCCGGTTGAGGGAATTGCCGCGGTCCCCTCGCTTGACGATCTGCCGTATCCACCGGACGCGGTGTTTTTGGGTGTGAACCGCCACACCACTGTCGATGCCGTGGCCAGGTTGGCACGGATGGATGCGGGCGGTGCGGTATGTTTCGCCTCAGGCTTTTCGGAGGCGAAGGCTGAAGACAGTCAGGCCGTGGCCCTGCAGGAGGCATTGATTGAGGCGGCCGGTGATATGCCGATCCTCGGGCCGAACTGCTATGGTTTTGTAAATGCGGTTGATGGTGCGTTGCTTTGGCCAGATCAGCATGGATGCGCACAGGTGGACCGCGGTGTTGCTATTCTTGCGCAAAGCTCAAACATTGCCATCAACCTTACCATGCAGCAACGTGCATTGCCGATTTCCTATGTGATTACATGTGGGAATATGGCGCAAAGCAAGCAAGCTGACATTGCCATGTCATTGCTAGATGATCCGCGTGTGACAGCGATCGGGTTGCATATCGAAGGATTTGGCGACCCTGCGGCATGGCATGCTTTGTCGTGCAAAGCACATGCGCGTGGCGTGCCGATTGTCGCGTTGAAAGTGGGCCGGTCGCAACAAGCGCAGCACGCCACCGTATCGCATACAGGGTCGATTGCAGGCAGTGATGCCGGAGCGTCCGCCTTGTTACGATATTTGGGCATTCCGCGCGTGTATGATTTACAAGTGTTGCTGGAAACGCTGATGCTGTTGCACTGTAACGGCCCTTTGGAAAGCGCTGCGTTGTCGTCGATCAGCTGTTCTGGGGGCGAAGCGTGTTTAGCCGCAGATCTGGCGGATAGCCACGCTGTTGTTTTTCCACCCCTAGACAGCGCGCAAGAGGCAGCACTGGCAACTGCTTTGGGTCCAATGGTCGCCCTTTCCAATCCGCTGGATTATCACACCTATGTCTGGGGCTGCGCAGATAAAATGGCGGCGGCTTGGTTGCCGATGGCAGCGCCTCATATAGGATTGACCCTGATTATACTGGACTACCCCCATACGGACCCCAGCGCTTGGGAAAGTGCCACGCAAGCGGCCATCATGGTCAAGCAGACCAGCGCGCGACCTGTGGCAGTTGTCGCAACGCTGCCGGAACTATTGCCGCGTGATGTTGCCGATCGTCTGTTGGCCGCCGGTGTGACCCCACTGCGCGGCTTGAACGATGCGTTGGCCGCTGCTGCGGCAGCCGCTCAGATCACTGGCCCGGCGGCTGTGCCTCCTCTTTTGCCAAACCCAAATGACAACGCGCATTTATTGCCCGAGCATGAGGCAAAAGCACTGTTAGGGCAGTTTGGTCTTAAAATACCGAAAGGCACTGTGACGGCTTTGGCGGGTTTGGAGGATGCCGCAAAGCAGCTGGCACCACCTTATGTTTTAAAATCGCAAGGCCTTGCTCATAAATCTGAGGGGGGTGCGGTACGCCTGAACCTAAGCCATTCGCAGCTTGTGGATGTGGCCAAAACCATGCCGGGAGAGATTTTCTTATTAGAAGAAATGGCCCAAGGCTGTGTCGTCGAATTACTGGTTGGCGTCGTGTGCGACCCCGCGCATGGCATGGTTTTGACCTTGGCGGCTGGTGGCGTTCTGACAGAACTATGGCAAGATGGTGTATCGTTGATTATGCCGGTTAGTGCGCATGATCTGGAGACTGCGCTGACCCAATTGCGCATAGCGCCTCTTTTGGATGGGTATCGTGGGGCACCGGCTGCAAACATTGACGCCATTGTGCAGGCTGTTCTGGCCGTGCAAGACTGTATACGCGCCCATCTGCACCAAGTGCATGAGCTAGAGATTAACCCGCTGATATGCACAAAGGACGGCGCCATTGCCGCAGATGCGTTGATCACGCTATCACCTAAGCCACCTATAGGAGAGACCCCCAAATGAGCCCAATCAAAACGCGTACGGAAGGGAGCATCTTTGAGGTGATCTTGGACAGGCCCAAGGCAAATGCGATAGATCTTGAGACCTCTCGGATTATGGGGGATGTGTTCGCCGGTTTCCGCGATGACCCTGATCTGCGCGTCGCCATCATAACTGGCGCGGGGGACAAGTTTTTCTGCCCAGGTTGGGACTTGAAGGCGGCAGCGGATGGCGATGCGGTAGATGGCGACTACGGGGTAGGTGGCTTTGGCGGCCTGCAGGAATTGCGCGGTATGAACAAACCGGTAATTGCTGCCGTGAACGGGATTTGCTGTGGCGGTGGGCTTGAATTGGCGCTGAGTGCCGACATGATCCTTGCGGCAGACCATTCAAGCTTTGCATTGCCGGAAATCCGCTCTGGTACAGTGGCAGACGCCGCCTCGATCAAGCTGCCGAAACGCATTCCTTATCATATCGCAATGGAGCTTTTGCTGACCGGTCGCTGGTTTGATGCCAAGGAGGCAAAGGGCTGGGGCCTGATCAATGATATTGTGCCGGCAGATACACTTATGGACAAAGCATGGGGCCTCGCAGAGCTATTGGCCTCTGGCCCGCCGCTGGTCTACGCGGCCATCAAAGAGGTGGTGCGCGAGGCCGAAGATGCAAAGTTCCAAGACATCATGAACCGCGTCACAAAACGGCAATTGACCACCGTTGATGTGTTATACGGATCAGAAGATCAGTTAGAAGGCGCGCGGGCGTTTGCAGAAAAACGTGACCCGGTGTGGTCGGGAAAATAGCATACTGTTTGTGATGTTTTGGTCTAAGGTCTTGGCATAATGAAATTGCTCTTCGTTCACCAAAACATGCCAGGCCAGTACCGCGAGCTGCTTAACTGGCTGGTCGCGCATACAAATCATGAAATCGCGTTTTTAACGCAGCGTGAAAACATACCCCGGACCGACAAAGTTTTAACGCAAGTCTATAAACCGCACCGGGTGCCCGGTCAGGACGCCTATGGTCTGTCGCGGGTGTGGGAGCAGGCTGCAGGGGCTGGATATGGTGCAGCCCTAGCCGCGCGCGCATTACAAGCAGACCATGGGTTTAAGCCGGATATCGTTATAGGCCACGTCGGTTGGGGTGAATTGACGTTTTTCAAGGACGTATGGCCAGAGGTTCCGATCATTGGGTACTTTGAGTATTTTTATCGTCTTGAGGGTGGCTTGGTCGGATATGATAACAAAGATGAGATCACGTCAGACACTGGGTTCTTGCTTCGGGCGCGCAATACGGTGCCTTTGGTGAACATCGAAACTGTGGATTTGGCACAATGCCCGACATATTGGCAGCGCGACCGTTTCCCAAGCAGCTTTCACGACCGAATGTATGTTTGCCACGACGGCATTCGCACGGATGTTTTGACGGCAAACCCGGACGCGAGCCTTTCTTCAAAGCGGCTGAAACGCACCCTGACGCGGGACGACGAAATTGTCACTTATGTCGCGCGCAATCTTGAAACAGCGCGGGGGTTTCACGTGCTGATGCGAGCGTTACCGCGCATCCAGCGCGCACGTCCCAACGCGCGTGTTTTGATCGTTGGGGGCGATGGAACGTCATACGGCAGCGCAGACAAATCACAAACTAGCTTGCGTAGACGCATGCAGGACGAAGTGGGCGCAGACCTCGATATGGACCGGCTCCATTTTCTGGGGCGCGTACCCTATGCCAGCTTTCGGAAGATTTTGCAGATCAGTCGCTGTCATATCTATTTAACCAAGCCTTTCGTGCTGTCTTGGTCAGTGATGGAAGCGATGGCAATGCAAGCCACTATCGTTGCATCTGACGTGGCACCCGTGCGGGAGATGATCACCCATGATGAGACAGGCATGTTAGTAGATTTTTTGAATGTCGATGCTGTTGCAGATCAAGTCATTGATGTTCTGAAGGCACCAAAGGATTATGCGCATTTAGGTCCTGCTGCGCGTACCTTCATCCAATCCAAACATGATTTTGTAACCCGCTGCCTGCCCGAGCATTTGCGCCAGATCAATGGCCTTGTCCCGAAGGCACTGACCATAGAGATCCCGACGTGATCAGGGGCCTCTTGTCAGTTATGCGCGCGCAGTCCACCTTGGCAGTATGACTACACAAACACTCTTGTCGTTCGGCCATGGGTACAGCGCCAAAGCGCTGGCAGCGCGGCTGTTGCCTGAAGGCTGGAACATCATCGGCACTACCCGAAGCGCTGACAAGGCGCGGGTTATTGCAGACACCGGCGTGGAGCCTTTGATTTGGCCGGGAACTGATATCTCAACTGCGTTGGCCCAAGCGAATGCAATTCTTGTATCTGCGGGTCCCAACAGTGATGGCGACCCCGTTCTGACACAGCTAAAGGCAGAAATAACTGCTTTGGCGCCGCGGGTGGAGTGGGTTGGTTATCTGTCTACCACCGGCGTTTACGGCGACCATCAGGGTGCGTGGGTAGATGAAGACACACCTCTCGCCCCTTCGACAAAACGTGGCCATGCGCGCGTCGCAGCAGAGGCGGATTGGCAATCTATTGCTGGGTTACCGCTACATATTTTCCGGCTTGCCGGAATATACGGACCAGAACGTGGCCCCTTTGCAAAAGTGAGGGCAGGTACAGCACGGCGTATCATCAAGCCAAATCAGGTATTTTCGCGCATCCATGTCGAAGACATCGGTCAGATTTTGCATGCTTCTTTGCAGCGCCCAAACCCCGGCGCTGTTTACAACCTGTGCGACGATGCTCCGGCCCCACCTGAGGATGTGATCGGGTATGCTGCTGAATTGCTTGGGCTGCCCCAGCCCCCGGCCGAAGACTTTGCGACCGCAGATATGACACCCATGGCCCGCAGTTTTTATGCAGAAAGCAAAAAGGTGAAAAACGACCGGATCAAGACTGAGTTGGGGGTTCACCTAAAATACCCCGACTACCGCACCGGGTTGCAGGCAATGTTGAATACAGACCCATGACCCGCATTTTTACCGAGGATCAAGTGCGTGATGCCATCGGCTTTGACCGCCACGCACTGTCTTGGGTCGAACAAGGGTACATCTGGCTTCGCGAGCGTACGCTGTGCATGCCGCCCGTATTTCATATCGACATCGACGACCAAAGCGCGGTCGATGTCAAAGGCGCCTATGTCGCGGGGCTTGACGCCTTTGCCATCAAGATGGCCTCTGGCTTTTATGCCAACCACACGATGGGTTTGCCCAGCAGCAGTAGTGTTATTTTGTTGATTAGTACCAAAACGGGGTTTTGTGATGCTGTGTTTTTGGACAATGGGTATTTGATGAACCTGCGCACTGCGTTGGCTGGTGCTGTTGCGGCAGACTATCTAGCCCGACAAGACATTGCGACTGTGGGGATCGTCGGTGCAGGTGTGCAAGCCCGTGCACAGTTGCAGGCATTGACGTTGGTAAGGAACTTTGACTGCGTGATGATCTGGGGTCGGCGGGGCGAAAGGGCGGCCGCATGCGCTGCTGATATCGCAAAGATGACGGGTGCGCAGGTTTGTGTTTCTGACGATCTGGAGGCGATGGTCGGGCAATCTGATGTGGTGGTGACGACGACCCAAACCACAGAACCGTTGATCAAGGCAGAGTGGATTAAACCCGGCACACATATCACCGCGATGGGGTCAGACCTGCCCGGCAAACAAGAGCTGGATTTGGACGTTCTGGTAGAGGCGGATCTGGTGGTCTGCGATAGCATCGCGCAATGCGAAGTCGGAGGTGAGCTGCAACATGTGGATCCCGCTCACCTAAAAAGACCGCCAGTTGCTTTGTCTGATATCATTTGCAATGCCGCGACAGGACGCAGTACTTCGGATGATATTACAATCTGCGACATGACCGGTTTGGGTATCTTGGATACTGCAATTTCAGTCGCGGCTTCCGCGAAGCTGAGCGCGGATTAAGCGCGCGCCTCACCGATCTGAGCGATGCCCAGAACTGATAACACTTTGGCTTCGATATCTGCTGCGTTCATTGCCGCGTTTGCGTACATATCTGCAGGGCTTGCCTGATCGATGAACGTATCGGGCAGCATCATTGATCGATATTTAAGACCGGTGTCAAAGACGCCTTCATCGGCCAAAAGCTGTGCAACATGACTGCCGAAACCGCCTACGGCACCTTCTTCGATTGTGATGAGGGCTTCATGCTCGGCGGCCAGTGCTAGGATCATTTCGCGATCTAGCGGTTTGGCGAAACGTGCGTCTGCAATTGTCGGGTTGATGCCACGGGCGCCAAGTGCCTCAGCGGCTTTTTCCACCTCGGCCAAACGGGTGCCAAAGGACAAGATCGCAACGCGTGCACCCTGCTGGATCATCCGACCCTTGCCGATTTCCAAGATTTCGCCGCGCTCTGGCATGTCCACACCATTGCCTTCGCCACGTGGAAACCGGAATGCGATAGGCCCTTCATCGTGGGCGACAGCCGTGGCCACCATATGCTTCAGTTCCGCTTCGTCGGCGGCGGCCATGACCACAAAACCAGGCAGGTTTGCCAGATAGGCCACGTCAAACGACCCTGCATGCGTGGCACCGTCCGCGCCCACAAGCCCCGCGCGGTCGATAGCAAACCGCACTGGCAAGCGTTGGATGGCCACGTCATGCACGACTTGGTCATAGCCACGTTGCAAGAACGTCGAATACATGGCGCAGAACGGTTTCATCCCGCCCGCAGCCAGTGCTGCAGAGAAAGTCACGCCGTGCTGTTCGGCAATACCAACGTCAAAGCACCGACTGGGAAAGCGTTCTGCCATCAGGTTCAGGCCGGTGCCGTCGGGCATAGCGGCCGTTACGGCGCACACTTTGTCGTCTTCTGCGGCGGCTTGTACCAGACTTTCGGCAAATACTTTGGTGTAGCTGGGCGCGTTCGATGGCGCTTTTTTCTGTTCACCTGTGATGACATTGAACTTGGCGGTGGCATGCCCCTTGTCGCGTGCTGTTTCTGCGGGGCCGTAGCCTTTGCCCTTTTTGGTCAGCACGTGGATCAGAATGGGGCCTGTTGCACGGGCTTTGACGGTGCGCAGTACGGGCAACAGCTGGTCCATATCGTGCCCGTCAATGGGACCTAGATAGGAAAAACCGAGTTGTTCGAAAAGCGTGCCGCCCACAGTCATGCCTTTTAGCATGTCTTTTGCGCGTTTGGCCCCTTCGCGAAAGGGTTCAGGTAGCAAGCTGACGGCCCCTTTGGCGGCGGCTTTGAAGTCCTGAAAGGGTTCTTCGGCGTAAAGCCGGCTTAGATAGGATGACATCGCGCCCGTTGGCGGTGCGATGGACATCTCATTGTCATTGAGGATCACAATCAACCGCTTGCCCAAGTGACCTGCGTTGTTCATTGCCTCATAGGCCATGCCAGCGCTCAGCGAGCCGTCGCCAATGACGGCAATCGCATCGCCCAGACCTTCGGGGATGACACCGCCCAGATCGCGGGCGACAGCAAAGCCTAATGCGGCGGAGATAGAGGTCGAACTATGCGCGGCCCCGAATGGGTCATAGGGGGATTCGCTGCGTTTGGTGAAACCACTCAGCCCGTCTTTCATGCGCAAGGTGCGGATACGATCGCGACGTTCCGTAAGTATTTTATGTGGATAGCACTGATGGCCTACGTCCCAGATCACTTTGTCGCGGGGGGTGTCAAAGACCGCATGCAGCGCCACAGTCAGTTCTACAACGCCCAACCCTGCACCCAAGTGCCCGCCCGTCACCGACACCGCAGATACAGTCTCTGCGCGCAGCTCATCGGCCAGCTGTGCCAGTTGATGGTCCGACAGGTTTTTCATGTCAGCCGGTCGGTTGATCTGATCCAGCAGGGGCGTGTTCGGGGTGTCTGTCATCCTGCGTTCCTTAGTGCGAGCGTTTTACCACAAAACGCGCCGCCTCTTTTAATGTGTCCGCGTCTGCGCCGTAACCGGCCAGGCTGTCGCAGGCCTGAGCCATAAGGTCATCAGCACGTTTTCGCGCCTCGTCCAGCCCGAGCAGTGAGACAAAGGTGGCTTTGCCCGCGTTTTGGTCCTTACCCACAGCTTTTCCAACTGTAGTGCTGTCGCCGGTGACATCCAGAATGTCGTCGGCAATTTGAAAAGCGAGCCCCAAAGCACGGGCATAGGATGCCAGCGGCGCCAGATCCGCCTGCGCCATCCGCGCGCCTGCGGTGGCTGACCATTCGATCAGCGCGCCTGTCTTGCCCTGCTGCAATGTTGTGATCTCATCAAGTGTGAGCGGCCGGGCTGCGGTTTCAGCCGCAATATCAAGCGCCTGTCCCAGAACCATACCCTGCGCCCCACTGGCACGCGCAAGGCTCACCGTCAGATCGCAGCGTACCTCGGCGATGGGGCTTGCATTCGGATCAGCGACCATTTCAAAGGCCAGTGTCTGGAGGGCGTCACCGGCCAATACGGCGGTGGCTTCGTCCCATTTTTTATGGACGGTTGGCTGCCCGCGCCGCAGGTCGTCGTCATCCATGCAGGGCAAGTCATCATGCACAAGGCTGTAAGCATGCAATGCTTCAATAGCAGTGGCAGGCCAAACTGCATGGTTGTGGTGAACCCCATGCAGTCGTGCGCTTTCCAAAACCAGAAACCCGCGGAGGCGTTTTCCACCATTGGTGGCGTGCGCCATAGCGTGCGTAACGGGCAGATCATCCAGCCCGCCCAGCTTGGTATCAAAGTGTGATTGGATGGCTGCGGCCGCAATACTTAGCCGTTCGGAAAACATAGATCAGAGACCTTCGACAGGCTTGGTCCCCGTGGCGTTGCCCTCACCGTCCAATGTAATTGCGGCAACCTTTTCTTCGGCTTCTTTCAGTTTGTCTTCGCACCGTTTTTTCAAAGCGGCACCGCGTTCATAGAGCGTGATGCTTTCTTCAAGTGCAACATCCCCGCGTTCCAGTTGACCCAGCACTTTTTCAAGCTCGGTCATGGCTTGTTCAAAACTCATCTCGGAGACGGGGGTGTCGGTCATCTTTAGGTATCCTGCAATATTGGTGCAGCGACCATAGTGCTATTAAAAGGAGCGCGCCAGTGCGCGCACATGATTTATGGTGGGGCGTCGCGCGTTATTCGGGCGCCAGCATATAGCCCGCACCCCGCACCGTTTGCAGATAGCGGGGTTGTTTGGGGTCTTGTTCGATTTTGCGTCGCAACCGGGTAATTTGCACATCGACGGCACGTTCTTGCGCTTGGCCACGGTCGCGACCAAGTTCTTCGACAAGTTTGGCGCGGCTGAGCGGTTCGTTACAATTGGTTGAGAAGATGCGCATGAGTTGCACTTCGGTTGCGGTCAGGCGCACAAGGTCTTCGCCCTGCCAAAGCTCTCCGCGTTCCATATCATATCGAATGGCACCTAGGGTGAGCACCTTGGGCGCAGTTTCGTCGATTTGCGCTTCGGGCACACGTCTCAAGATGGCGTTGATGCGCAGGAGCAATTCTTTTGGCTCGAAAGGTTTGGGAAGATAGTCATCTGCGCCTGCTTCCAGCCCTTCGATCCGATTGTCGGTATCGCCTTTGGCGGTCAGCAAAAGAATAGGAACAGGGTTTGTTTCGCGGATCGATTTAGTAAAGGTAAGGCCGTCTTCGCCTGGCATCATCACATCCATCACGATCAGGTCAAAATCGAGCCCTGACAGGATACGCCGGGCATGTGCGGCATCACGGGCGGCCGTGACCAGAAAGCCATGCCGCATCAGGAATTTTTGCAAAAGCGTGCGGATGCGTTCGTCGTCGTCAACAATCAACAGATGGGCGTCAAAGTCACTCATGAACCGCTATCCTTTAGCTTTGTGTAAGCGTATCGCATTTCTCGATCCATCATCGCCTCCAAGACGGTGCGGAACCCGGCTACGGCTTCTGGTCCTGCATCGCGAAATGCCAGTCTCATCCGTACCCGCTGCGCATCGGACAGCTTTTGCTCCAAAGCCTCGCCGTCCGGGGTTAGAAAGAGGTGGCGTTCGCGTTTGTCGTTTTTTCCAACTCTGCTTTCTACCAGACCATCCTCGATCAACGTACGCAAGACACGGTTCAGCGATTGCTTTGTGACCCCTAAGATGTTGAGCAGGTTGTTTACGGTCGTTCCCGGCGCGCGATTGATAAAATGCACAGCCCTGTGATGGGCGCGACCATAGGCCATATCGGCTAAAATACGGTCTGGATCAGCAGTAAAACCGCGGTAGGCAAAAAACATTGCTTCTATGCCTTGCCGCAGTTGTTCATCTGTCAAAAATAGAAGGTTCTCGCCACGATGCGCCGCGCCGGCCCTGCCATCTACCATGAGTTGCCTCGATACTAATGATCACTTTGGCTGCCAGTTTATGTCAGTTTTGTTGACATTCCAAGAGTGAAGAGATATCGAATCGCAGGGTTTGCGCAACTTTATGTCCGCATCGGACGTATTTTGCGCAACATTTGGAAAATGAACTTGGGATTTGGGAAGGAAAGACCATGGCTGGCGCTTACAATGATCGTGATGGACATATCTGGATGGACGGCCAGATGATCGATTGGCGCGACGCCAATGTGCATATCCTGACCCATGCGATGCACTATGCGTCGTCGGTCTTTGAAGGGGAACGTGCATATAATGGCAAAATCTTCAAATCACGCGAACATTCTGAACGGTTGATCCGCTCTGCAAAGATGATCGACTTTGAGATCCCTTACACGGTTGATGAAATCGAAGCGGCCAAAGTCGAAGTATTGGCCAGCTCTGGTTTGCAAGATGCCTACGTGCGTGCAATTGCATGGCGCGGTGCAGGCGAAGACATGGGTGTCGCATCGGCGAAAAACCCCGTCCGTCTGGCGATCGCTGCATGGGAATGGGGCGCCTACTACGGTGACGCCAAGATGAAAGGCGCCAAGCTTGATATCTCAAAATGGAAGCGTCCAAGCCCCGAGACGATCCCAAGCCATGCCAAAGCCGCGGGTCTTTATATGATCTGCACCATGTCCAAGCATGCCGCCGAAGCGAAGGGCTGTTCGGACGCGATGATGTTTGACTATCGCGGCTACGTGGCCGAGGCGACGGGGGCGAATATTTTCTTTGTTAAAGATGGCGAGGTGCATACGCCGGATCCTGATTGTTTCTTGAACGGGATTACGCGTCAGACGGTTATTGGCATGCTCAAAGACCGTCAGGTCAAAGTACACGAACGCCACATCATGCCAGAAGAGCTTGAGGGTTTTGAGCAATGCTGGCTGACTGGCACGGCTGCCGAAGTGACGCCGGTCGGCCAGATTGGTGATTACAATTTTGAAGTGGGCAGCCTGACGCGCGATATCGCCCAAGGGTATGAGACGCTCGTTCGGGTTTAAGGTCTGTGGACTACCGTGCTTTTGCAGCGGAGTGGGAGGCCGCTTGGAACTCCCACTCGGTTGATCGCATTTTGGCGCACTACAGCGAAGATGTCATTTTTCGGTCGCATAAGGCCATGCGTCTTGTTGGGCAAGGTGAGATTCGCGGGCGCGATGAGCTGCGTGTGTATTGGGCCAAAGCGCTCGCACAGCAGCCTGATTTGTCCTTTGTGGTGGTCGATGTGTTCGAAGGTCACGCGATGATGGTCATTACATATGTGAACCAGAACGATGTCTTGGCGGCTGAAACACTGCGGTTTGGCATGGACGGTTTGGTGGTTGAGGCCTCAGCCTGCCATAAGAGGTAGCGCATCAAGGCGTGCCGGGTGGCGGCACCGATGGTTTTGACTTGCTACGATCAAGACCCAGCTGCCGTTCACGCCAGATGATCAGAATACCACCTGCAATGACCAGACTTGCGCCTATGATGATGGGCCCTGTGGGTACTTCGCCAAATGCAACGTATCCGATCGCCGTGGCGAAGATCATTGACGCATAGTCAAAGGGTGCGAGCATGGACGCACCGCCAAAGCGGAACGACGATGTAATGAGTATCTGCGCGATGCCTCCGATTAATCCTGCGAGTACCATCAGCCCCAATACCCAAAGTGCCGGGCGTGTCCATTCCAATGCAGCAAGCCCCGTCGCCCACCCCAAAGGCAGCGTGAGCAACGCCAGCGTTGATGCGGTGATCGAGAAGTAAAAGACGATGGCTGCGGTTGTGTCTGTTCTAACCAAACGGCGCACATGTATCTGCACCATTGCGCGCAGGATCGACGCGATCAGCACCATTACCGCGCCCATCGTCGCCCCAGTAGAAAGCGCCTCTGCCCCTACGGATAGACGCGGGGCGATGACAATCATCACCCCTATCAGTCCCAATGCAACAGCCGAAAGCCGTATCGCACGGACTTTTTCGCCCAGAAAGATCGCAGCGAACAAGACCGCGAACATTGGCGTGGCATAGCCAATGGCGGTGACTTCAGGAAGCGGAAGCAATCCAAGACCCGCAAAAGTAAGCCCCATCGCGGTTGTGCCAAAAAGCCCTCGCCAGACGTGGCCCATCAGATTAGAGGGTATAAGCCCTTCGCGCAGTTGTCCGCGCTGCCAAAGCCAGATCATGATCACAGGCAAAGCAAAAAACGACCGAAAAAATACTGCTTGCCCCGGGGGCACATGATCAGAAACGGTTTTGATAAGGGCTGCCATGACCATAAACAGAAAAACCGCCAAGAGCTTGAGCGTGATCGCCAAACCCGGTTTGTTCTGCGTAAGGTCTTTTGCCATGATCTCTCTGTGCGCCTGTGTGCGGCAAAGATCAAGCGTCTAGCCAATAAGCCCTTGGTTTTGGCCAACTTGGCCACGATGCAACAACAGATGGTCAAGGATCACGCAAGCCATCATCGCTTCGCCCACTGGAACCGCGCGGATGCCAACGCACGGATCATGGCGGCCTTTGGTGATGATCTCGGTGTCTTCGCCGGACTTAGTAATTGTCTTGCGCGTGGTCAAAATACTAGAGGTGGGTTTGACCGCGAAACGCACCACGACGTCTTGTCCGGTGCTGATACCGCCCAAGATACCGCCCGAATGGTTTGACGAATACTCCGGCCCATCTGGCCCCATTGAAATCTCATCGGCGTTTAACTCGCCAGTCAGCATTGCCGCGGACATGCCTTCGCCGATTTCGACGCCTTTCACGGCGTTGATGCTCATCATCGCGGCGGCAAGATCGGTATCGAGCTTGCCGTAAACCGGCGCGCCGATACCTGCTGGTACACCGCGCGCGACAACCTCTATGACGGCGCCAACAGAGCTGCCTGACTTCCGCAGCCCGTCCAGATAGTCGGCCCATTCGGTCGCGGCCTGCGCATCTGGTGTCCAGAATGGGTTTTGCTCAATCTGATCCCAATCAAAGCGCGCGCGGTCTATTTCATGCGCGCCCATCCGCGTCATGTAGCCTCTTATTTCAACGGCGGGGACAAGCGCTTTGATCGCCTCGCGCGCAAGACCACCTGCAGCAACACGCGCTGCGGTTTCGCGCGCGCTTGACCGGCCGCCCCCGCGATAATCCCGCACACCGTATTTTTGGTAATAGGTAATATCTGCATGCCCGGGGCGGAATTTGTCTTTGATATCGCCATAGTCTTTTGACCGCTGGTCGGTATTCTCAATCATCAACTGAATGGGCGTGCCGGTTGTGACCCCCTCGAAAGTGCCCGACAGGATTTTGACCTCATCCGCTTCGCGGCGCTGGGTCGTGTATTTGTTCTGCCCCGGTTTGCGTTTGTCCAACCATTGCTGGATCATGCCAGCATCAATCGGTACGCCCGGGGGGCAGCCGTCTACCGTGGCACCCAAGGCAGGCCCGTGGCTTTCACCCCAAGTGGTGACGCGGAAAAGATGGCCAAAGCTGTTCATCGACATGGGGTATGCTCCTTTGAGCGTGTTGCTTACCGGGCTGCGCGGCTTGCCTCAAGCCCTTATCGCTTGCCAATCCCTTTGCCGCATACTACGTGTGAGAGTACCTCGGGGGGCCAATCCTTTGGCTGAGATGTGCATCGCACGGACCCGTAGAACCTGAACCGGTTAGAACCGGCGGAGGGAAGGTTGAGCATCTCATCCTCTTTCGCCGTTCGACGCATATGAAAAGGATAGATCATGCGAAGAACTCTTACAGCAGCCGCCATTGTACTGGCATCCCAAGCGGGCGCGGACACGCCCGTCTTGACTGTTTACGCGGGCGATTATTTCACGTCGGAATGGGGCCCGGGCCCCGTCATCGAAGCAGAGTTTGAAAAGTTCTGCGAATGCGATCTGCAATTCTCTACGGGCGATCTTGTACCGCGTTTGCTGCTAGAAGGGGAGCGGACCAAGGCAGACGTTGTCATTGGTTTGTCGTCCGACGTAACAGCCAAAGCCCGCAGCACGGGACTTTTTGCGCCGCATGGGCAGGATAACACCGCCCTTACACTGCCCATTGACTGGACAGACGACACATTCTTGCCGTTCAACTATGGCCACACCGCATTCATCTACAACGAGACAACGATGGACGCGCCCCCCGCCAGCTTTGATGCGCTGCTCGACATGTCCGACGATGTGAAAATCGTGATCCAAGACCCGCGTACGTCTTTGTCTGGTTTGGCATTGGTGCTTTGGGTCCAAGCTGTGTACGGCGACAAATCCGCTGACGTCTGGGCCAAGCTTGCACCAAAAATCCTTACTGTGACCAAAGACTGGTCAGCCAGCTACGGTCTTTTTACCGATGGCGAAGCGGACATGGTGCTGAGCTATACGACGTCGCCTGCCTATCATATGTTCGCCGAAGAGGATTTCACAAAGAAAGCCGCGATCTTCCCAGAAGGTCACTATTTCATGGTCGAAACGGTGGGTAAAATCGCGCAGACACAGCAGCCAGAATTGGCCGACGCCTTCATGGGCTATGTGATGAGCACAGACTTCCAGTCCATGATCCCAACCGCGAACTGGTCGTTGCCATCCGCTTTGCCACAAGATCAGTGGCCTGAAGGGTGGGCGCAATTGCCATTGCCTGAAAAGGTGTTGTTCTACTCCGAGGCCGAAGCAACAGCGCTTCAGGCCCAAGCGATTGAGACATGGCGCGCAGCCCTCAGCCAATAAATGGTACATCAGGGATCGTCGCGGGCACTTTGGTGGTCGCGGCGGTGTTCTTGGCCTTTATCGGCATCGGCCTTCGGGTCGAGGCCGGTGCGGGTTTGGGCGCGGCCGAATGGCAG
This sequence comes from Roseobacter sp., assembly GCA_045104955.1. Lineage (GTDB taxonomy): Bacteria > Pseudomonadota > Alphaproteobacteria > Rhodobacterales > Rhodobacteraceae > Roseobacter. Next base: position 41,929 of record JBGCDB010000009.1, read on the forward strand.
GCCATCCGGTTCACCGTTCTACAGTCTGCTTTATCTGCTCTAATCTCGGTTGCACTTGCCATACCGCTGGCGCGTGCCTTGGCCCGAAGACAGATGCCGGCGCGGCATATCCTGATCACGCTGCTGGGCGCTCCATTTATTTTGCCTGTCATCGTTGCGGTGCTTGGGTTGCTTGCTGTGTTTGGGCGCAACGGCTGGGTCAATGTCACGCTTGAGGCGCTGGGCTTACCCACAGTGTCCATCTACGGGCTGCATGGTGTTGTTCTTGCGCATGTGTTTTTTAATCTACCTCTGGCGACGCGGCTGTTGTTGCAAGGCTGGCAGAGCATCCCGTCAGAGCGGTTTCGCCTTGCCGCACAACTTGATCTGCCGCCCATGATGGTTTTCCGCACGCTTGAGGTCCCGCTGCTTCTCCGTGTTCTGCCGGGCGCTGCGGCTTTGATTTTTGTGATTTGCCTTACCAGTTTTGCTGTGGCGCTGACCTTGGGCGGCGGCCCGCGCGCCACAACGATCGAATTGGCGATCTATCAGGCGTTCAAATACGACTTTAATCTTTCCAAGGCTGCACTTTTGTCTGTGACACAGCTTGTACTGGCTGGGGGTGCTGCTGTGCTGGCTTTGTGGATCATTCCACAAATTCCAATGACGGGCGGCATGGACCGCCCGGTGCAGCGCTGGGATGCCAAAGGCGGATTGCAGCGTGCAGGCGATATTCTGGCGATCCTGCTGGGTGCTGCCTTTTTATTGTTGCCACTGTTGTCTGTCGCGGTGACGGGCCTCATGGGGCTGGCTCAGGTGCCGCCATCCGTATGGAATGCATCTGTCGTTTCGCTTTGGGTCGCGGGAATCAGCGTCGTGGTTTCGTTGATGCTCGCGCTGCCCTTGGCGGGCTGGATCGCGACCCGTGATCACGGTAGCGCCGAGGCTATTGGTCTTTTGGGTCTGTCCGCGTCGCCGCTGATGATCGGCACGGGTTGGTTCATTCTGATAAACCCGATTGCAAACCCGGTCAGCCTATCTTTGCCTGTCACGGCTGTGGTCAATGCGCTGATGGCGCTGCCTTTCGCGCTACGTATTCTTGTACCCGGCATGCGCGAGGCGCTTGGGACGTATGGGCGTTTGGCTGTGTCGCTGGATATTACAGGGTGGGCTGCGTGGCGCTGGATGATCCTGCCGCGCGTTTTGCCGCAAATTGGCTTTGCTGCAGGGCTGACAGGGGCTTTGTCCGTAGGTGATTTGGGCGTCATCGCGCTGTTTGCGGATCCGGACCGTACGACGTTGCCTTTGCAAATGTACCGCTTGATGGGTGCCTATCAGACAGAAGCGGCAGCTGGTGCAGCACTGATCTTATTGTCGCTTGCGCTTGTAATATTCTGGATGTGTGACAGGGGGGCGCGTTGGTATGCTAAAGCTTGAAAACTTGCGGATTGAGCAGGGCAGTTTCGCACTACAGGCTGATTTTGTACTGCCCCAAGGACGCAAAGCAGCCATCATCGGGCCGTCAGGGGCAGGCAAATCCACAATCCTTGGTGCGCTGGGCGGGTTCATTCCGCTTGCGCAGGGCAAAATTTCATGGGGTGGCCAAGATTTGACGGAAGTTAAACCCGGCAAGCGGCCCATTGCGATGTTGTTTCAGGACAACAACCTCTTTCCGCATCTGAGCGTCGCACAGAACGTGGGCCTTGGGCTGCGGTCCAATCTGCGCCTGACTTCTGATGATAAAGCCCGCATCAATGCTGCGGTTACGCGCGTGGGCTTGGACGGTATGGCCGACCGCAAGCCGGGCGCGTTGTCTGGCGGGCAACAAAGCCGTGCGGCGCTGGCGCGCGTCCTTGTACAAGACAAACCACTGATCCTGTTGGATGAGCCCTTCGCAGCGTTGGGGCCTGCGCTACGGCACGAGATGCTTGATCTGGTGCGAGACCTTGTCGTTGAAGCCGGCGCGACACTGATGATGGTCACCCATGCGCCCGAAGACGTCGCCCGCATCGCAGATGACGTAATTTTTGTCGAAGGGGGCTGCGCTCATGCGCCTGCACCAGCGGCGGATTTGATGAAAAACCCGCCGCCTGCGTTGCGTGCCTATCTGGGCTAGGCGGCGGCCTTTTTGGTCAAAGACTGCCGCGTCTTCACGATGGATGTCGCTGCTTGCGCGGCTTCGTGACCCTTGGTTGCAAAATGCGCGCGGTAAATCGCATTGTGGTGGTCTGTTTCTTGATAGTGATGTGGTGTGAGTGACACCGACAGGACGGGAACCCCAGTATCAAGACCTGCGCGCATTAATCCATCAACAACAGATTGTGCCACAAAATCATGGCGATAGATGCCCCCATCGACTACAAAGGCTGCACAAACGACAGCATCATAGGCGCCACTTGCGGCCAAGTCGCGGGCCATCAGCGGCATCTCGAACGCGCCGGGTACATCAAAAACGTCCACTTGGGACGGCGGGATTTCCTGAACAAAGCCATCATAAGCACGATCCACGATATCGGCATGCCACTGGGCTTTGATAAAGGCGTAGCGGGTGTGTGTCATTGTGATCTCCTTTTTTGCGGTCGACACGTCCACCCAAGGCGATCACGTCTACGCGCCACCCAAAAAGGTCGCGCACAGTCGCATTCTCTTTCATCCGGACTGTAACCGTCGGCTCTGGCCTCTCACCAGATCTGCTGACACCCCGATCTGGGGCCGCTCGCGGGCTTATGGGTCAGGCCCACATACCGCCGGTGGGGAATTTCACCCCGCCCTGAGAATGTACCTAACTTGCCAAGTCGTGCGAAACCCTGCAAGAGCGTTTGCGACCAGTCGTGAGGACAAAACGATGCACCCCAACCCGGTTTTTCATACACAAGAAGCACAGCACAATCTGGCATATGCCCGTGCGCGCGCGTTCGGCATCTTGGCTGTGAATGGGGTAGAGGGTCCACATTTGGCGCATGTCCCGTTTTTATTGGATGATGATGGCAAGACCGCGTGGCTGCATCTGGTCCGTTCAAACCCGATCGTGCGGGCATTGAAAGAACCTCAAACTGCCAAGATCGCGGTGTCAGGACCGGATAGTTACATCTCTCCTGATTGGTATGGTGTCGCGGATCAGGTGCCCACTTGGAACTACGTTGCAGTGCATCTAACAGGCCAGCTTGAGCTGCGCCCCTCAGAAGAGTTGCACGCGTTGCTCGATCGTCAGTCCGCTTTGTTTGAGGACCGTCTTCTACCCAAAACGCCTTGGAAAACTGGTAAAATGTCCGACGGTGTAATGGAGCGGATGATGCGGGCGATTGTGCCATGTCGCATGGAAATCAACGGTGTGGACGGGACTTGGAAGCTTAATCAGAACAAGGCGGACGAGGTTCGGTTGCGCGCCGCAGACCACGTAGAGGCTTACGGCCAAGGCGTGGATATCGCTGTTTTGTCCGCTTTGATGCGTGCGGCGGATGGACAGCGCTGAAACCTTTGCTAGGGTCGCATAAGTTGTCAGAAAGGCATCCTTTATGAAACTCTACCATTCGCCCGCCTCGCCATTTGTGCGCAAAGTCGTCGTTTTGCTGCATGAATTGGACAAAGCCGATCATGTGACATTGCAAACCGTTGCAACTACGGCTTTGGCGTCTGACCAATCACTTGTGGTTGCTAATCCATTGGCCCGTTTGCCGGCGCTGGAGCGCCCTGATGGTGTCACTCTGTATGATAGCCGGGTGATTACGGCTTATCTTAACGACCTTTATGGAGGTGGGCTTTATCCGCAAGATTCCTCTCGGTGGGAAACGCTCACCTTGGAGGCAACGGGGGACGGTATCATGGATTCGGCTGTGTCGATGGTGTACGAGGGCAAGCTGCGCCCTCAAGAACAGCAATCACAAGACTGGATCGAAGCGCAATGGGCCAAAGTGCATCGGGCTTTGGGGGTGTTGAACGCCCGCTGGATGAGCCATCTGTCTGGGCCAATGACCATGGGACATATTTCAGTGGCGTGTGCGTTGTCATATCTTGATTTTAGGTTGGATGCGCGCGGATGGCGCCAAGGTCATGACAAATTGGCGAAATGGCACGAAGTTTTCGAATCGCGGGCTTCGATGCAGGAAACAGTCCCGCCAGCGGGTTGAAAAATTAAAAGATTCTTTGCGAATATGCCTTTAAGGTCCGGTTTTTAGCAAAAGGCGTCGCACCTGCGACGGTTTGCGCGTTAAAGGTCACTGGACTGCTGGTGGTCACAGCGCTAAATACCGGCAAGAGATAGGTTGCGAAGTGCGCGACCAATTCACCTATTGGCCACAGAGGCCGTTGAAATGGAGTATACCTGTGTCGCATGCAGAAGATCACGAAGGCACCCGGCGGGATTTCCTTTACTACGCCACGGCTGGCGCTGGTGCGGTGACCGCGGGGGCAGCTATTTGGCCCTTGGTTAATCAAATGAACCCCTCCGCGGATGTTCTGGCGCTTTCGTCCGTTCGCGTAGACATCAGCGGCATTGAGCTGGGCACCCAGCTGACCGTTATGTTCCTGGGTAAACCCGTCTTTATTCGTCGCCGGACAGCAGAAGAGATCGCTGCAGGGCGCGAAGTTGCTCTGGAAGACCTTCCAGACCAGAACGCGGAAAATGCAAATATCGCGCCAGACGCAACGGCTGATGATGAAAACAGAACGCTTGATGAAAGCGGTGAATGGCTGGTCATGCAGGGTGTTTGTACGCACCTTGGCTGCGTGCCTCTAGGAGATGCCGGTGACTTTGGTGGCTGGTTCTGCCCTTGTCACGGATCGCATTATGACACTGCAGGCCGCATCCGTCGTGGGCCTGCGCCGCGCAACTTGCCGGTACCAACAGCAGTATTCGTGGACGATTCCACGATCCAACTCGGTTAAGGGAGAAACTAAATGGGTGGAATTCCTCACGACAGTTACGAGCCAAAAGCCGATTGGGAAAAAAGCTTAGCAAAGCGTTTGCCAATCGTTGGTTTGATGTACGACACATTGATGATCCCGACACCAAAGAACCTGAACTGGATGTGGATCTGGGGCATCGTTTTGACATTTGTATTGGTGTTGCAGATCGTTACCGGGATCGTTCTGGTGATGCACTACACACCGCATGTGGACTACGCGTTCTCGTCGGTTGAGCATATCATGCGCAACGTAAATGGCGGCTATATGCTGCGTTACATGCACCAAAACGGCGCCTCGCTGTTCTTCGTGGCAGTGTACGCGCACATCTTCCGTGGCCTTTACTACGGCTCTTATAAGGCCCCGCGTGAAATCACGTGGATTATCGGCATGCTAATTTACCTGTTGATGATGGGTACGGCCTTTATGGGCTACGTTTTGCCTTGGGGTCAGATGTCCTTCTGGGGTGCGACCGTTATCACAGGTCTGTTTGGTGCTATTCCGTTCATTGGTGATGCGCTGCAAACATGGCTTTTGGGCGGACCAGCAGTCGATAACGCGACGCTGAACCGGTTCTTCTCGCTGCACTACTTGCTGCCGTTTGTGATCTTGGGCCTAGTGATCGTTCACATCTGGGCATTCCACACGACAGGCAACAACAACCCCACAGGTGTTGAAGTGCGCCGCACATCCAAAGAAGAAGCAGAGAAAGACACGCTGCCGTTCTGGCCTTACTTTGTGATCAAGGACCTGTTTGCTTTGGCGATCATCTTGGCTGTGTTCTTTGCGATCGTTGGCTTCATGCCGAACTATCTGGGCCACCCGGATAACTACATCGAAGCGAATGCTTTGGCGACGCCCTCTCACATCGTTCCTGAATGGTACTTCCTCCCATTCTATGCGATTTTGCGGGCCTTCACGCCGGACGTTTGGATTGTAATGTTTGCCGATTTCATTTCGGGCGGCATCATCCAAGCTGACTTCTTCGGTGTTCTGGCGATGTTTGGTGCGATTATCGTGTTGGCACTGGCCCCTTGGCTTGACACATCGTCGGTGCGCTCTGCGCGTTACCGCCCGATGCTCAAGTGGTGGTTTGCACTGCTTTGCGTGGATTTCTTCGTTTTGATGTGGGTTGGCGCAATGCCTGCGGAAGAGCCGTACAACACAATCGCTCTCATCGCATCGACGTATTGGTTTGCCTACTTCTTGGTGATCTTGCCCCTCATGGGCGTCATCGAAAAACCTCTGGCACGCCCAAATACAATCGAAGAAGACTTCACTTCGCACTACCCGAAGTCTTCAGACGCCACGCCTGCTGAATAAAGGAACGTAGGAACATGTTCAGAACACTCACACTTAGTGCTGTGGCGGCCTTTGGGTTTGCCACGGCGGGCATGGCGGCTGGTGCCTATGACACGCATATCGAAGACTTCGATTTCTCTTTCGAAGGCGCGTTCGGTACCTATGACCAAAATCAGCTTCAGCGGGGCCTTCAGGTTTACACAGAAGTTTGTGCAGCTTGCCACGGTCTGAAGTTCGTACCGATCCGTTCTTTGTCTGAAGAAGGCGGTCCTGCGCTGCCAGAGGATCAAGTACGCGCTTATGCTGAAAATTACGAAGTCTACGATGAAGCAATCGAAGATTTCCGTCCTGCGACACCTGCGGATCACTTCCCAGAGTCGGGCCTCGCCAACGCACCAGACCTGAGCCTGATGGCGAAGGCACGTGCAGGGTTTCACGGTCCGTATGGGCTGGGTATCAACCAATTCTTCAAGGGGATCGGTGGTCCGGAGTACATCGCGTCTTTGATGACGGGATACACGGGTGAAGAAAAAGAAGAGGCTGGTGTTGTCTTGTACGAGAACAAGGCTTTCCCTGGCGGCTGGATTGGTATGGCACCCCCGCTAGACGACGAGTTGGTTGAATATGCCGATGGCCACGCTAACGACTTGCACCACCTGTCTGAGGACGTTGCTGCGTTCTTGATGTGGACTGCTGAGCCAAAAATGATGGCGCGTAAGCAAGCTGGTTTTGTTGGCGTGTTGTTTTTGACCATCCTGTCCGTGCTGCTTTATCTGACGAACAAGCGGATCTGGGCGCCTGTGAAGGGCAAAAAGTCAGCCTAATTCCTACCCAATTTCTGAAGACAATAAATAACCCCCCGAGCACGAGCAGCTCGGGGGGTTATCTGTCTGCACCTATAAATAAGGCAAATAACAGACCCTGGGGAGAGCTAAAATAGGGGATACGAGGCACAAGTGTCGTTCATGCTTTGACACATTAAAACACATTTATCAGCGTACCCATTCCCCACCGCTGAAAATTGAATCGTTACGGTTTAAGTTCCTCACGAAAGAAACTGAACTTTTTACCGGTCACTATAATACTTAAAGATTACTTGAGAGCGGAGACTGCGTATGTGACCTTGTTCACATAAAGGCCGAAAACTTTGATTTTACGGATCGAGTAGGTCGATACTTTGCTGCAGAAACACAAAAACAACGAGCCTGCTTCAAAACGGACACTTTTAGTTTTTGAAAGCTGTTTTAGCGCTTGTCGCGCGCGTCTAGTATCATTGACTGCGTCACTCGGTATTCGCGGTCCGTTTTAATCAGCCATGAAATCAAAGCCTTGACTGGTGATGTTTTGCAAGGCGTTTCCGGTTTTTGAGTATATTGCTTGTCGCTATATGCCATTGGAAAAATTCCTTTTAACGTGCCAATCCCATTTTGGGCGAGGTCAAATACCAACATGCGTTGGATGACGTAGCAGTAGCAGTAAAAACGAATCGCTGTCTGTGACACGGTTCACACGTGTGAATCAGATTTGATGTAAATCCGCCATGACCTGCAGTGCATCGCGGTCGAGAACACGAACGCCACCCCTTGTAGCGTCGATCACGCCTGCACGTTTCCAAAGGGACAATGTCTTAGAAACAGCTTCGCGTGTTGCGCCGACGAATTCCGCCAATTCAGCCTGCGATAGCGTTAAGAGAGACAAATGCTCTGATCCATCAACAGTCAAATACAAGATTTTGCGCGCTAGTCTTGCCGGCATGGGCAAAAATACTTGCTCATTCAATTGACTACTCATCCAACGCAACCGCTCGCCAGCAAGTTGAATCATGTCGATTCCCAAATCTGGCGTTTCTCGGATCGCAGTAAGAATGTCTGCGTTTTTTACGCCGCGCACTCGGGATGGTTCCAATGCTGTGACCGTTGCCGTACGCGTACCGGGATCGAATAAAGCGATCTCACCGAAAAGCGCACCTGGCCGCATTACGTCCAATGATAGCTTGCGCCCTTCACGTGATAAAATGCTAAATTCCAGAGAGCCTTGAATAATAACGTATAAAGCGTCACCAGTATCGCCTTGTTCAAACAAGACTTCTCCCTCGGACAGGTCCACTTCGGTTGAGACAGAATTCAATAGACGAGAAAGATCCTGCGAAGCGTTCGCCAAGAAGCCGGTTTTTGGTAATTCCGACATCTCCATCTCATCTCTCCCCAGGTTGATGACTCGCTTCATGTACCACAAAAACGTAACTTGTGGAGTTTATAAGAACAACCGACGCGGGCAAAGAATATCTTAGATTTTTCGAAATCCGCCTATTCGTTCCTCGAACGTTGCCCCTAGTCCACCAAGCAAATTCCGCAGTTCGTCGGACGCCGGGCCAAACACGCGAAACTGCGCGAGTTCGAAAAGACCAAAAAATCGATCTGCATAGAGCGTCTCAAAGTTTTCAAGATGTGTCAGTGCGGCTGTGCTGTCAGCATAGCGTTCCAAAACGACACAACGGTTTCCGTCACCAGATAAATGATACTCATAGCACAAGGCACCCGGTTCGTTTTCTTGTGTTGTTTTAACTATATCAGCCACAAAAGCGCGTACGTTATTCTGCTGGCCCTGGTGAACATTCAGTTCCAGAACCCATTGGATTTCTTCAGACATTTTCCCCTCTCCCACAAGGTAACGTGAGGTTAACTTGTGGGATCGCAACGTGTCATCAGTTTTCGTGTAAAAGTTGAACTTTTTTGTGTCAGGCCACCAAAGTGCCTGCATTCGTTCCACTTATACGAAGGGTCACAATTTGCCCTTCGATTGTGGGCGTTGTCACGTGTACTTCGCTGAATTGTTCGGTTCTGCCCATTGTGGGGCTTTCCATCAAAACGCTGTGAGTCCGCCCGATCTGTGCATGCAAATGGCGCGCAACTTGTGCATCCCCTGCTGCGCGCAGACGTGCGGCGCGTTCCTTGATTACAGGACCCGCAACTGCAGGCATCCGCGCTGCGGGCGTACCTTGTCTTGCCGAGTACGGGAAGACGTGTAGCCAAGTTAGGTCGCAGGCATCGACCAATGACAGGGCATTTTCAAACATCGCATCGGTTTCAGTTGGAAACCCAGCAATGATGTCCGCCCCGAATGTCATCTCGGGCCGGAGGCGTTTTGCTTCTTGCGTAAAATGAATGGCATCGTCGCGCAAATGGCGTCTTTTCATCCGTTTGAGGATCATGTCATCGCCATGCTGCAAAGATAAATGTAAATGAGGCATCAGGCGTGGCTCCGTAGCTATAGCCTGCATCAGGTTTTCATCTACCTCGATGCTATCGATTGAGCTGATACGCAGCCGTGGCAGGTCGGGAACCAGTTTCAGGATCCGCATCACAAGATCGCCTAGCTTGGGGGTTGCAGGCAGATCTGCGCCCCAACTTGTCAGATCGACGCCAGTCAGGACAACTTCGTTATAGCCTTTGTCGACCAGTCGTTTGATTTGATCGACAACAACGCCTGCGGGCACTGAACGCGAATTGCCGCGACCATATGGTATAATGCAAAATGTGCAGCGGTGGTCGCAGCCGTTTTGCACTTGAACATACGCACGGCTGCGCGTGCCAAACCCATCAATCAAGTGACCTGCCGTCTCGGTGACGGACATAATGTCATCGACTTGAACAGCTTCGCTGTCGCCAATAAAGTCTGCAGCCAGCCCATGCCAGGTCTCGCCTTGCATCTTTTCAGTGTTGCCGATGACGGCATCTACCTCGGCCATGGCAGCAAAAGTGTCCGGTTCGGTTTGCGCCGCACACCCCGTGACGATCATGCGCGCGTCTGGGTTTTCGCGGCGTAGCTTGCGTATGGTGCTGCGTGCTTTGCGCACCGCTTCCGCAGTTACGGCACAGGTGTTTACGATGACGGCGTCGCCCAAGCCTGCCTGCGCGGCGAGCTCTTTCATGGCTTCTGTCTCATAGGCATTAAGCCGACAACCAAGGGTCGTGAATTTCGGTGCCGTCATCTGTATTGATCCAAGAAATCTTGGGTCAATTGCCCGGTAAATACATGCGTTGTGGGGCCCGTCATCCAGACGCCATCATCGCGCCAGACTACGGCTAGTGTGCCCCCATCCAGATCAATCGTGACAGCGTTCCCTGTCAGCTTTCGGCGCGCCGCTGCGACAGCTACTGCACAGCTGGATGACCCGGATGCAAGTGTCATCCCCACACCACGTTCCCATACGCGCATGCGCAGGTGATCTGTGCCGATGCGTTGCACCACTTGCACATTCGTGCGTTCAGGGAACAATGGGTGGTGTTCGTGTGCTGCGCCCAAGGCGGGTACGTCTATGGCGCCCAAATCGTCGACAAAGAACGTGCAATGCGGGTTCCCCATGCCAGTGGCTGTTGGCGTGCCCTCTATGGGAAGTTCCAGCGTGTCCATGGCGCGTGCCAACGGTATCTCATCCCATGCAAGCTGTGGGTGGCCCATGTTGACCGATGTCAGCCCGTTACCCGCGTCACGTGCGGTCAACGCGCCCCGGTCTGTGGTCAGCTGCAAAGACGTGGCACCGGTTTCATTCATCACATGTCGCGCAATGCAGCGTGTGGCATTGCCACAAGCAGCAGATAGAGAACCATCCGCGTTGTAAAAGGTCAGGTGCAGGCCTTCATCGCCATTTGACATGACCGCAAGTTGATCAAATCCAACACCCATGTGCCGATCACCTAGCGCTTGCGCAAGCTGCGCAGAGACCTCAATAGAATCCGAACGCGCATCCAAAACGACAAAGTCGTTTCCAAGCCCGTGCATCTTCATAAAGGGCAAACTGGTATCATCTGTCTGGCGCATTGCGGCCATATAAGCCCAAGCGGCGCAACTATCCAGTATGTGTGTAGAAAAACAGCTATTTTGGGCTTGACCCGACCCCCGCAGCTTTCTAAGTAGACCGCCTAGTGGGGCCGTTAGCTCAGTTGGTAGAGCAGCTGACTTTTAATCAGCGGGTCGCAGGTTCGAATCCTGCACGGCTCACCACTTTTCCTTAAAAATCAGGGGTTTTGATTTGGTTGGGCAGGGCCGGATCTGTCGTGTCCATTCAAGCGGCCGAAGGCTTTCCGGCCGCTTGAGGTAATCAGTATTTGGCGATCAGATTAATAAAAAGACCACTGCTATCGTAATCAAGATCGGTCAGGTCGTCTGACACACGGCCCCATTCATACCCGATACCGATTTTTGCATTGTTGCCGACGTGCCGGTAGATGCCCAATAGCAACCCTGTTTCATCGACATCACTGTCTTTGGAGGTCAGCAAACGGGCTTCTGCCATTGCGTCCCATTTGTGCACCACGTGCCAGTCAAAGCGAATGATGGCCAAATGCGCTGTGTTGTCGACAAAGATATCAGAGCCTCGGTCAGCGACCTCTGACATCCGATAGCCGTATTTGCCGCCGATGCTTAGCCGAGGGCTTAGATCGTAGATCGCGTCGATAGAAAACACGTGGCTGCGTTGAGACGGCCCATCTGTAGATCCATTTGCCGTTACCTGATCCTCGCCGGGTAAATCGCGCAGGTGGGTGTAGCGCATCAACAGGTTAAGCCGTTCATTGTCGACTGGACGGTAGGCATAGCCAATGCTGGCCTCGATATATTCACCGTCACGGAACGAGGATTGATCCGAATCTGATACCAAAGCATCGACGTTGAACAGTAAACGCCAATCCCGATCCACTTTGTGCGAATATCCACCAGAGATAGCCCATGTATCGCGGTCTTGTTCGATACCAACACCGTCTTCTGTGCGGTATTCAAGCCGTAGGCGGGCATCGCGGAGGTCTTCGTACGCATAGGCCACCCCGAGAGAGATCGCGTCCCTGTCAAAGTCACCAGCGTTTGCGTCCCGCACGGTACCGCTTTCGACAGCGCCGGAAAGTGTCCAATGCGCATCAGGGGTGTAGTTGACCCCATACGCCCGTGTCAGCGACTTGCGATTGCCAAAGAGGTCCCAGTTGTTCTCGCCATATACTTTGACGGTCTCGGACATTTTGTAGCGGGCGCCGATGGTGAACTCTTCTTCTGCCGCAGAGCCGAGCAGACTTGTCGATCTGAATCCGGTGCGGGTCGGATCAAGCGTATAGCCCAAATAAATCTCATTATCCTCGGTCGGGGTGTAGCCTAGTTTCGCGCGTGCGCCAAACCCGCCATCACCTCCCGAAACTTCGGCACCCAAGGACAGTTTCTCTGTCAGTTGGATATCAAACCCTGCACCAATACGGTCATTGCGTGAGATCTCACCGGATCGTGCCAGCGTTGCCTGACCAAATACATAGTACAGCGCATCTTCGCTTTCCTGATAGTTCAGACGCAGCGCAAAATCCGTGCGGCGCCCTGTGTTTTCAGGATCTGACACGGCAGTTTGATCCAGATGCCCAAGTGCTGCATCTACGGACCATTGTGCGTCCAACTGATAGCTCAGGCGTACCTCTGCTTCTGTTCGGGCATCCCCACTATCGCTGTCAAAGTCTTCGAATTCCACACCCAAAGACAAGCGTTCGCTAATGTCGAAGGTTCCAGACAGGCCCCAAAGGGTTTGGTCGTCTGCAATGTCTTCGGCCAGTGTGGAAAAGCCTGCTTCTTTGCGTTCAAGATAAAAATCAAGCACACCGGGCACATCTAGCCCGATTTCAGCCGTATCGATACGAGCGTCAATGCTGTAGGCGCGGGCGCGTTCGCCGCTGCCTGTCGCGACTGTCGTGTTGGTTAAGCCGCCGTCAGTCGACAGTGTGCGGCCAAAACCGGGTCCTTTGGTTTGTGCTATTTCTGCTTCGATATAGCTGGTTTCGCCCAGTTCCCATCGCAGGTCGAGCCCTTCCATCTCTTGGTCGGCCATACCGGTGTTTTCGCGAATGGCGGTAAAGCCAAGACGCAGGTCGTCGGTCGCCCATGCCTCAATCCGGCCGCCTGTTGAGGCCCCATCAAGCGAGCCGACCGTGGGCGTATATTCGTATTGCGACACAAGATTGACGTCGTATTCGCCAGATGCGCCCGAGGTGATCAGCGAACTGCCGGATGCGGACGACGGCAGGGGGTTGGCCAGAATGACGACGCCTTGAATATAATCGATCTCATAGTCGACGCCCTCGGTCAGGGTCGTACTGCTGATGATACGGCCGGTCACCGGGTCTGTGATTTGTACAGCAACCGTTTCAGAGCCGCCGTTGATGTCTTGCCGACTTAGGAAGTAAACAGAACCGCCTGTGCCGCGTAAAACGTCGCGTTGCGGCAAGGTGTCGGGTGAGGCTGCATAAGCAGTAACGCTGACACGCGCATTGCCGTCTTCGGTCACGTTCATGGATTCGTGGCGCAGCTCTGCACCGTACAGCGTGCGCGTTGATGACAGCAGATCCGTGCCTGTGATGCCTGCTTTGAAGTCCCCAAAGGTGAAACGTGTCTTGTCTCGTTCGACGCGCACATAGAAACGGCCAGAGGTGGGTGCATCATCATAAGATGTACTGTCATCCCCGTAAGTGGGGTAGACATCATCTGCATCCAGCCGCGCGATAACGCGCCGCGGGTCGCGGTCGTCGAGACGTTGGAATGCCTCGTCCAGCGGCCCGTTTCCGGTGTCGACAGAAGCCGTATAGCGGTATCCGCCGACGGTCGTGCCTTTGACGAAACCGGCAATGCGACCTTCGACGTAAGTGTCGTCATATTCCGGGTCAGCTTCTGCCAAATCGTCGTTGAAACGCTTGCCAAAGGTCAGATCGACAAGCCCTACACCGAAAAAGTCATGCTCGGGGATCTCAACTGTGCGCACGACGGTTTCGCTGCGTCCTTTTTCGATGATCTGAATAGGGACCGAATAAAACCCTGCAGGCAAGATGCGCGTCGTGACAAAACGACCGTTGGCGTCGACTGGCACTTCTTCGCCGCGAATGACCACGCGCGCGCCGGGGCTGACGTCGCCCGAAGCGGTAATGCGCCCCCCACCCGTGGGGATATTGCGCAAGCGGGTGCGGTCTTCGCCTTCGCCCGCTGCAACCAATTGCCCCCGCGTCGTTTCGTGGTCTTCAAATTCTTGGGTGGTCCGTGTCAGGGCACGGGGCTGTGTCTCGTCGAACCGGCCTTTGGCGTCATAGACGCGCAGCACATAGATATAGTCGGATGTCCCATCTATGGGCATCTGCCACGCAACAGTTCCGTTTGAATTCACGGGCAACACTGTCACGACGGGGCGGTTGCGTTTGCTGCGGTCAATAATCCGCACTTCGGCCCGTTCAATATACGCTGGATAGTTGGCCGAACTGCGGAATTGCACGGTCTCGCCAGCGCGGTAGGCCGCACGCAGATCAGAGGTGCTGACATTCAACAAACGTTGCTGGTTCAACCCGTCAAAGCGCAGGTCAATATCGCGTTTTGCATTAGCGATATCGGCAGGGCGACGTGGGTCAAGCGGGGCAGGGGCACCTGCGACGGTCTCATTGTCTATTGAGATTGAGAAACCTGTCTGCTCAAACGCGCCACCGGGGGCGGTATCAATTTTCTCGGTGTTTTCGCCCGTGGGCATTACAACAACAATGTCAGAATTCGCGCGGAAGCAGTCTTCTGGCTGTGGCACGACCGCGTCAAAGCAGTCATCCTCGTCTTGGGATTGTGCCATTGCAGGTGTAAACGCCAGCAAAGCAGAGCTTAGGATACTGGCGCCCAATAGACTTGCGCGGCGCGATGATGTGTGGGTGAAAAAATTATACATACTCGTTACCTCACTGAGCCCGGCGGACCAAGGTCCGCTCGATGGTCAGTTTTACTTGTCCGATGTCACGCCACGATTGGCGGATATAACGTTCCACCAGTTTGATACGCTTGCGTGCGGCGCGCTCTTCTTCGCGGGTGGCATTTTGATCCAGATGGAAGGCCACGCGGATGTGCATCGGCGTGTCTGCGATCTGACGCAGCATGCCATCGATGCCTTGTGCCAGTGGTGCACGCAGCGCCAGTTTGCCGTCTTGCGTGAGCTCAAAGCCCGCCATGTTTAGATCGACGCGTACAAGACGTGTGAGTGCGGCACCAAAGTTCATTTCGGTCATTTTACCGGGCGTCAGGCGCACAACACGGGGGTTTTCGGTGGTCATCCGGAAACCAGAGGGCAGCGTGCGCGTGTCCAGTTTCAAGATAAAGTTGGAACCACGGTCTTCTGGCAGCATGGCGCAGGGCACATGATAGCGGCCATATTGGTCCGTGATGATCGTTGTGCCATCAACACCGACAAGACGGACGTCGGGTAGACCCGGTTCGCCTTCGAGGCGACCGCGTTCTGCGCTGGCGTCCGTACTGGGTGGGGTGGTGCCGGGTGCGTTTTGATACCCATCGCGGTTGCGGTCGTTAAAGACTTTGCCGATTACATCACCACAATCGAATACCGCTTCGGGCAGGATCCGGATGGTTGCCGTGGCAAACGGTGGGATTAACGCGCCCGTGTCAGGGTTGCGCACCGACGCAGTGTTCACCAATTCGCCCGGACCTGCGCCATCTGTGACACGGCCTAGCAGTGTTAGCGTCACGGTGGTAAAGGGGGGCACGGGCACCCCGTTCCAGACGATTGTCCGGCCGCTGACTGTTGTGGCAAAAGGTGCGCCATCCACGGTCGAACTGTCAGGGACATACAGCAATCCCGGTGGCAGTACGTCGACGATGTTAAACGAGCCGCCGACAACTGGGTTTTCATTGCGGATGGTGATTGTGTAAGGCACCACCTGTCCGCGTGTCACAACACCAAGTGGTGTGGTTTTTTCCAGCGTCAGCCCAGTTGCGGCAAGCGATGGGGCAATAGCCAATTCAGTTGGGTCATCTTCGGTGTTGCCGTCCGTATCAATGCCGTCGTCTGACACGTCATCGACCGTTGCTGGTGTGCCCGGCACCCCTGCGGGGATCACTGACAAGCCAGAGGCAGTGACAGTATTGCTCATCCCGCCTTCGGTGACGTCGGTCACGGTCAAAAGGTATGTGGCTGTGTATGTGGCGGTTTCACCCACCAACAGATCACCCTCGGTCGACCCATTGGTTGCCGATACAAAATCCGGCCCTGTCCCTAAGGGAACGACTGTGCCTTGCAGCGTGCTTAGCGTATCAACAAGGGCTACGTTTTCCAGATCAGTGTTACCTGTGTTTTCGACCAAAATCGTATAGCTGATCGTGTCGCCAACACCTGTTATGCCGTCGCCATTATCCAGCACGGTTTGTGTCTTGGTCGCTTCGATTGCGGGCAAGACGCCTTGGGTTACGGTTTCTACCGCTGTGTCACAGATCGTCGGGTTGAGTGCATCACAGATTTGATAGGTTACATCATAGGTACCTGCGGGGTTTCCGGGGGCCAGCGTGATCAGACCGGTGACCGGGTCCAGCGTGACGCCGGGGTCTTCGGAAACAACCGTCAGGTTCACGTTGGACAATGTCGCTGACTGGTTGCGCACTGTGTCTGACGCCAGGATGGAGGTGGTCGTTCCACCGTCGCCTGTGAAGGCGGGAAAGACCTCTGATACCGCATCAATGGGTACAAGCACCGCTGTGACATCGTCATCATCCGTAGTGGTCTGGGGCACACCGAAACCGTCGGTGTAGTTGCCTGTCACTGTCGCCGTATTGTCGATCTGACCAGACGCAATATCTCCGGGTGTGATCGTGTAGGTGCCGACAAAAGTGGTGTCGTCCACCGCTCCCGGTGCCAGGCTGACAATCGGACCAGGTGTGATTGAAAGTCCCGGAAGCGGATCAGAGATCGTAATATTGTTGAGCGTCTCAAGCCCGGTGTTTGTCACCTCAAACGTATAGGTTAGCGTATCGCCCGGTACTGCTGCGGTAGTCAGGAATTGGTCATCGTCGACAGATTTCACCAGTGTGATGGCAGCTGACTGATTGATCAGGGTCACCGTGGGGGTGTCATTCGAGATTGTCGTGCCCGAGATATCGGAGCCCGGCGGTGGCCCCGCTGTCGGTGTGCCTGTAGCCACCGCGCTGTTTTCCACGCGACCATTGTCCAGATCTGCTTGTACAACGCTGTAGCTACCAGTGAATGTTGTCGTGTCGATCTGTCCCGGCGCAAGGCTTGGGATTGGCCCGCCAGACAGCGTCACACCCGGCAAGTTGTCGGTCAATGTGATGTTGTTCAGCGTGACGTTACCGGTGTTTGTCACCTCAAATGAATAGAGGATGATGTCGCCAATCATCGTCGGCGTCCCGATGCCGCTGTCGTCGTCGATCTTGACCAAGGCCAAGGCAGGGTTTGACGCAAGTGGTGTTGTCAGCGGCGTGTCATCGCCATTGGTGGTGCCAGAGGGGTCCGTTACGGTTTGATCAAAGGGGTCGGTCCCGGATGCAGTCGCTTGGTTGACGACTTCGGTGGCATCTACATCGTCCTGGGTCAGCACGTAAGTCGCAGTGATCGTGCCAATATCACTCGCACCCGGATCAAGGCTTGCGATCGGTCCACCGGACAAGGAAATGCCGGGAAGGGGGTCTGTGATTGTGATGTTGGTGAGGGTCACGTCGCCTGTGTTTGTGACCTCAAAGTTGTATGTGATTGTCTCGCCTGCTTCTGGTGGTGATGACAGGGCGGATGTATCAGCCGTTTTGATCAATGCGACTGATGACGTGAACGCAGGCAATACTGGCGTCGGGTCGTTTTCACCCGCTTCTGTGGGGTCGCCGTTGCCATTGGGGTCTACGTTTGTGCCGCTGTCAGACAGATCGTTCAAAAGCGGGTTCGTGGCGGACGTCTGACCAGATGTTGCGCCTTCGCCAGTGACCGACGCTTGGTTTTCATAGCGTCCGCCCGATGGCAGCACCGCAGGCTGCGGTACAGTGGGCTGCACTCGAAGGCTGATATCAACGGTACAGGTCAATCCTGCTCCCAGTGTAAAGCCTGTCGCAACGGTTTGCGCGCCGCTGCCGTTAAAGCCTGCTTGAAGCCCACCGCATGTACCGGATGGTGTTGCCAGCATCGTATATTGACCGCGTGCCAATGGGTCTGTTGCAGGCGCACCGAGGGATGCAAAGGTGCCAAATGCTGGCGCTGCCCCCGCAAGAGGATCGGTCAGCACGATGTTTTGCAAAGCTTCAAGGCTAAGGTTATCGACCAACAGACGGAAAGTGACATTGAACGAGCCGTCTGCATTTGCAGTCGGGCCCGATTGCACGGCTTTGGCCACACCGATGCGGGCTTGCGGAATGACCGGAAAGAGGTATCCGGTCGCTGCTGTGCCCGCAGGCAAGGTAATTCCAGTGGTTTGTGTCGCTGAACCGGTTGTGCCGCCCGCGCTGCCAGCTGTGTTGTTGCCATCCGTCAGGAAGGCTTCGGACAAGGTGCCGCGCGTGATGGAGTAGGTCCCGGCAGGCAGGAAGTCGAACGAATATGTCCCGTCTGCCGCGGTTGTTACTGTACGTGTGACTGTGTTGCCGTCAAAATCGGTGCCGGTTAGCGTCAATTGAACGCCACCGACGCCGCTGTCGATCCCATTGATGACGTCGTTGGAATCAAAGTCGCGGAACACGTTGCCGGACAATGACGACGACCCAACGGTGACGTTGCCGCTGTTTGTGTTGTTGCCGGGTACCACGTCCAATGAGGATGTCTCTATCGTGGCGGTGTTGGTAATAGGCTGGGCCAATGCGGTCACGGATGTGACCTCTACCGGGACAGTGATTTCCGCCACGGCTCCGGCGCTGAAAGTGCCAAGGTTACATTCAAACGATCCACCGCCTGCAGAACCGGTACAGCTGTTCAGTGTTGAGGTGCCAGCCGTTACGACCAGCGTTGGTTGGCCTGTAAGCTGCATATTGGCGGGAAGTGTATCGCGGACTACGACATCGTCGGCCTCGGACGTACCGGGGATGCTGTCATCGTTGCGCACGGTGATGACAAAAACAAAGTCATCCAGCAGATCGACCGTTCCGGGCACCGCAACCTTACTTTGCACTTCGACGTCTGCGCGCGTTCTTACTGTGGTGTTTTCAGATTGCGCGTTATTGGCCGTATTGGTGTCAAACCCGCTGTCTGTCTCATCAGAACTGGTGTTGGCTTGGTTTGTGACTGTGCCTTTGGCTTCGCCGCGTGCCGTGATCGTGATTGTGCGTGCTTCGCCTGCGGGCAAGATGGGGAAGGTACAGGTCAGCGTACCGTTCAAGTCACCCGGGTTTGGTGTAATTGGGCACGATCCATCCGCAGCGATCGTATGCGACTGGTAACTGATACCGCTGGGGGGCAGGATATCTGTGACGACGACATTCTCAGCCGCAGACGGGCCAAGATTGCGTACCAAAACGCTGTAGACCGTGTCTTCTCCGATGGCGACGGGGTCGATGCTTTCGGTTTTGTTGACGATCAAGTCAAGTTCTGGGTCGTTGACAGGGACCGTGACAGCTGCCGAGTTGTTCGTGGCGTCGGTTTCGGTTGTGGTCGTGCTGACAGATGCGTTGTTGTCTATGGAAATGCCACGTGTTGCCAGATTAGGCCGTACCACGACCGTGACCGTGCGCTGCGCACCATTCGCAATTGTGCCGATTTGGCATTCAATCAGGTTATTGCTGCCTGCCAGTGTCGTCGTATTGGGCGTTGGCGTCGTTGAACACGCTCCAGCCGAAGGCGACGCAGAAATAAAGGTCACATCAGCAGGCAGTGTATCGATAACTTCGACATCGTCCGCTGCACTTAGCCCGTTGTTTTCGTTCTGAGCCGTCAAAACATATGTCAGATTCTGACCCGCGCCGACAGGCGTCGGGGACGCGACCTTGGTGATGGTCATATCCGTGCGTGGGTCAACGGTGAAGCCAACACTGCTTTCATTGTTGGTCAGATCCGGGTCAGCGATGTCTTCTGAGATCACATCAGCCGTGTTGGTCCGCGCGCCGCCGTCGCCACCCGGGGTGACTTCGACCACGAATGTTGGGCATGCCGCACCTGAACAGATGGGCACGGTCAAACCGGTACAGGTCAGCGCAATACTGCGCCCACCTGCCGAAGGAGAGCTACACGTGGCCCCCGGCGCTGATATGCTAACGATACCATTACCGGCACCGCCACTGACGTTGTTGACGAGGTTCGTCAGAGTATCAGAAAAGGTTACATTCGTTGCTGTCTGAGGGCCTGCGTTGCTGATCACAAAGGTAAAGGTTTGTGTCTCGCCTGCGATAGGCGCTGCGCTGGATGTTTTCGCAACCGCAATATCGGCTGATGCACCGGGCGCGCTGGCTGTGACAGACGTACTGGTCGTGTCATTACCTGGATTGTTGTCCGGCAAGTTGGGGTTGGGAGAGCCAACCGACAACGAGTTGTTGATGTTGCCAGTTTGGGTCACCAGTGTTTCCAGCGTCACCGCCGGAGTTGTGGCCCCTGCCGCCAGTGGGCTGCCTGCGGTGTAGACCAGTGTACACGTAATCAACACAGGACCAGAGACTACGGGGCCGGGCGTACAGTTCCATCCGTTTTCGATGGTGCCTGTCAGATCTAACCCAGCCGGCAGGCTGTCGACCATTTCGATGGTTCCAAAGAAATCTGCCGTGCCTTCGTTGCGGGTGCTGATCTCAAAATCATAGGTGTTGCCTGTCACGACCAGCGTTGGCGACGGGCCGGTCTTTACCGCGGCCAGATCGATTGTAGGTTCTTCGATGGTCGCGCCACCGTCGCTGTCATTGTTATTGCCCGGGTTGGGGTCAGACGGGCCCGTCGCGGTGATGCCCGCGCGGTTTATCGCAGAGCCGGGCGCCGCCACCGTTGCGTTAATCGCAATTGTTGGCAACGCCACGTTGTCACCGGGGCCCGACCCGCCCACCAGCGTACATGTCACTTGCTGGCCACTAATTGTACAATCCCAGCCGGATGCAGGTACGACGCTATCGATGGTGTAGTTTGAGGGGACGACGTCAATGATTGTCAGACCGGTCGGGTTGTCGCCGGTATAAGACGGCGCGAGGGTAAACACGACGGGATCGCCAACCAGCAGCGGTCCGCTGGGCGAACGGCTCTTGTCCATCGCCAAGTCGCTGCCGCCCGTCACTGTGGTATCAAGGCTATCGGTGCCGTTTGCCGTGTCCGGATCAGGAATAGATGCGCCTGTGATGCTGGCAACCGGCGTCACGGTTGAGGAAGACGCGGCGCTGATTTGGCCGCCAAAGGCGATGCTTGTGCTGTCGCCGACGGCAATGGGGCCGGGTATAACGCATGTGTAGGTTGACCCACCAAGCGTACAGCCCGGGGGTGGCGTGATATTGATCAGACCCGTTGGTATCGGAAAGTCTACAACAACATCTGACACCGCGTCAGGGCCGTTATTTGCGACGACCAAATCGTATGTCACAAGGCTGCCGGATGCAGCTGTGGCTGGTCCTTGGACGTCAAGAGTTGTGTCTGCGCCTTGCGTTACAGTCGTTGTTTCAGAGGCAGAGTTGTTGACCGCATCGCTGTCCCCTGCTGTTGGAACGCTTGCGCTAAGGCTTACAGTGCCTTGTTGCGTCACAAGCAAATCCAACGTCAAATCCGCCACGCCTCCGTTTGGCGCAATTGCGGGTACGTCACATGTCACCGTAGCTGGACCGACAACAGGAAGTGGGGCGCAACCGGATATTGCACCAGATGTGCTCAAAAGCTCGGTCAACGCCGGAACATTAATATCCAGCGTTGTCACCGGCGCGTCTGCCGGTCCAAATCCGTTGTTGGTCACTTCGAGGCTATATTGTGCAGTGCCCCCCGCGGGTGTCGGATCAGACAGCGTATCGTCGAGGTTCAAAAGCCAGTCTACGTTTTGCGCGTGCGCTGCGGAAGCGCACAGACAAAACACAGTCACGATGAAACTAACCAGAAGGGAAGGTGTTTTACAAATTACAGACTTGGACGGGGTGATACTCTTTACCATGTGCTCTTTTTCCGGAACTTCGTTTGCACCACCGGAATAACAAATTTATCAAAAATATTTCACGTTTCAATTTACGCCCACGTGACTTTTTGCTGACATATGACAACCGGCCGCAGAGAATGTGATCAAAATACCACGAATAACGCTCAACCCGTTTTCGGTTGACCTTCGGATCGTTGCATGACGCGCGCTTAATAGGGTCGCTCGTCTGACTGCTGGATTGGGTAACAAAATCCAGCGGCAGTGATGCGCAGCGCATTATCAGTTAGAACTGGTCAGATGAGACGCACATTGGCTGCCAAGTATTGTGCCGCTTAAAGGATGCGCGCGCCCGATATAGCACGGCCAAACCTGCATTTATTCCCCCAATCGTTGGTCGCGGGAAACTGCAAATAAAGCACAGCGTGCGAAGTGCATGACTTCCCTTTGATCTGTTTTTGATCGGGACATTTGTTCACGATAAATCATGAATGCTCAAAGACGCTATACCGTTTGATTTTTAATGCCGTTCACCTTAGCCTGAGTGTGCATTAAATCTTTTTGAATAGACATATTTTTGCGTCGAGACATGCATTGAATGCGCATTTTGAAACTGACGGATCCGCGGGCGGCCTATGTGGTCGGATTGGCATTAATCGTTGTCATGATTACGTTCCAATTCGTGGGCACGAGGTTTCTTGCTGCCCAACAAGAAGTTGCCGCGCTTGAAATCAACCTGAATGGTCGCCAGCGAATGCTGTCGCAGCGTATTGCTCTGGAAGTGGAACAACTGAACCATTTGAACGGTTCAGCAAGCGTTGAAGATGTTGCACGTCAGCGCTCCATCATTCTAGCCTGTGTGGATCTGATGGAAATGTCGCATGTAGCGTTGCGCAGCCGCAATGCTGATACGCTGCGCGAGGTATTGGACATGGGGGCTGGATGCCTCTTGCCATCTCTTGATGCGCCTTCGATCAACAAGTCCGAACCCTTAATCATCGAAGATGCCCCGATCTTGGCGCAATTCGTGTCGATGGCCCGCGCTGTTGGTTTAGGCGAAGTCGCAGTCGACGACATTGATTTGGAGTTTGTATCGCGTGAAACGCTTGTCGCGCTATTGGCGCAGCTTAATTCCCTGACGGATCAAGCCCAAGAAAATGCAATTGAACAGGTCAATCTGTTTCTCATAATCAGTTGGGTCCTGCTGGTTCTTTTAATCATAAGCGAAGTGGTGATTATTTTTCGGCCCATGGCGCGAAGTGTCGAAGAAAATATCCAAAAATTGCGCGCGGCCAACGCGCAATTGGGTCGCAATGAAAAAAGACTTCATGATTTCGCAACGACCGGTGTCCACCATTTTTGGGAAACTGACGCAGATCACCGTTTTACATGGATCAGTGCGGCAAAAGCCAATTCCAAGCCGTTTGACAAGCATCACCTGTTGGGCAAACGACGGTGGGACGCACCCGGTGTTCTCGATGATGCCGATAGTGCAGATTGGCAAGCACATCGCGCCGCCTTAGATAGCCGATCCCGGTTTGCGAATTTTGAATACCAAGTGACACATATTGATGGGTCAGTCACGTGGTGGCGTGTGCACGGTCGTCCGTGTTTTGATGGTTACGGGGTGTTCACTGGGTATCGCGGGACCTCCTTGGATGTGACCGAGGAAAAACAGGCTGAAATTCAGTCTCGTCAGTCAGAAAGAATGTCTGCATTGGGTCAGTTGACCGCTGGGGTGGCCCATGATTTCAATAATTTACTGTCGGTGATCCGCGGCAATGCAGAGCTGATTGACCTGGAAGCCGACCCTAAAGAGCGGCACAAGAACATCTCTGAGATCGTATCTTCGGTTGAACGCGGAGCCTCCCTGACTGCGCGATTACTGGCTTTTGGACGTGTCCAAATACTTAAGGCGGAACCGATCGAAGTGGGCGCGTTTCTTCAAAATATGTCTGATTTATTGGGGCGCACGTTGGGCGAAAATTTTGCAATTCATACGATCCCGCCACTGCAAAAAATCTTTGTTCATGTGGACCGTCATCAGCTTGAAGATGCCTTTGTGAATATCGCTCTGAACGCGCGCGATGCCTGCACTGCGGGTGGGCGGCTTTTGATCGAAGCATCATTGCACAGCCGGGTGGTGCATATGCCTGTCAGCGGTCAAGATTTTGGATCAGGTGACTACGTGTGCCTGTCTTTCCAAGACACCGGTTGCGGCATGTCCCCATCGGAGCTTTCCCGCATTTTCGAACCGTTCTATACCACCAAGAAGGTTGGAGAAGGATCAGGTCTGGGGCTGAGCATGGTTTACGGGTTTGCGCTGCAATCGGAAGGCTTTGTCGACGCGACCAGCGTTCCGGGCGAAGGGACTACGGTGTCGCTTTATTTGCCGCGCGCTACAAACACCTCTGTCCCCGTAAACGATACCAATCTGCCACGTCGGGCGCAGACCAAGGGCAAGCGCGTCTTGTTGCTTGAAGATAATTACGCCCTGCGCCGAATTGCGCGGCGCATGCTGGAGCAACTTGGCCTGGAGGTGCAAGAAGCTGAAGATGGTGAAATGGCACTGACCATTTTGCAGCAGCAGGGCACTTTTGATTTGTTGATCGCCGATATTCTGTTGCCCGGCGCGCTGAATGGCATTGACGTTGCTCATCAAGCGCGATCGCTACAGCCGGGAATCGCGGTCCTGTTTAGCTCTGGTTTCGTGGGCGAGGACACCGCTCAAGAGCAGTTTGGGCAGTTGACTGCGCCATTGCTCAACAAGCCCTATAGCCGTCAACAATTGAAAGACCAGCTCACCGCTTTGTTGGGGGCTGACTTTCTGATCACGTCCCCTTAAGCGCCTAGTGATGCTGTTAGCCAAGATACAAAGCGATCTTGCGCCTGCGGAAAAGACGAGGCGTTTTTGGCTAGGTAATACCCTTCTTCTGCGGGTATTTGAGGCAAATTGAGAGGCACAAGCCGGCCGTCATTGATCGCGCAATTTGTGATTTGTGTGTGCGTCAAGGCTATACCCGACCCGCTGAGCGCCAGATCAACCGCCAAGCCGTGGGTATCGACGAAAATCTGGGCCTCGACTGGTGCGCGGTGGCTGCTCGCCTTGGCCAGTTCGTTCCATCCGGCTGATATCCCGATCGGTTGAATGAGGCTATAGTCCGAAAATATCGCCTCGTCTGTCGCACCCGCGATGTCTGCCGCAATGTCCGGTGTTGCAACGGCATGCAAGTGTGAGGGTGCCAGTACTTCGGCGTCTTTCCCGACGACAGCCTTACTGCCAAAACGGATTTCGATATCGGCAGTGGTTGAGGCAAAATCATCCGGCCAGATTGTTGTAGAAATCTGCAACGCAATGTCGGGATTTGCCGCGATAAACTCTGGCAGGCGCGGTGCGATAATCCATTGGGCGACGCTGACGCTTGCAGCGATGGTCAGTTTCGGGCGCGTCAGTGTTGGCAAAAAACGTTCTGTTGCTTGTTCCAGCCGCGCCATCGCAGCGGCCACGTCCAACACCAGTAAGCGCCCCGCATCTGTGAGGCTTAGCGTTCTGTGGCCTCGGATGAAGAGCGGCGTGCCTAATTTGTCTTCGAGTGCGCGCACGTTTTGACTGATGGCAGATTGCGTAAACCCCAGCTCGTGGGCTGCGCGGGTAAAGCTAAGGTGGCGGGCTGTGGCATCGAACGCACGAAACCATGTCATCGGAGGTAAGGGCTTTTTCATACCGTCGTTTATGCATTAGCCGTGCTTATGCTGTCACGTCGTTTTCTTTCGTTTGTCCCGTTTTTATGTACGGCGTATCGTTGCGCAGACGAGGGAGGAAGAAATGCAACCGGACATCAGAAAAATTGTGACGTACCAAGAAGATGTCTTGGTAGAAGGATGCAAGAAAGCGGATCCGCCGCATGTGCTTTTCGCCGTTGCAGCAGTCTTGACGAATCCTTGGGCCGGGCGTTTCGTAGAGGATCTCAAACCTGTGATTATGGCTTATGGTCCTAGTCTAGGCGCGCTGCTGACAGACCGGATCACCCATTTGGCGGGGGGTGGAGACAAGATCGAAGCCTTTGGCAAAGCAGGCATCGTCGGTCTGAATGGCGAGGTAGAACATGCGTCGGGGTTGATTCATACCCTGCGGTTCGGAAACCATTTCCGCGAGGCCGTTGGCGCGAAATCCTATCTGGCGTTTACCAACATTCGCGGTGGTGCCAATACCAGCATCCAGATCCCGCTGATGGACAAAAATGATGTCGGGCGGCGGTCTCATTATCTGACACTTCAATTCGCCATTCCTGATGCGCCACGTGATGATGAAGTCGTCGTGGCCTTGGGGGCGTCCACTGGGGGGCGTCCGCATCACCGTATCGGTGACCGGTATCAAGACCTTAAGGATTTGGGCCATGACCTGGACAACCCGGCAGCGGTCTGAGGGCGCAGGCGCTCTCAGCTATTATCAAGCGGGTACCGGCCCGGCCTTGGTTCTGATCCATGGCGTTGGATTACGGGCTGAGGCGTGGGGTGCCCTACTGCCAGCGATGTCGCGTCATTTTCGTGTGATCTGCGTGGATATGCCAGGGCATGGTGAGTCTGCTTTGGCTGGTGCGGGTACTCTGGAAGATTTTTGCACCCGGTTTACACAGTTTCTGGCAGAGTTGCCGATCCCTGTGTTTCTGGCAGGCCATTCAATGGGTGCGCTTTTAGCGGTAGAGCTTGCGGTACAGCATCCACGCAAGGTTGCCGGGGTTGCAGCCTTGAACGCCGTGTACAAACGCAGCGATGCGGCGCGCGATGCGGTGCAAGCACGTGCCGCATCGCTGCGTGTGGGCGGTACGACTGATCCCACTGCCACGCTTGAACGTTGGTTTGGGCGCGCACCCACAGCCAAGCTGACCACGGCGCGCGACGCATGTCAGAATTGGTTGGTTGAGGCTGATGTGGATGGTTATGCGACAGCTTATGATATCTTTGCGCACCATAGTGGCCTTGCGGATCACACACTTCAGGCTTTGACCTGTCCAGCATTGTTCATGACGGGGGATCGGGACCTCAATTCAACGCCACAGATGTCCATAGCAATGGCAGGGATGTGCATGCAGGCCAGTGCAATCAGTCTACCCGATGCCGCCCACATGATGCCCATGACCCACGCAGACTTAGTCGCCAAAGCGCTGACAGAGACGTTTTTGAAGACTGCGGATCGCCACCGCGCGCGCCGTGAAACGGACTAGAAAGGAACACGGATGGAGTTCTCTCTTTTTGCCCATATGGAACGCTTGAACGCGGATCAGCCGCATGACCAGCTTTATGCGGATTTCATCACGCTGTGTAAGATGGCAGACGAAGGCGGTATGCGTGCGATCTGGACGGGCGAGCACCACGGGATGGAGTTTACCATCGCGCCCAATCCCTTCACTACGTTGGCGGATGTGGCGCATCATACCAAGAACCTGCGCCTTGGAACTGGAACGGTGATTGTGCCCTTTTGGCATCCGATCAAGCTGGCGGGTGAGGCAGCGATGACCGATCTGGTTACGGGCGGACGGCTTGAAATTGGGGCGGCGCGTGGGGCTTATAGCTATGAATACGAACGTATGATGCCGGGTATGGATGCATGGGATGCAGGCCAACGCATGCGCGAAACGCTGCCTTTGGTGCGTCAACTATGGGCGGGGGATTGCGCGCATGAAGGTGCCTACTTCTCTTTTCCAGCTACCACCTCCGCGCCTAAACCTGCACAAAAGGACGGGCCCCCCATTTGGGTCGCGGCACGCGATCCCAACAGTCACGAATTTGCGGTACACAATGGGTTTAATGTGCAGGTCACCCCGCTCTGGCAAGGAGAGGAAGAGATTGCGTCGCTGATGCAACGGTTTGATGCGGCCTGTGATGGGTATAATGGCCCGCGCCCCAAGATTATGCTGTTGCATCATTCCTATGTCGCGTCCGATGCAGATGATGCCCGCCGTGCGGCGCAGGAATTAAGCCGGTTTTATAACTATTTTGGCGCATGGTTTCAGAACAAACGCCCTGTGCGACAAGGTCTGATCGAAGAGATTAGTGAGGAGGACATGGCGGCCAACAAGATGATGTCCCCCGAGAATATGGCGCGTGATTTGACAATTGGCACAGCGCAAGATGTGATTGACCGGATCAAACGGTACGAAGACATGGGCTATGACGAATTCTCTTTCTGGATCGACAGTGGCATGTCCGCAGAACGCAAACGCGCGTCTTTGGCGCGCTTTATTGACGATGTCATGCCGGCGTTTGCCTGAACAAAAGGAAGATTGAGATGACGCCATTGCCGCATTATCCGCTATTTATTGCCGGTCAGTGGATCGCCGGGTCCACCGGTCAGATAATGCAAAGCATCAACCCGGCTACGGGACAAGCCTGGGCCACGTTTGACTGCGCATCACCAGACGATGTCAGCCGCGCTGTGGCTGCAGCAAAGGCCGCTCTGGATGATCCTGCGTGGCGGGACATGTCCCAGACTGCGCGCGGCAAGCTGCTGTTTCGGCTTGCGGATTTGATCACCGAGCATGCGGAGATTCTGGGCGAGATTGAAACAACAGACAGTGGCAAGTTGGCTATCGAGACAAAGGCGCAGACAGGGTATGTCGCTGATTATTACCGGTACTATGCAGGCTTGGCAGATAAGATCGAAGGCGCTGTTTTGCCAATTGATAAACCTGACATGCACGTGTTTACGCAGCGGTTGCCCATCGGGGTTGTTGCCGCGGTTGTGCCGTGGAATGCGCAGATGTTTCTTGCCGCGACAAAGCTTGCACCGGCGTTGGCTGCGGGCTGCAGTGTCATTCTAAAAGCCTCTGAGATGGCACCAGCACCCATGTTAGAATTCGCCAAACTGATTGAGGCTGCAGGCTTCCCGTCCGGTGTTGTATCCGTGATCACAGGGGATGCGAACAACTGCGCGGTCCCGCTCACCAGCCACCCGGATGTGGACCGTATCGCGTTCACAGGCGGACCGGAGGCGGCGCGCCATGTCGTACGAAACTCTGCCGAGAATTTCGCTGTCACCACGCTGGAATTGGGGGGGAAATCCCCGATACTTGTGTTTGATGACGCCGATCCGCAAGCAGCAGCAAATGGGTTGATTGCCGGGAATTTTGGGGCTTCGGGCCAATCCTGCGTGGCAGGCACACGCGGGTTTGTACAGCGTGGGATTTTTGAACAAGTGGTCGAGGCCGTGACGCGGACAGCCCAAGGGTTGGTGGTGGGGGACCCGCATGACCCCACAACACACCTTGGCCCTTTGTGCACGCAAGCGCAGGTTCAGCGGATCGAAGATACCCTAGCCCAAGCAACGTCCCAAGGTGCGCAGATCGTCTTTGGTGGCATGCGGGCGGATGGCCAGAGCGATCATTTCTTTCAGCCCACGCTTGTGCTGACGGAGCGCGCAGATATTCCCACCATGCAGGTCGAGATGTTTGGCCCGGTCATGACGCTGATGCCTTTCGACACAGAGCAAGAGGCGATCGCTTTGGCCAACGACAGTGACTTTGGATTGGGGTCGGGGCTTTTCACGCAAAACCTTGCCCGCGCGCACAGGGTTTCGCGGCGCATCCGGTCTGGCATCACATGGGTCAACACATACCGCGCCATCTCTCCGATTGCGCCGTTTGGTGGGTTTAACCAATCTGGGTATGGGCGCGAGGCGGGGCGCGAGGCGATCCTTGATTACACGCGTGTGAAAACCACTTGGATCAATACGTCAGACGCGCCCATGGCCAACCCATTTGTGATGCGGTGACGGCTAGGGTTTGCGCCCGTCAAACTGAGTAACCGTGATATCTGCGGCTTCTAGCGCGCGGCGTACGGACTGTGCGATTTGCACGGCGGTGGGCGTGTCACCGTGCAGGCAAATCGTGTCGATATCGGTTTTGATCTTTTTACCACTTTCGGTGATGATCGCACCCGCTTGAACCATACGGACCATACGTGCGCCGGCAACATCAGGGTCATGAATCACTGACCCCGGCAAGCTACGATCCACCAAGGTGGCGTCATCATTATAGGCCCGATCCGCAAAGATTTCACCCGCATAGGTACAGCCCAACGCGCGTACGGCATCTTGTTGTGCTGTGGCGCAGAGCACCATAACGATCAAAGAGGGGTCCACCGACAAGGCGGCCTCGTACAGA
This sequence comes from Roseobacter sp., assembly GCA_045104955.1. Lineage (GTDB taxonomy): Bacteria > Pseudomonadota > Alphaproteobacteria > Rhodobacterales > Rhodobacteraceae > Roseobacter. The sequence continues at coordinate 72,122 of JBGCDB010000009.1, forward strand.
TCAGAGGCCAGCTTTTCATCTTCGGACGCCATATTCGCCAGTGCGCCGTGCAGTTTCAGGTGCCGCACGGTAAGTCCCAGGGATTTGGCCATACCAACAGAAGCCGCCACTTGGTACCGGATGGAGTTTTGCAGACTGGCGCGTGGAACGGTCATCCGGCGACGGCCAAAGCCTTGCAGATCGGCAAACCCTGGGTGCGTACCGATGCCCACCTTGTTTTCGGCGGCCATCTGCATTGTTGCAACCATAACATCGGGGTCGCCTGCATGTGCGCCACACGCGATGTTGGCAGAGGTTACAGTTTTCAATAGGCTTGCATCATCACCCATATTCCATGGGCCAAAGCTTTCGCCCATATCGGCATTTAGGTCTACGCGTGTCATGAAGGGCTCCTTTCAAAAGCGGGCAGATCAAGCGGCTCAGCTGTGGCTGACACCGCGCCGCTGATCAGTTGGTAGCTCAGTAAATCCGAAATGTTGCGAGGGTCACGCACAAGGGGTTTTACATGGGTTGGCAGGGCCTTGATGTGCGCGCGGGCTTTTTGTTCGATCGCGCGGGCTTTTGCCAAAGTGATGAAAGTAAACCGCAAGGGTGCCCCCACCGAGGCTTGGGCTGCACGAGGCAAATCGCTTGGAATCACGGTGCCGATACGGGGGTAACCACCCGTGGTTTGGCATTCGCACATCAGGATGTAAGGCGCGCCATCGCCGGTAATCTGTATGTCGCCTTCTGAGATCACCTCTGACACGATGCTAAGGCCGCCATCGGCAAAGAAGCCTTCACCGTCATTGGCCATCCGCACGCCTTGCCTATTGGCGCGGGCGTCACGGGTAAAAACAGTGTGGCTAAACCGGGCACGGGTGTCATCTGCAAATTGTGCCGTTTGAATGGAAGACACGACATGCACTTCGCCGCCTGCCAACCGGTTGTCGGGTGCAATGTAGTACCCGCTGCGGGCCGTGGTTGAAGACATTATGGGTAAGCGCTGACCGGACTTTAGCACCGCGCCAATGCCCGACTTCAAGTGACTGGACCGCGCACCCATCACAAGGTCCGTTTGAAAGCCCCCGGCTATATGCAAGTAGCCATAGGTGCCTTCGACCGCGCCGCCGATGGTCAGTTTTGCACCCGCAGGCAACGTATGGCTGGCATTCCAAACCAGCTGTGCGCCATCCAGTTTGGCTGTCATCCGCGCGCCGGTCAGGGCGATGACGGTGTCTATAGTTGTGGTGAACGTACCCCCGATCCCGACCATTTCAATTGCGGCGCAGTCAGTGCTTTGCCCCAAAAGCGCCGCCCCTTCGCAGAGGGCCAGGATATCAGCCGCACCACCGCGGGTTAGTCCTTGGGCAAGATAACCGGTGCGACCCGTATCTTGTATCGACATCGCGGGACCTGCCGTTTCAATGATCATTTGACCACTCATGACAGGGTTTCCCGTTCCGCGCCGCCATTGCCGGTGCTGTCTTGCGCCATGATCTGTTCCAGCGCAGACCGTGTGACTTGCGGAAAGATAAGCTCATCCCCCGGTGTCAGTGCAAAAGGGTGGTCGGAGGTTTGGCGAAATGTCTGAAATGCTGTTTGTCCCACATGCCGCCACCCCGTGGGGGCTGGGGCCGTAAAGATGATCAACTGCCGGATCGCGGTTACCAGCGCGCCTGCCGGCACGCTTTTTGTCAAATCCTGCTGGCGCGGGATATTCCAGATCGGATCTAGTGCGCCCATATACGGCTGCCCCGGTGCAAAACCGATGGTCAAAACCCGCACGCGTGCTGTCGAAAGCTGCGCGATGGCCTCATCCGGATCAAGGCCAGCAGCCTCTGCAGCTTCTTCCAGTTGCGGCGCAAGGTCAGTGCCATAGACGGTCGGCACATGCCACAATGTGCGGCCTTGTGGCAGGGGGGCGGCGTACCAGTCTTGGGTGCTCAGTAGGGTTTCAATGCGTGTGATCAGAGGAGCTGGATCTTTTGTGACCAGATCAACCAGCAGATACACTGACACCAGCGACATTGTGGTCTCGTTGACTTCGGGCCAGTCTTCGGCCTCTGCAGCGGCCCGAAAGGCCAAAGCGGCGCGGTTGGCGGTGTCGCTCATCTGGGCGGCGAAGGTCACAAGGATGCCAGACAATCCAACCGTTTTGATCTGCGGGTAGTCACTCATGCGCTGCATCTCGCAGGTATAGCCGCCTGAGTAAGATCGGCGTCAGGTACATAGGCAACTGCCAACAGCCGATAAACACCATAAGAGGTGCGAGGATTTGGTCTGGCAGAGCCACCAGAAACAGAGCGATGTTGCGATTGCCTGCGCCAATGGCCAACGGCCCTGCGACGCCGCTTAACGCACTGCGGCGCAGGGTCAGATACGCAGTGATCTGCGCGCCGTAGCTGATGCCAAACGCCAAGAGTGCCCAAAGCGCCACGCTGCCCGGATCGAGGCGCAACGCAGGATTCAATGCGGCCATCAGGCCCACGACGATGGCAGAAAATGCCAAGACTGACAGCCCGTCCAGCGCCTTGATCTGTTCTGGCGTAGGCTTGGGAAAGACGACCGCGCGAAGGCCGAAACCAAGGGCTGTGGCCAGTAAGATGACGCCCAACAAGGTGAACGCCGCCTGCACGATCTGTTGTGGGTCGCCCAGTTGGGGCATCAAGAAAAGTTGCGGCAAAACGGTCAGTGGGAACAGCGCCGTGCCCATCACCAATATCTGCATCATCCTGCCTGCATCCTGGCCCAGCATCAGCGCCAGATTGGGCGAGCCCGAAATCGCAGGTGCTGACGTTGCCAGCACCAGTGCCATGGCCATTGGTGTGTCTGCTATGCCACCCGCCCAACACAGTGCCAGCAGTGTAAGCGGCAATACCATCTGCAAAACGGCCACAGATCCGATACCCCAGCGTAGGTCGGACAACGCCCCAACTGTCGCCCGGTGGCCTATCCGAAGCGCCGTGATGGTCAGCAAGACAGCCACCATTTGCGGCAGCCATGGTTGTAGAAAGCTTGCGACAGACGGCAAAGCCAACCCGCCTATCAGCCCAGCGATCAATGCGATCCGAGGATGTTCTGAGATACGCCATAAGACAGTCTTGATCACTAGCTTGGGGTCTGCCTGAGGTTATCGGGTAGCCATGTGGCAATCTCTGGGAACCAGATGAGAACGAAGACCATCAAAACCATGATAAGGAACATCGGCAGGGCGGCTTTGGTGATGTATCCCATTTCGTGTTGGGTCATCCCCTGTAGCACGAAGAGATTAAACCCAATGGGGGGTGTGATCTGTGCCATCTCGACCACGACAACCACGAAGATGCCGAACCAAATCAGGTCGATGCCCGCCTCGCGCACCATGGGTTCGACAATGGCCATGGTCAGCACCACGGCGGAGATGCCATCAAGGAACATGCCCAAGATGATGTAGAAAACGAGCAAGGCCATCAGAAGTTCAAACCGCCCCAATTCCATCGCGGCGATGCTATCGGCCAAAGCGCGCGGCAACCCGGTAAAGCCCATCGACAGCTTTAGAAATGCAGCACCGGCAAGGATCAACGCGATCATCGCAGAGGTGCGCATCGCCCCCATCAGGCTTTCGCGGAAAGACGTCGCGGTCAACGACCCTTGAGCGAGCGCCAGCGCCAATGCGCCCAAGACCCCGATGGCTGCCGCTTCGGTGGCGGTAGCATAGCCGCCATACATGGACCCGATCACAACAGTGATCAGGATCAGTACGGGCAACAAGAACCGCGAATTGGCGATTTTATCGGCAAAGGACATGCCAGTTTCCACGGTCGGATTCCAGTTCGAAGACGTCTTTGAGACAATCGCCACATAGGCCATGAACATCGAGGCAAGGATTAAACCGGGGAAGACGCCTGCGAAAAACAGCTTGGTGATGCTTTCATTGACGGTGACGCCGTAGACGATCAGCGCAATGGATGGTGGGATCATCAATCCCAGCGTCGCGGCACCCGCCAGCGTGCCAATAACCATCTTTTCAGGATAATTGCGCGCGCGCAGTTCGGGGATTGCCATTTTGCCCACGGTTGTCAACGTCGCAGCCGAGGATCCAGAGACCGCCGCAAAAATCGTGCAGGATACGATGTTAGTGTGCACCAAACCGCCCGGCATCCGGGCAAGCCAGGGCGATAGGCCCTTGAACATGTCCTCAGATAGCCGCGTCCGGTAGAGGATTTCGCCCATCCAGATAAACAGAGGCAACGCGGTCAGTGTCCAGCTGCTGGACGAGGCCCAGATCGTTGTGATCATCGTGTCGCCTGCGGGGCGCGTGGTGAACAGTTCCATCCCGACCCAAGCGACACCCATCAAGGCAAGTCCGACCCAAACACCGGTGCCCAGCAACAAAAACAAAACAACGAGAAACAGTATGATAGCGTATAATTCTGTCATGGCCTTAAACCTCGAAGTTTTCGTCGACAGTGTCCCGGACGATGCGGTGTTCGCCCTTGAAGATCACATGAAACAAGTTGTCCGTCAGTGCGATGGTCAGCAGCGCACCGCCGATCACCATGACGGATTGGGGTATCCACAACGCCACGGCGTCTTGGCCTTGGCTGACTTCGTTAAATTTCCACGACCAAAAGACGAACCAATATGCGTAGTAGGTAAAATACCCCGCAATCAGGGCACCTAGGCCAAAGCACCAAATCTCAAGCAGGCGTTTGGGGCCTTTGGGCACAGCGTTCAGCAAAATCGATACGCGGATGTGCGCGCCATGGTTAAGCGCGTTGGCAAAGGCGAGAAAACTGGCAGCGGCCATCGCATAGCCTGCATAATTCGGGGCTCCAGGAAAGATCTCTCCGGTCCAGCGGGCAACCATTTGGGCCACAATCAGCATTAGGATCGATACAAGGCACAGGGCGGCCAAAACCCCGGCTGCGGCATATAAAAAGTCTAACGTCTTGCGCACTGCAGTCACGGCGCCCCCCGGGTGAAATCTGTGGAAGATGGGTGGCCCTACGTGATGCAGGGCCACCCGCAGCGCTTATTGCGCGGCTTTGAATGCATCGACGAGGGCTGCACCCTCATCACCGGCTGCTTCAAGCCATTCTGCGGTCATGGTAGCGCCGATTTCACGCAATTCGCCCATCAGTGCGTCACCTGCGGGCTGTACGGTCATCCCGCCTGCGGCCAAACCGTCCATGGTGAACTGTGTATAGGCTTTGGAAGCTTCCAACCCGCGTGCTTCGGCCTCAACCGCGCAGGCTTGGATTGCGGCTTTGTTGGCGTCGGACACATCTGCCCAGACGTCTTGGTTTACCATCACGTAGTTGCGCGGCAGCCATGCGTCGACTTCGTAGAAATGCGTCAGGCTTTCCCAGACTTTACGGTCATAACCGGTAGCACCGGATGACACCATGGACTCAGCCACGCCCGTTGCAAAAGCCTGAGATATTTCAGCAGCTTCTACCGTTACGGGCAACATGCCTGTCAGCTCTGCCAACCGGCTTGTGGTGTTGTTGTACGACCGGAATTTGATACCTTCCATGTCAGCAACAGAGTTCACTTCCTTCTTGAAGTACAACCCTTGGGGTGGCCATGGCACAGCGTAAAGCAGTTCGAGGTTTTGTTCATCCAAAAGTGCTTCGATCTTGGGTTTGGCAGCTTCATAGAGTGTCGCGCTGTCCTCAAAAGAAGGGGCAAGGAACGGGATGCTGTCAAAACCGAAAACAGCGCTTTCGTTTTGGTGACCCGACAGCAGGCGTTCGCCGATTTGTACCTGACCGGTTTGAATGGCACGTTTGATATCCGCACCGGCGAATAGCGACCCACCTGCGTGGACTTCGATTGTGATGTCGCCGTTTGTCCCTGCGCCGACACATTCTGCAAAGGCAACGCCATTTTCAGAATGGAAGTTCGAGGCCGAATACGCCATCGGCATGTCCCACTTTTCCGCAGCGAAAGCAGGGGCAGCAGCGCCCAATGTCAGAGCCGCTGTCGCAGCACCAGCCATCAATTTCTGTGTTAGTTTCATCGTCTTCTCCAAGTTGGTTGGTTTTATGTTCCGAACCGTTGCGGCGCGTAGGCTGCAAGGTCCATGTTTGTGGGCTGGCCGGTGACAAGTCCCGCCACCAGACGGCCAGTTTTGGGTCCACCTGTCAAACCAATGTGGTGGTGCCCGAAAGCGGTAAAGACCCGGCTTTCGCCAATCTGCCCGATCAAAGGTAGACTGTCGCTGGGGGCGGGCCGGTGCCCCATCCATTCAATTTCAGAGGCAGCTGTCATATTGGGAAAGGTTGCCCGGGCTTGTTTGCGTAGCAAGTCAAACGGCGCGCGCGACGGTCCAGCATCTAGCCCGCCAAATTCGACAACACCAGCGCAGCGCACCCCTTGCGCCATCGGTGTTGCCACAAACTTGCCAGCCGCCACCATCGTGGGGCGTTGTGGGCCGCCTTGCGCGTTTTCGTAGACGATATGGTAGCCGCGCTCGGATTCCAAAGGCACATTCAGCCCTAGTTTCTTCATCAGGGGCTTGGACCACACACCCGTCGCCAATACCGCATCATCACAATCAATGCGGCCATCGTTGGTTTCCACACCATTTATCTTTCCGCCGCTCAGATCAAAGTCTTTGACCTCGGCTTTGCGAATTACGCCGCCCATTTGCGTGAAGGCACCTGCAAGTGCGCGTACATAGCCGCCGGGATCACGGATAAACCCGTGATCTTTCAGGGCAGCAATCAGGCCCACGTCTGGGCCGATATTGGGTTCATAGTCTTTTACGTCCGCGCCTTTGATCAACCGTGGTTCAAAACCCGCCTCACGCCGGAGCGCCCATGTGTAGCTTTCTGAGTGGAAGGCCGCATGATCGCGATAGGCAAAGCAATATTCGCTTTCGGTCACCCAGTCTTGCAGCCCCAGTTCAGTAACCAGCGATTTGTGCTGCATCACGCTGTCGGTAACGATGGGGCCGATACCTTGGGCGATACGGCGGGTGTCTGAGTCATTCGCATTTGACAGATAGCGGATCAGCCAAGGTGCAAGCTTGGGCAGGTACAGCCAACGCATATACAGGGGGAAATCTCGTGACATCAGCATGCCGGGTGCTTTTCGAATTAACCCCGGTCCGGTCACAGGCACCATTGCAACAGAGGCAAGCACACCAGCGTTGCCGTGTGATGTCCCTTCGCCGGGACCAAGGCGGTCAACAATGGTGACCTCGGCGCCCGCGCGGCGCAGCCAGATCCCAGTGGAGACACCGACAATTCCCGCCCCAATGACCAACACGTGTTGTGTCATGAAATCTTTTCAACGTTTGCGTTGCTCACGTCTACGCCCCCTGCAAAGTGATTCCTCACACTTCAATAGTGACTAACTTTTACAACACGTCAACAAATTGTTGACAAATTATCAGCATCAGGCAGTCTAGCCCTATGTCAGATAGTTTTTTAGGCCCAGTTGTATCTTCTGCCCATCTTGCGAGTGGGTCATTTGCCGAGATCTCTGAATTGGAGTTCGGCCTGACCCTTGCGGGCAATGCGTTTCATCGCTGGATGGTACGCGCGATTGCTATGGCGGGCTATCCAGAACTAGGGGCGCTTGATGTTTTGGTGCTGCATTCTGTTTATCACCGTGAGCGGCCCAAAAAGCTGGCCGATATCTGTCTGGTTTTGAACGTCGAAGATACGCATACGGTCAATTATGCGATCAAAAAACTGATCAAAGCGGGGTTGGTCAAGGATGGACGACAAGGCAAAGAAAAGACCGTTGTTGCCACCCAAAAAGGTGCCGAAACCTGCGAGCGGTACCGTGAAATTCGCGAAGGTTTGTTGTTGCGTGCGGTTGGCGAACTCGGTCTAGAGCCTGAACAGGTCAGCCGGGCGGCGTCTTTGTTGCGACTGATGTCGGGCCAATACGACCAAGCAGCCCGCGCTGCTACGACCTATTGAACCAAGCGGCCTGACGATGCACTGATGCTCTATGGATAAAAACCCGCGCGCAAAGCTTGGCATTTTGATGCTGGATACTCATTTCCCGCGTATCCCGGGCGATGTCGGAAACCCAAATACATGGGATTTCAAGGTACGGTATCACGTGGTCAAAGGGGCAACGCCGCAGGCGATTGTATGTGATGATACACGCCCGTTTGTAGATGCTTTTGTTGCAGCAGGCCGCACTTTGGTGGCCGAAGGGTGTGCGGGCGTCGCGACAACCTGCGGGTTTTTGGCGCTGATCCGTCCGCAACTGGCCGCGCAGTTGGGTGTGCCGGTCGCAGCCTCAGCACTGGAGCAAGCCGCGCAAATCCAAGCCATGATGGCACCAGACTGTACCTTGGGCGTTCTAACGATTTCCAAAGCTGCGCTGACACCTGCGCATTTGCGCGTCGCTGCTGTGCCGCCCAGTGCCACGATCATTGGCGTAGAAGACAGTTCTTTTGCCCGTTCAATCTTGGGCAATCATCCAGACCTTGACGTCGAAAGAGCACGGCAAGAGTTGATCGAGGCCTCTATGCGCTGTGTTGGCGATGCCCCTCAAACAGGGGCCATCCTTTTGGAATGTACAAACATGGTGCCCTATGCGCCCGATATTTCAGCTGCCACAGGCTTGCCGGTCTATTCGATTTACACCTATCTCAATTGGTTTCATCAAAGCCTGACACCCCAGCGTTTCCCAACGGCTTAATCGCGCAACCAGCCGTCATCATACGCAAGTGAGCTGACCCCGGCGAGCCTTAGAAGGCGGTGCAATTCACCTTCAAACGCGGCCTGACGCGCCTTGCCCCAGCGCACGCGCGGCTCGGGCCATAATGCTTTGACACGTAATACATCCTGATCGCGAAAGGCCTTCATGTCTACGCGGCCAACGATGCGTGCGCCTTCCATGATGGGAAAGACATAGTAGCCGTATTGGCGTTTTGCTTCTGGCACGAAAATTTCGATCCGGTAGTTGAATCCAAACAGCCGTTCGGCACGATTACGATCCCGCAGGGCAGGGTCAAACGGGCTAAGTACGCGCAGCCGTGTGCTGGGGGCTGCAGCAAAACTGGGGTCATTGCCAATCCCGGGGCGCGCAAAACTGTCGCGCGTGTTGCCATCAACGCTGGTGATCTGGATCGGTTGTAACCGACCAATTGCGACTTGTTCGGCGCACCATGACTTTGCCTCGGTTAGCGAGATGTGATCCCAAAAGGCTGCTATTTCATTGGCAGTGGCAAAACCCAATCGTTCAAGTGCCCCTGCACAGCACCAATCAATGGTTTGGCGTTCGTGTTCAGGATCGGGTGACTGACACAGGGCGGTATCAATTACCCGTTCTGTCAGGTCATAGCGTTTGCGAAACCCGTCGCGCCCCACCACACAAAGCGCGCCACTGCGCCACAGGTATTCCAATGCAGTTTTGGATGGGTGCCAATCCCACCACCCGCCAGACCCGCGCTTTTCGCCATTGCCCACGTCAGATGAACACAAAGGCCCCTCGGCACGGATTTGGTCAAGCACAGTCTGAAATTGGGTCTCAAAACCGTCGCGCCGCCAGTTTCGCCACTGTTTACGCAATTTTTGCGCGTCCCGTTGGCGGCGCAAGTGCCACCATGGGTAATATTGCATTGGAATTACAGCGGCGTCATGGGTCCAGTGCTCGAATAACGCACGATCTTTTTCATAAAGCGATTTCAGCGCCTTGGGCCGGTATCTTGGCCTGCGCGAAAACAGGATCAAATCGTGTGCGCGCGCGACAGTATTGATGCTATCCAATTGCACAAACCCAAGCCGTTCAATCAGATCAAGCAGGGCTGTCCCATGGGCAGGGCCTGTTGGTGTTTCGCTCAGTGCATGCCTGTCTAAAAACAACCGCCGTGCTTGCTGGTTGCTAAGGGTAAGCGTATTCATCCCCCGCCAGAACGGCGCAGCGTATCACCATAAGTTATCTTCGGGGCAAGCGTTACATGCTGCTGCGGAACCGGCGCATCTTCGGGCAATGCGCCACGATCGAGAATGATCTGAGCCGCTGCTGCGCCGATCTCAGCGCGGCAAGCGTCCATTGTCGCCAGCTGCCGGGGCAGACCTTCCAGCAGTTCCACACCATTGAACCCGGCCAAACCGATCTCTCCGGGAATGTCTATGCCTTGATCAAGCAGCCATAAAAGACCGCCTGCGCCGATCATATCGTTGGAATAATACAGAAAATCAAGATCAGGGGACCGGTTCAACATAGCTTGGGTCATCTCACGCCCTTTGGCCAAGGCAGAGCCACCGTTATAGAATTCGCGATCTTCGATTTCGATGCCATGTTTGGTCAGGCCCTCGGTAAAGCCTTCAAATCGTTTGCGCGCGCGGTGGTCCAGCGGCATCTTCGTACCCATGAAACCGATCCGGCTAAAGCCCTGTTTGACGATCGCTTCTGCCATTTTGCGCCCGGCACGTCTGTGCGAAATGCCTACCATGGCGTCGATCGGGGTGCCGTCGGAATCCATAATCTCGACAACAGGAATGCCTGAGTTTTTCAGCATCGCGCGCGTGGCGTCCGTATGCTCTAATCCGGCAATGATCACGCCTGATGGGCGCCAAGACAACATCTCGTACAGGACTTGTTCTTCTTTCTCGGGCAAATAGTCAGTCACGCCCACCACAGGCTGTAGCGGTGTGTCGTCAAATGTCTGGTTGATGCCGGTCAGCACTTCAGGAAAGACCATGTTTGACAGGGATGGGATGACCACCGCCACCAGATTGACCCGCTGCGATGCAAGTGATCCGGCGATTTGGTTAGGCACATACCCTAGCGTTTTCGCGGCCGCCAAAACCTTTTCTCGCGTCGATGTTGAGACGTCCCCTCGGTTACGCAGAACACGACTGACAGTCATTTCCGATACGCCACAGGCTTCTGATACATCACGAAGGGTCAGGGGACGGTGCTTGGGTCTGGTCACATTATTTTCCTGTGCTTTTGATTTATGTTAGCGCAGGACATAGGCCCCTATCAAGCATGCAAGATGACGCGCACGATAAAGCAATGACAGCGCCGTTTTGCTCAGGTAGATATCTCGGCAGTGGTCCCGTGGCTCAACTGGATAGAGCAGCCCCCTCCTAAGGGGCAGGTTGCAGGTTCGAATCCTGCCGGGATCGCCATTCTTTGTATTACAAGCCTGTCGCATGGCTGTGAGCTATGTTGAACGCTACAGGTCTTATTGTTTCAGCCTTTCGGTTTAAGTCTTCCCTACAAGACGACGCACAGTGCGCCGCCACATGATCTGGAAGGAACC
>JBGCDB010000010.1:0-7197 GCA_045104955.1 Roseobacter sp.
GCGGCGGATGCGTTGCGCGAGGTGACGCATGCACGCGACATTGCGTTAGTGCTTGGCGATCATTCAGTACTGGCCGAGCGGTTGGGCCTGGATGGCGTGCATCTGACCGATGCAGCCCGTTCTGTGCGCGAGACCCGCAAAGCCTTGGGGGACGACGCAATCGTTGGCAGTTTCTGCGGCACGTCGCGCCATGACGGGATGGCCGCAGGCGAAGCGGGTGCAGATTACATCAGCTTTGGTCCTGTGACTGCATCGGCGTTGGGCGATGGGTCCTACGCTGAACAGGACTTGTTTGAGTGGTGGTCCGAGGTCATCGAAGTCCCCGTCGTGGCCGAAGGCGGCTTGGATGTGGCACGCATTGCCCAACTGACCCCGTTTACCGACTTTTTTGGCATCGGCGAAGAGATTTGGCAAGCCGATGACCCCGTCGCCCGTCTGGGTGAATTGATCGAAGCAATGGGCTGAGCCAGACTAGAAGAAGACCCGTTCTACGCACCAATAGGCCCCGACGATGGCAATCAGCAGTGAACCTGGAATCGAAACAGCCCGAAACATGACCGGGTAGGACGCGACGGGCTGCTCCTGTTCTGACAAGTCAGATTTCAGTGCCAGCTTGGTGCACCCCAACAAAACCAAAGCGGCGATCGCAATCACGGTCAATTGCCCGATTTCGACCCCAACGTTAAAGCCAATAAGGGCTGGGATGAATTGGCGTTCTGGCAGCCCAAATTCGCTCAGAACTGACGCGAACCCTAGCCCATGCAGCAAGCCAAACCCAAAGATAATCAGGGGCCGCCATTTACTAAGGCCGCGCATGAACAGGTTCTCGACTGCGACATAGACGATCGATGCCGCGATGAGCGGCTCTACGATGCTGCCGGGAATGTTCACCAAACCCAAGGCCCCCAGTGCCAGCGTCACAGTATGAGCCACAGTAAAAGCGCTGATTTGCCATAACAAAGGGGCCCATTTTGTGCTGAGGAAAAACAACCCCAAGACAAAAAGGATATGGTCGAGCCCTTTGGGCAGGATGTGATCAAAGCCAACTGGAATATAGCTGATAAAAGCAGCACCGGGTGTTTGTTCGTCCCCGCCCGCTAAAGCGATAGCAGGGCTGGTCTGGCCGCCTTCCAAAAAACCAGTGTAGGGCTCTGTCACGCCTTGCTGGCGCAAGACCAATGCACCCGAACCCGCAGGCCAGTTTACGGTTACCTCTGTGGTACCTTCGGGCAGTTGCGCGATGACCGACATCTCCGAGACGCGCGGAAGTTCAAAATCAATGTCCGTGGGAACAGTGATGCCCGTTAGTTCCAGCGTCGTTTCACTGCCCAGTAAGGATTGCGCATTCCACGCGGCTATAATTTGACCTGCACGTGCGGCGATGTCTTCTTCTGGCAACGCCCGCAAAGCATCGTAGTCCGCAGCCCCTTCGGCGCTGTCTGTATCGTCAACCGCGTCTAGATCAATGTCGGCCAGAAACGCCTCTATGTTGATGCGGAAGTCGAGCTGTAGTTGGGTATCTTGGATAAGCGCCATGTCGGCAATCGTTGGTAGAATCTCATGCGCAACAGACTTGTGAGCCGCAGTCACCGCGATCAGCGTTGACACCAGCGCGAGAAGCGACACTTTAAGGGACGAGTAAAAAAAGGATTTCATCATGGGATTTGCGCGCCTTGTGCTGATCATTGCAATTATTGCCGGCTCGCCAGCCCTGTCCCATGAGTTTTGGATTGAACCCCAGCAATATCAAGTGGAAAGCGGCGACCCGTTGGTCGCGAACCTGAAAAATGGTCAAAATTTCGAGGGAATCTCGCTGGCGTGGTTTGAAAACCGTTTTACGCGCTTTGAAATGGTGAGCGCAGATGGCAGTGCGCCAATCGATGGCCGTATGGGGGACACGCCAGCCTTGCAAAGCACGGCACCCGATGATGGGCTGCTTATTGTCTTGCACGAAACAACGCCATCCAATCTGACATATACCGAGTGGGAAAAATTCTTGGCCTTTGTCGCACACAAGGACTTTGCGACCGCGGTGGCAGATCATGAAGCCAACGGGTGGTCCAAGGAACGTTTTCGGGAAAGCTACACGCGCCACGCCAAGGCGTTGATCGCTGTAGGCGGCGGTGTTGGGGACGATCAAGCCTTTGGCTTGCAGACCGAGTTTATCGCTTTGACAAACCCTTACGACCCTGAGTTTGACGGACGAATGCGGGTTGAAGTGCGATATCTGGATGAACCGCGTCCTGATGCGCAGGTTGAGGTGTTTGACCGTGCGCCAGACGGCGCGGTGACGGTCACATTGCATCGCACGGATGCGTCGGGGCGCGCTACAATTCCGGTGACGCCCGGACACGATTACTTATTTGATGCGGTGGTTTTACGACCAAGTCCACTTGCAGGCACCCAAGAGCGTGCGCCTGTGTGGGAAACCCTATGGGCGGCGTTGACCTTTGCGGTGCCAGCCCGCAATTGAAGGGCTTGAACCGCCCGTCTTTCCCGGCCACAAGACCTCATGACTGGTAACGCAGATATATTGTGCATCGGGTCGGTGTTGTGGGACGTGATTGGTCGGACGGCCAGTGCCATGCGACAAGGTTCAGATGTGCCGGGTCGGATCACGCGCCTGCCCGGTGGCGTCGCGATGAATATCGCTATGACCTTGGCGCGTTTTGGCCTGACGCCCGCGCTTTTGACGGCTGTCGGCCGGGATGCTGAAGGCGATGAATTGGTCGCGGCTTGTGAAGCGCGCGGCTTGATCACCGATACGATTTACCGATCTGACGATCTGCCAACCGATGTATATATGGCGGTCGAGGGCGCGAATGGCCTGATCGCGGCCATCGCAGACGCCCATTCGCTTGAGGCTGCTGGAGCAAAAATTTTAGCGCCTTTGTCGGATGGTCGCTTTGGGACAAAAGATGCGCCCTATGCGGGGCCCGTGGCACTTGATGGTAATCTGACCTTGGATTTGCTGGGCGAAATCGCGCAAAGTCCACTTTTGGCCGCGTCAGACCTGCGCGTTGCACCCGCATCACCGGGCAAGGCGGAGCGGCTTAGTCCTTTCGTGACGGCTGGCCGGGGAACACTATACGTAAACCTCGAAGAGGCAGGGCTGCTGTGTCTGACAGAGTTTCAATCGTCCCGTGATGCTGCAATTGGTCTGCTGGCCAAAGGGGCTGCGCGGGTGTTGGTCACAAATGGTGGATCCGATGCGACCGAAGGGCGACCCAACGGGCTGCTTACGCAAACTCCACCGCAGGTTTTGGTCACACGCGTCACGGGTGCAGGTGATACGTTTATGGCGGCACATATCGCCGCCGAAGCACGTGGCGCTGCCCCGGAGGAGGCATTGGAACAGGCGCTAAGCGCCGCCGCAACTTATGTGTCTGGAGAGACCCCATTATGACGACCCTGCCCTTGATCCGATCGACTGAGGTTGCTGCTGCCCAGGCTGCTCATCGACCTGTTGTTGCGTTGGAAAGCACCATCATTACGCATGGTATGCCCTATCCACAAAACCTCGAAGTTGCGCGCCAAGTCGAAGATGACCTGCGCGCCATGGGGGTGACACCCGCGACAATTGCGGTGATCGAAGGCGTTTTGCATGTGGGCTTGGAACCAGAAGCACTGGAGACTTTGGCACAAGCCAAAGGGGTGGCTAAATTGTCGCGTGCAGATATGGCCGCGGCTATTGCTACCGGCGCCACTGGGGCCACAACCGTGGCCGCCACGATGATCGGGGCGCATTTGGCGGGGATATCGGTCTTTGCAACCGGGGGCATTGGCGGCGTGCATAAGGGGGCCGAGACCAGCTTTGATATCTCGGCTGATCTGCTGGAACTGGCGCAAACCCCGGTCACAGTGGTGGCGGCAGGTGCAAAAGCCATTCTTGATGTGCCCAAAACACTTGAAGTCCTTGAGACCCAAGGCGTGCCAGTCATCGCCTTTGGCCAGAACAGTTTTCCTGCATTTTGGAGCGCGACGTCCCCCTACCCCGCCCCTTTGCGCATGGATGATGCCGACGATATTGCCAAAGCGCATGTGATGCGTGCTGCTATGGGATTGCCGGGAGGGCAACTGGTCGCTAATCCCATTCCTTTGGATGATGAAATACCTGCCAATGAACTGGCTCCTGTTATTGCGCGCGCCCAATCAGATGCGGATGCACATGGCATCATGGGCAAAGGCGTAACCCCGTATCTGCTGCAGCGAATTTTTGAGCTGACGGATGGCAAATCCCTGACGGCGAACATCGCCCTTGTCCGCAATAACGCGCGTCTGGCGGGGGCTATTGCCCAAGCGATGGGCAATCATACACGCAAAGAGGGAAAGTGACCGAATGCGTCGTCGCTGCCCATTGTAGACCTTTGGCAAACCGCCTACTTACCCAAGTGCAAGCCACAACGGACACTGAATGAATACTCCTTTCGACCCCGATACACCGACCACACGTCGCGGTCTGTTCGCACGCTGGCGCGCTAACTTCCTGACTGGATTGGTGGTCATTGCCCCTGTTGGCCTGACGATATGGCTTATTTGGTCTGTCGTCGGCTGGGTCGATGGTTTTGTGCTGCCTTTGGTCCCGGACCGCTATCAACCTGACCGTATGCTCCAAGACCTGCTGGGTCTTGACCCATCGGTGCAAATCAACGTGCGCGGCATTGGTGTTGTCATCTTCTTGATTTTCACCGGTATGATCGGGTGGATGGCGAAAGGACTGATTGGTCGGTCCTTTATTTCTTTTGCCGAAGGCTTGGTTGAACGCACGCCTGTCGTGCGGTCGATTTATTCTGGGATCAAACAAATCTCAGAGACGGTCTTTGCCCAATCTGAACGATCGTTCGAAAAAGCCTGCGTCATCGAATATCCGCGTAAAGGTATCTGGGCGATTGGATTTATTTCAACCAACACCAAGGGCGAAATTGCTGCCCGTGGTAATGACGGCGAACCGATGCTCAGCATCTTTCTGCCTACAACACCAAATCCCACGTCTGGGTTTTTGCTATTCGTGCCGCAACGCGATGTGATCGAATTGGAAATGTCTGTCGAAGAAGCCGCCAAGCTCGTGATCTCGGCGGGGTTGGTTTACCCAAATGGCAAAGACCCCGCAACGCCACCGAACGGGTCGTAATTACTGAAACATCTCGACCAGATCGACGGTACTGCGTTGATTGATGTCCTCTTTGTGAGCGGACAAGAAATCATCCGCGGCGCGTTGCCCTGCTTCTTTCAGACGGGCAAGGGTATAAGGCGTCGGGATCAGCTTGGTTGCAACCGAAAGCTCATTCATCAGCGCGTCATCTGAAATCATGTGAACCAAGACCCGCTGCTTATCGTCCTGTTTCAACGACCCGTTGTCCAACAACCGCTGCACAAATTCGATGGCGCGCAATTCGCGCAACAAGGACGAATTAAAACTAATCTCATTGATGCGGTTTTGAATGGCTTGTGCCGTGCGGGGCACTTCGTGTCGCTCAAGCGGGTTGATGTTCACAACAACAATGTCTTCCGGCAGCGCAGGATGGAAAAGCGGGAAAAGCGCGGGGTTGCCAGTATAGCCGCCATCCCAATACTCTTCTGTTACGCCGGTTGATTTATCTTCAACTTCAACAGCTTGGAATACCGTGGGCAAACAAGCCGACGCCAATATCGCACTTGTCGAAATCTCACTGTCTTTAAAGACGCGGACCTTGCCGGTCCGCACGTTTGTCGCGCAAACAAACAGGCAGGGCCCGTCGCCGCGTTCGGCGCAGACGTTGTCATAGTCGAATTTTGCGACAATGGGTTCCAGTGGGTTTTTGTAAAACGGGCCGTAGGAATAGGGCGATACCACCCGGGACCACGCATCGGCCGCCAAAAACGGGACCGAGTATTCCATCGCGCGCGACATGCTGGACAGCGAAAAAGGGACCATCCATTGCGGGATATCCAAATCGGGTCTGGCCCCAATCTCTGTCCATAGCCAGTCCAGCCGCTCTTTTGCACCTTCTCGGCCGCCGTCGATCATGCCTGCTTTGAAAGCAGCGCCGTTCAAGGCCCCGGCACTGGTTCCTGAGATCGCAGAGATATGCAGGTCATCTTCGCTTAGCAAACGGTCAAGCACCCCCCACGTAAATGCCCCATGTGCGCCGCCGCCCTGAAGGGCCAGGTTGATCCGTTTTGCTGCCATTATATGGTGCCGCCTATGCTAGGGTGTGCTGCAGATTTGAATGAAGGGGCGATCTTTATCAGGACCGCCCGTAACAATATGTTAAAGCGCCGTCCAGCCGCCATCGACACTGATCGTTGTACCTGTGATCTGTGCTGCGGCGTCCGAGCATAGGAACGTGGCAGTTCCGCCCATCTGCTCTGTCGTGGCGAATTCTTTCGACGGTTGGCGCGTCAGCATAACGTTTTCTATGACTTCTTCGCGGGTCATGTCATATTCTTTCATCGTGTCGGGGATTTGCTTTTCCACAATCGGGGTAAGTACATACCCAGGGCAGATGGCGTTTGCGGTGATGGGTTCTTTTGCTGTTTCCAGTGCTGTCGTCTTGGTCAGGCCGACCACACCGTGTTTTGCGGCGATGTATGCGGATTTGTAGGGCGATGCCGTCAAACCATGCGCCGACGCGATATTGATTACCCTGCCCCAACCGGCCGTGCGCATCATCGGCAATGCCACTGCGGTTGTGTGAAACGCAGAAGACATATTGATGGCGATGATCGCGTCCCATTTTTCAACTGGGAACTCGGGGATACTTGCCACATGCTGGATACCTGCATTATTCACAAGAATATCACACACACCTGCTTGAGTGATCAAATCCCGGCATTGATCGCCTTTGGACATATCGGCCTGAATATAGCGTGCATTCACGCCCGTCTCCTTCGCAATCTCAGCGGCTAAGTCGTGATCTTCTGAGTTGTCAGTGAACGAGTTCAATACGATGTCCGCCCCGGCACGCGCCAGCTCCCACGCGATCCCCAAGCCAATGCCAGAATTGGATCCAGTGATGATGGCGGTTTTCCCTGATAGCGAAATCTCAAAACTCATGGTGTATTCCTTTGTCGTAGCTTGCATTTGCTGCACTGCACACATAATGGCGTGCTGCAGGCGCAAATGAAACGCCTAAAAGCATATTCAGTTCCCGTATGAGTTACCGCTTGCGAAAATATGTGAATGAGACACCGCGAGACAAAAAAAAACGCCTGCAC
>JBGCDB010000011.1:0-3517 GCA_045104955.1 Roseobacter sp.
GGAATTGCGTTCGCCGTCGGCACGAAGCTCGCGATATCTTCGCGCCAAGTGGGGCGGCCATTCATGTGGCAGGTCAGGTGCACCGATGGGTTCCACCCGCCCGATACCGCAAGACAATCAACCGCAAGCCTACGCTGGCGGTCGCCTGTCTGGATGGTGATTTCATTCAGCCCCAAGCGACCGCTTGATCCTGCAACGACGCTGCCTTGAAACACCGGGCAATCCGCGGTCACACCTTCGCGCGGGTCAATAAGGCCCACGACCTTGACGCCACTTTCTGTTAAATCCCGTACGGTTCGATGAGCGTCGTCGTTGTTACCAAACACAGCCACCCGCTGCCCTGACGCCACGCCGTACCGGTTCAGATAGCTGCGCACGCCGCTTGCAGCCATGATGCCGGGGCGGTCGTTGTCTGCAAAGGCAACCGTGCGTTCGATAGCACCAGCGGCCAGAACGGCGCCCTTGGCTGCAATCCGCCAGAAGGTTTCGCGCGGTCGGTTTGGGTTTGCGTCGCCGGGCGCACGTTCAAGTGCAGCGTAAGTGCCCTGATCATAACAGCCCGTCACCGCCATGCGGCACATAACGCGCACGTTGGGCATCGCGTTCAGCTCTGTAACCATCGCGGCGGCCCAAGCATCCCCTGCGGTCCCGTCCACCTGATAGGTTTCAGCATTCAAACGTCCACCGGGCAGATGGTCTTCTTCGGCAAGGATGACGTCCGCACCCGCCTTGGCAGCGGTGTAGGCCGCCATTAAACCGGCAGGACCAGAGCCAATGATCAGCACATCGCAAAAGGCAAAGGCCTTTTCGTATTTTTCCGTGTCGCTGGGCGTTTCCAAGCCGCCCAAACCAGCGGCGCGCCGGATGATGGGTTCATACACAAGTTCCCAAAAACTGCGGGGCCACATGAAGGTTTTATAGTAAAATCCCGCACCCAAGAACCGCCATGCCCAGTCATTAACGGCCATCGCATCAAAATTCAGAGAAGGCCATGCATTTTGGCTATGCACCTGCAAGCCGTCGTATACCTCTTGGACGGTGGCGCGCACGTTTGGCGTTTGGCCTGCCCCTTTGCCTGTGGTGATCAGTGCATTGGGTTCTTCACTGCCCGCTGTGAGCACGCCGCGCGGCCGGTGGTATTTGAACGACCGCGCCATGACCCGCTGCCCTTTGGCAAGCATTGCAGACGCAACTGTGTCGCCTGCAAACCCCGTATGCCCCACGCCATCAAACTGAAAACGCATGGGGCGGTCGCGATCAATCAGACCTTTGCCGTCAATCCTCATGCGCCTGCTGCCTGTGCCAAAGCCACATGCGACACCTCATGCGTGACCGTATTTCGCGTCACGACCAACCATGCGCCGCAGCCCGCCTCATGGTGCCACAAATCGCGTGTTTGGCCTGCCGGATTGTCCCGCAGATGCACGTAATCATCCCACGCCGCTTCGCCCGCGTCAGGTTCAGGACGCCGCAAAGCAACTGCAGCCCCTTGGTAATAGAACTCTCGCCGGTCTCTTTCACCGCACAATGGACATGTCAGACGCATATTTGCTGCAGCCTCCCTTTTTGGGTCCTTACGCGCATGTGATCCCAATACATCGCAAGCCCCCTAGTGCAAATTATGCTGAGAGCCGGTGCCCTCTTCGTCCATCAACCCATAGCCATCGCGGAAGCGATCAAGCCGGAACCGTGCCGCAGTCTCGTGCGATGTGCCCGTGGCCATGAGATGCGCGAAAGCAAACCCCGACGCAGGCACCGCTTTGAACCCGCCATAGCACCAGCCGCAATCGATGAACAAACCTTGCGTATCGGTCTTGTCGATAATGGGTGAGCCATCCGGCGTCATATCCATGATCCCGCCCCACGACCGCAAAACCTTGGCTTTGCCGATCATGGGCATCAAGGTCATGCCTGCCTCCATCACGTGTTCGGCCATAGGCAGGTTGCCGCGTTGGGCATAAGAGGCATAGAAATCCAAATCTCCGCCAAAGACCAACCCGCCTTTGTCGGATTGGCTGATATAGAAATGCCCCATGCCAAAGCTGACCACGTGATCGATGCAGGGCTTCAGACCTTCTGTCACAAAAGCCTGCAAAACGTGGCTTTCGATGGGCAAACGCATACCGGCCATCGCCGCAACCTGGCCCGACCGGCCTGCCACCACGATACCCACCTTTTTTGCCTTGATCGGACCACGCGATGTTTGGACACCACGCACGATACCGTTTTCGATATCAATGCCAGTCACTTCGCAGTTTTGGATCAGATCAACCCCGCGCTGGTCAGCCCCGCGCGCATAGCCCCAAGCGACGGCATCGTGGCGCGCGGTGCCTGCGCGCTTTTGGATCAGACCACCATAGATCGGGAACCGTGCACTATCAAAATTCAGATAAGGCAAAAGCTTGCGCACGTCTTCGCGGCTTAGCAATTCGGCATCATCTCCTTGGGCGCGCACGGCATTGGCCCGACGCACCGCAGCATCCCGCTGGCCATCCGAATGAAACAGCGCAATCTGGCCCCGCTGCGAATGCATCACGTTGTAGTTCAGATCGTTTTCCAATCCCTCCCACAGCTTCAGGGAATGGCTGTAAAACTCTGAGTTGCCGGGCAAATAATAATTAGCGCGCACAATTGTAGTATTGCGCCCGATATTGCCGCCACCGATGTAGCCTTTTTCCAAAACGGCGATATTGGTCAAACCGTGGTTTTTGGCCATATAATAAGCAGTGGACAATCCGTGCCCACCACCACCAATGATAATGGCATCGTATTCTGATTTAGGCTCTGGGTCGCGCCAATGAGACGTCCAACCGGCATTTCCGGTCAGCCCTTCGCGCAACACTCGTAACCCAGAAAATCGCATAACAATCCTGTCAAAACTTGGTTTGGTTTCTTTTACAACGAACCTAACAAGCCGACCCAACCGCAAATCGCCCGAAGACGACACATGGCGTCGTTTTTCTAGCCAAGCATAGGTAATCAGCGTAGGCGCGAAACGGCAACCGCGATTTGAGATGTAAAAACCGCAAAGGTTACATCAAGCCCGGGAGTACAACGAAACAGTGCGCCCTGCGCCAAAAACCAATCCCCAAAAAGGGTTGCCATTGTCTGCGACGACCTGACAGAACACGTTCCCCCCCAAGAAAATTATTCGCGGTTCATTCAGATTGCAAATCGGCTTGTTGGACAGCGCGCATTTGTCTTCGGACGTACTGGTGCGCCGAAAATAGTCCTGAAAATCACAAAGTAAGACAGGGTTTTCGCATTTAGCCCATATTACAGCCTTATTTGGCGACTAGGTCAGTACATCTGATCTAACGAGTTGTCGCGTTGTTTTCCGGTTCATAATTTTCCGAGGAAATACTGATGCTAGATCCAATTTCAAATGCCAAACCATTCCCATTTTTTTTTTTTTTTTTCCGATCTGAAGACGGCAGCTTTACTCTGGCAGCTGTCATATGGATGCCAATTTTTTCTTTCTTTTTAGCCATTACGATGAATCTGTCGATGATTTTTT
>JBGCDB010000012.1:0-13091 GCA_045104955.1 Roseobacter sp.
GATCAACGTCGGCATGGTGGGCATAAACGTGCCAATCCCTGTGCCGCTCGCCTATCACACTTTTGGCGGCTGGAAAAAATCTGTCTTTGGCGATTTGAACCAGCACGGGCCCGATGCGTTCAAATTCTATACACGCACCAAAACGGTTACGGCGCGTTGGCCTTCAGGCATTAAAGAAGGCGGCGAATTCTCAATCCCAGTGATGGAATAAAAGCATAGATCGGGCCATGCATTGCGTGGCCCGGTGCTAACTCAATTCTACATTGAAAAAGCGAATCATGAGCGTTCCGAAACGGGAACAGAGCGTCGATACGTACACAATAAGGAGCAGCAAACCTTATTGTCTCCCTATAGCCTCAACTTGCGATAGCGATGTTGCAACATGCACTACGCTCCAGATGGTAAGTGCACCGCCCCAAAAGTAAATCTTTTGTTAACTGCTCCGAAATGTGTCAATAAAAAGGCATGTAATAGGGACAGAAAAAACCCAGCAATTAGTGGGTTTGCCAAAGTATAAACGAGAGGGGCGATTCAATGATAAGCCTGAATTTAAGAACTTTTGTAACAGCCGCCGGAATTGCAGCAATAACAGCTATGGGCGCATCATCGGTGTCCGCCGCTACAGTCTGTGCAGTAGGTGATGCAGCATTGACGCCTGATGTGACAGGGCCAGACGCAAACCTTTTGGAAGACGTTACAGTGACCTATGACGGTACTGAGTACGCCGCCAAGGCCTGTGCAGGCGTTTTTAGTGGCAATGATGAATCAGGCGGTGGCGCTGTAGGGTCAGCCCTGCTGAATGATGGCATATTTGCAGACTATGCGTCCGGCTGGGCATTCCAAGGAAGTTCCTCTGGGGCAGGTTCCGGGGTCACTGCTGACAATGATCAATTGACCGGCGGTTTTGACATTGATTTTAGCCCGTTGGCATATTCGACTTTTGCCGTGACACAAAAAGCGGCCAAAGGGTTTGTTGTATGGCTCTTTGATGTGTCTCCGATCACGATTGACGTTGCGGAGGGTGATTTCGACATGTTCGCCTACGTGAAAACAAAAGGGAACGAGCAAACGTCGATTGATAATCCTGACTTGTCACACTTGGCCGTGTATACATTCGGCGACGGCGTTGTGGTCAACACCTGCAACGAGAATAGCGCTGACTGGGTGCCTGAGACGCAATCATGCGGCGGCGATACGACACCAAACACGGTGCCTCTTCCAGCGGGTATGCCATTGATGCTTACGATCTTGGGCGTGGGTGCATACATGCGCAAACGTGCGCGCAAAGCTGCGTAGTAGCCAAACGGTAGACAATTTAAATTGGGCGCCTTAACCGGCGCCCTTTTTCATGCGCCCCGTTGCTTGCACCTTATCAATGCGTGCGTCTTAATGCGGTCGATTGTAATTGCTGAAAGGCACGTCATGACCGACATAATAATCCGTAAATCTGGTAAATCAGGTCGCATCACGCTCAACCGCCCAGATGCCTTGAACGCTGCAACATATGAAATGATCTGCGCAATCGAAAACGCGTTGGACATGTGGCGCGCTGACCCTTCGGTCGCGATTGTGATCTTTGACGCCACCGGCGACAGGGCGTTTTGTGCAGGCGGTGACATCGCGCAGCTTTACGAGACGGGGCGCGCCGGCGACTTCGCTTACGGCCAACGCTTTTGGGCAGATGAGTATCGCCTGAATGCCAAGATATTCGAATACTCCAAGCCCATTGTTTCATTTTTGCAGGGCTTTACCATGGGTGGTGGTGTCGGGCTGGGGTGTCACGGATCACACCGCATCGTCGGCGACAGCAGCCAGATCTCTATGCCTGAATGTGGCATTGGGTTGATCCCCGATGTGGGCGGCACATTAATGCTGGCACTCGCGCCCGGTCGTTTGGGTGAATACCTCGGAACGACGGCCGCGCGTATGAACGCAGCGGACGCGATCTATGCCGGTTTTGCCGACTATTACATACCCGAAACAGCTTGGCCCGATGTGATCAAAACCTTGGAGGAAAGCGGTACGACCACTGCGATTGAAGAGGCGGCACTAACGCCTTCGGCTTCGGCTCTTGCTGAATTACAGCCGCAAATAGATACACATTTTGCTGGCGAAACGCTGGGCGATATCCTGACAACCTTTGCTCAGGATGACAGTGCGTTTGCTACGAGAACGCTCAAATCAATGGCGCGCAACGCACCATTGTCTATGGCCGCCACGATCGAACTGTTGCACCGGTTGCGGGGCCCATCCATTAGCCTACCCAAGGCATTGGACCTTGAATACCGTTTTACCGCACGCGCGATGGAGCATGGCGATTTTCTGGAAGGCATCAGAGCCGCGATCATCGACAAAGACCGAAAACCACGTTGGCAATATGCCGATCAGCGCGTGCCAGCCATTGCAGTAAGCAAGATTTTGATGCCTCTTGGCGCCAATGCATTGAAATTGGAGGACACTGCAGTGGCACAGACAACGATCGGGTTTATCGGTTTGGGAAACATGGGCGGGCCGATGGCGGCGAACCTCGCCAAGGCGGGTATGAAAGTCTTCGGATTTGATACAGCCTCCACACAGATAGACGGCATTGAGATGGCAACAACCGCAGCCGATGCCGCCCAATCAGCCGATGTCGTACTGACGATGCTGCCCAATGGTGCGATCCTGAAGGCCGTCGCACAGGACGTCCTGCCGGTGATGAAACCGGGCGCGTTATTCTTGGACTGCTCGACAGTAGATGTCGAAAGTGCCCGCCACGTGGCTGAGCAGGCCCAACATCGCGGGCTCGGCTTTGTAGATGCGCCCGTTTCAGGCGGCATTGGCGGCGCAGCAGGCGGGACACTGACCTTTATGGCCGGTGGAACAGCATCCAGCTTTGCCATGGCACAACCTTTGTTCGGTATCATGGGACAAAAGGCGGTTCATTGCGGCGACGCCGGTGCCGGACAAGCTGCAAAGATATGCAATAACATGATCCTAGGGGCCACAATGATTGCCACCTGCGAAGCATTCGCTTTGGCAGACAAACTGGGCCTTGACCGCCAAAAGATGTTTGATGTTGTCAGTACGTCTTCTGGATACAGCTGGAGCATGAACGCCTATTGCCCCGCGCCCGGCGTCGGACCACAAAGCCCCTCTGACAATGATTACGCCCCCGGATTTGCAGCCGAGTTAATGTTAAAGGATCTGGGACTGTCCCAACAAGCTGCCGAAGCCGTAAACGCCGACACGCCCATGGGGCAATTGGCCATGGCGCTGTACAAGCAGTTCGTTGAAACAGAGGACGGCGCGGGAAAAGACTTTTCCGCTATGCTGCCGCGTTTTGAAACACGCAACAGGTCCGATTAGAATGGCGCCAGCCTTTCACGAATTTGCAGCTCACATAACCTACGACGATCTCCCCCCAGATGTGCTGCGCGTCTTGCGCCGGTCTTTTCTGGACACGATGGGCGTTGCTGCGGTTGGCTCAACCACAGCGATGGCTAAAGCGGCATACCAAGGCGCTACGGCTGTTTTTGGCTTAGGGGCTGTCGGGGGGGCGCGTGTGCTAATGCACGGGCCACGTTTAAGCCCTGCAGGTGCGGCAATGGCCGGGGCATTTATGGTCGACAGCATCGACGCTCATGATGGGACCTCGCCCTGCAAAGGCCATGCGGGATCCGCTGTATTTCCGGCCTTGCTGGCCCTTGCAGACATGAAAGACGACCTGCAAGGTGCTGACTTTGCAACACTTATTGCCGTGGGATATGAAGTAAGCTACCGCGCGGGCCTTGCGCAACACGCAAATTGCGCTGATTATCATACGTCAGGCGCATGGACGGCTGTGGGGGTCGCTACAGCCTTTGCGCGGGGCCTCGGAGCCTCTATGGATCACATACGCCACGCCGCCGGCATTGCCGAATACCACGGGCCACGTAGTCAAATGATGCGTTGCATTGACCACCCGACCATGCTCCGCGACGGTGTGGGATGGGGGGCGCCTTCTGGTGTGACAGCCGCCTATTTGGCGCAAGCGGGCTTTACCGGTGCCCCTGCCCTGACCTGCGAGGACGCACCAGAGTATTGGGCAGATTTAGGTGACACTTGGCGGATCGTAAGCGATACGCATTACAAACCCTACCCCTGTTGCCGTTGGGCACATCCGGCCATCGATGCGGCAAAAGCGCTTATGCGCGATCACGGATTAACGCACGACATGGTGGCATCTGTTGATATCAAAACCTTTCACAACGCCACACGGCTTGCTGGCCACCACCCTAAATCACCAGACGAATTTGCGTATTCCATCGCATTCCCCGTGGCAGCCATGATCGTGCGCGGTCAACTGGGCGCAACAGAGCTGACGGCCGAAACCTTGCAAGATCTGGAAATCCTGCGCGTTAGCAGCGCTACAAATCTAATCGACGATCCGCATCTCACACAGATAAGCGACGGGAAACGCTGGGCGCAGGTCAGCATCACACTGACCGATGGGCGGGTTATCGCAGACGCCCCCCGCACCCCCCGTGGGGACACGGATCTACCGCTTAGTGATCACGAGGTTTCCGATAAATTTCATATGTTTGCTGATCCGGTGCTGGGCGAAACCCGCGCAAATGAAATGGAAGAACTATGCGGCCATTTTGATCAACTGAACGTTCGTGACTTTCGCCATTTGCGGGACCTGGTCCATAACTCACCCAATAGCAAAGCCGTTCCCGCACGATAAACCCAGTTGGTTTCCACTGCTTGTAGGATTAGTCTGGGGCATAAGGAGAAAACCATGCGTTACTTTACAAGTGCACTTGCTGCGGGAATAGCCGCGCTCTTTCTGGCAGGCACCGCCAATGCAGCCCCCAAGAACTGTCCACCGGGGTTGGCTAAAAAAGCTGTCCCTTGTGTGCCGCCTGGACAAGTTGGCAAAACACGTGGCAACGAGTATGACGCGCGCTACCGCGAAGGCGATATCATCCGCATTGGTGATTTTGAGGTCATCCGCGACCCACAGCGCTATGGCCTTGACCGAAATGGGTCGTACTATCGCAGCGGCGACTATGTGTTCCGCGTGAACGGCGAAACACGCGAAGTCCTTGACCTGATAGGTGCTGTGGCCGCGATCTTGAATTAACGGCAGCCTACATGCCTATTCTGCAGCAACCTTGCGCGTCGGCTGCAACATCGGTTTGAGATACTTGCCGGTATAGCTTTCGGCCACCTCTGCCACTTTCTCAGGCGTGCCCGTGGCCACAATCTGCCCGCCGCCGTCACCGCCTTCGGGGCCGATGTCGATGATATGGTCAGCGGTTTTCACCACATCCAAGTTATGTTCGATGACAATGACCGAATTCCCCTGATCCACCAATTCGTGCAGCACTTCCAGCAGTTTGCGCACATCTTCGAAGTGCAAACCAGTTGTCGGTTCGTCCAGAATATACAGTGTTCGGCCGGTGGATCGCTTGCTCAGCTCCTTTGAAAGCTTAACGCGCTGTGCCTCGCCACCGGATAAGGTTGTGGCCTGTTGCCCAACCTTGATATACCCAAGCCCGACCCGCATCAGCGCATCCATTTTCTCGCGGATCGACGGTACGGCAGAAAAGAATGCCTGTGCATCCTCGACGGTCATATCCAATACGTCTGCAATGCTTTTACCTTTAAAGGTGACCTCAAGCGTTTCGCGGTTATAGCGCTTGCCCTTGCAAGTTTCACACTCGACATAGACGTCAGGCAGAAAGTGCATTTCAATCTTGATAACACCATCGCCTTGGCATGCCTCGCACCGCCCACCTTTCACGTTGAAGCTAAAACGCCCCGGTTTGTAGCCGCGCGCTTTGGCCTCTGGCAGACCAGAGAACCAATCTCGGATCGGGGTGAACGCACCAGTATAGGTCGCAGGGTTTGACCGCGGCGTCCGCCCGATCGGCCGTTGATCAATGTCGATGACCTTATCAAGGTATTCGAGCCCCTTTATCGTCTGACACGGCGCAGGCGTCTGCCGCGCACCGTTCAACCGCATGGAGGCCGTCTTGAACAGCGTCTCTATGGTCAGCGTGGATTTACCACCCCCCGACACCCCCGTCACACAGACGAATTTGCCCAGTGGATAATCGACCGTCACGTTCTTTAGGTTGTTACCCGTCGCCTTGACCACCTGCAGCTTTTTCTTATTGCCTTTGCGGCGCGTCGCAGGCACCGCAATTTCGCGCGTGCCGGTCAGGTATTGCCCGGTGATCGAATTCTCATCCGCGGCAACCGCAGCAGGTACGCCGTGGCTGACCACTTGGCCGCCGTGGATACCCGCGCCGGGACCGATGTCAAAAACGTAATCCGCCTCGCGGATCGCTTCTTCGTCATGTTCAACCACAATCACTGTGTTGCCTTGATCGCGCAGGTTTTTCAGCGTCAGCAACAGCCGGTCGTTGTCGCGTTGGTGTAATCCGATAGAAGGTTCATCCAGCACGTAAAGCACGCCCGTCAAACCCGATCCGATTTGGCTGGCCAAACGGATGCGCTGGCTTTCACCACCCGACAGCGTTCCGGCATTTCGGCTGAGCGTCAGATATTCGAGGCCCACGTTATTCAGGAACCCGAGCCGTTCGCGAATTTCCTTCAGGATTGCACGCGCGATTTCGTTCTTTTGGGCCGTCAGATGCTCAGGCACGCTTTCGCACCAGTCAAAAGCGTCCCGGATCGACATTTGCACAACTTCGCCCGCGTGTAGACCCGCAATTTTCACTGCCAAAGCTTCGGCCCGCAGTCTGTGGCCCTCGCAGGTCCCGCACGAGCGATTGTTTTGATAGCGCTCAAACTCTTCGCGAATCCAATTGCTGTCTGTCTCACGGTAGCGACGTTCCATATTGGGGATAACCCCTTCAAAAACGCGGGTTACCTGATAAACACGACCGCCTTCATCATATCGAAATTTGATCTCTTCTTCGCCGGATCCATACAAAAATACCTGTTGAACGTACTTTGGCAGGTCTTTCCACTTGGTCGATTGCTTGAATTCGTAATGTTTAGCGATCGCCTCAATCGTCTGCAGGAAATAGGGCGATTTACCTTTGCGCCATGGGGCCAAAGCACCATCTGCGATCTTGAGGTTCTGGTCCGGAACCACCAACCGTTCGTCGAAAAACAGCTCAACACCCAAACCGTCACAATCCGGGCAGGCCCCAAACGGCGCGTTGAATGAGAACAACCGCGGCTCAATCTCGGGAATGGTAAAACCACTGACAGGGCACGCGAATTTCTCAGAGAACGTCGTCCGCTCTGGTTCGCCTTCCGCAGGGGCTGTTTCAATGATTGCAATACCATCGGCCAGGTCAAGCGCGGTGCGCAGACTGTCGGCCAATCGCGTTTCCAGCCCTTCGCGGACCACGATCCGGTCCACAACCACATCAATGTCGTGGCGAAATTTCTTATCCAGGGTCGGCGGCTCGTCCAATTCATAGAAAGCCCCGTCCACCTTGACACGTTGAAAGCCCTGCTTGCGCAGCTCAAGGAATTCTTTGCGGTATTCGCCTTTGCGGTCCCGGACAATCGGGGCCAACAGATAGGCGCGGGTCCCCTCCTCCATTGCCATGACGCGATCCACCATATCCTGCACCTGTTGCGCTTCGATAGGTTTGCCGGTGGCGGGGCTGTAGGGTGTTCCCACGCGCGCGAAAAGCAGTCGCATATAATCGTAAATCTCGGTCACCGTGCCGACGGTTGACCTTGGGTTCTTCGAGGTCGTCTTTTGCTCGATCGAAATGGCCGGACTAAGGCCCGAAATATGGTCCACATCCGGTTTTTGCATCATATCAAGAAACTGCCGCGCATAAGCGGACAATGATTCAACATAGCGCCGTTGCCCTTCAGCATAGATGGTATCAAATGCCAAAGATGATTTTCCCGACCCGGAAAGCCCGGTGATTACAACAAGTTGGTCGCGTGGAATATCCACGTCGATGCTCTTGAGGTTATGTTCGCGCGCGCCACGCACTTCGATATTTTTTAACTCGGCCATCAGACACCCCCGGTCAACTCGCTACACATAAGGTGAATTGACCAGATCGCCAATGAAAAAATGAGAACGTACCATGAACGTGCGGCTGAAAGCCTTAGCAAGTTTGTATCATTGCTGTTGTGGCTGCCCCCTGTCCCGTAGGCGAATGGAAGGCGGGTGTTGATCCGCATTTGCAATCAGTCGTTTGGTTATGGTGCGCATTACCGCCATGCCAAAAGACGGATCTTGAAACTGCAACCGCATAAAGCGTTTCTCATCAAGCTCATAGACCTGTGCGTCGTCGCTACACCGCGCGGTTGCTGTGCGCAGTGCAGCGTCCGTGAAAAACGCAATTTCACCGAAAATATCACCGGACGAGATTTCGACATCGTATTCTTCGATCAAGATTTTACCGCTATGCAAATAATATAGCCGGTCCACCGGATCACCGCGCGAAAACACAACTGTACCCGCCACAAGTTGTCGAGATTTACCGTAGGTTTTGATCAACTCGAAATCAGCCCCTTGCTGGGTGGAGCTTCGGTTTAATTTTCCACGCAGCGAAATGATCTGCCAAAAGCGGTAGATATTGATGGGTAACAGCAGCAACTCCATGACCAACAGCGGCCACAACTGCAAAACTGCCGCATAAACCGCAAAACAAATGGAAGACGCAATGGCAAGAATGCGCAGCGGCACCATTGTGTTCATCGCATAGGTTGCAACCGTCAGGGCCGAGGCAAGCCACCCGACGGCTTCAATCCACTCAAAAGTTGTGATTTCATTCATTCGGTACCTGGCCCTCCGAAAGGGTCAACTACACGCCCCACAGCGATGCCATACACTGATTTATTCACGCAATACAATTGCACAGGGCGTAAACGCATGTAACCGCGTTCACGCCCTGTACGATACCTAAAGTATCACGAAATCACATGTGGATGACACGGTCGTAGGCATCCAGAACGCTCTCGTGCATCATTTCAGACAGCGTTGGGTGTGGGAAGACGGTGTTCATCAGGTCTTCTTCGGTGGTTTCCAACTGACGCCCGACAACATAGCCTTGGATCAGCTCTGTGACTTCGGCGCCGACCATATGCGCGCCCAAAAGCTCCCCGGTCTTTTTATCAAAAATGGTTTTGATCATGCCTTCAGGTTCGCCAAGCGCAATAGCTTTGCCGTTTCCGATGAACGGGAAGCGGCCCACTTTGATGTCATACCCAAGCTCTTTTGCTTTGGCTTCCGTATAGCCGACAGAGGCCACCTGTGGGTGACAATAGGTGCAGCCCGCGATGGTTTCTGGTTTGACGGGGTGCGCATGTTTGCCCGCGATAAGATCGGCCACCATAACGCCTTCGTGGCTGGCCTTGTGCGCAAGCCAAGGCGCGCCTGCCACGTCACCGATGGCATACAGTCCGTCAACACCAGTACGACAGAATTCGTCTGTTACGACATGGGTGCGGTCGACGGTGACGCCCAATTCTTCCAGCCCAAGTCCCTCGACATTGCCAACGATCCCCACGGCCGAGATGACCGTATCAAATTCGTGCTTTTCGACTTTTCCGCCCACTTCAATGTGCGCGACCACTTTGCCTTTGCCCCGGTCCAGTTGTTTGACCATGGCTTTCTGCATGATTTTCATGCCTTGTTTTTCAAACGACTTTTTCGCAAAAGCCGAGATTTCCGCGTCTTCAACAGGCAGCACGCGATCCATCACTTCGACGACAGTCGTGTCAGCACCTAGCGTGTTGTAAAAGCTGGCAAATTCAATGCCGATAGCGCCTGATCCGATCACTAGCAGTTTTTTCGGCATATGCTTAGGCTGCAGCGCATGTTTGTACGTCCAAACCAGATCCCCATCGGCTTCAAGACCCGGCAAAGTGCGCGCCCGTGCGCCTGTGGCTAATACGATGTTTTTAGCCGTCAGCTCTTCGGTGCCTTTTTCGCCTTTGACGGTCACTTTGCCTTTGGCGGGGATAGACGCCTCGCCCATAAAGACGGTGACTTTGTTCTTTTTCATCAAATGGCCAATGCCGCCTGACAGTTGACCCGCCACTTGGCGAGACCGTTTTACAACAGCGTCAAGATCATAATCGATATTGTCTGCTTTCAGCCCAAATTCCTTGGCTCTGTGCATCAAGTGGAACACTTCGGAAGACCGCAACATGGCTTTGGTGGGAATACAGCCCCAGTTCAGACAAATGCCGCCTAGATGTTCCCGTTCGATGATCGCAACCGACATACCAAGTTGCGCACCGCGAATGGCTGCGACATACCCGCCGGGGCCGGCCCCAATCACAATTAGGTCGAATGATTTGGCTGCCATGGTGTGTCCTCGCGCATCGTGTTCAAAATTTAGTTTACCGTTAAACTATATCTATACACACAGCAATATGAGCGGGGACGCGACATAAGCGCACTGTCGGATGGTTTTTAGCCACCCGCGAATGTCAGGCTGCTTTGGCCGCTTGCAATTCAGCGACGGTCTGACCGTAGCCACCGGTTGCCAGATACTCTGCCTCAAGCGCCGTCGACGGCCGGGTCAGTGCAGCATTACGTGTCGGAAAGCGCCCAAAGCGGCGGATGATGGCCCGGTGCGCGCGGGCATGTAGCAACCCGCTGCCATCGCTCTGTGGCATCCGTTCGCACATCAAGCGGACACACCGGTCCTGATCACACAGGCTTTCCGAATGCATCAACGGTAAATAAAAGAACTGCCGGGCAGGTTCATTAATTTTCAGGTCCCAGCCATTATTGATCGCAGATTTTGCCGCCGCCAATGCGATGCGGTCAGTCTCAAAGGCGCGACCGGTATCGCGGTAAATATTGCGCGAAAACTGATCGGTTAAAACGATATAAGCCAAAGCGCCTGATGGGTACGTAAGCCACAATGAATAGCGCCCCTCACCCGCGCCAGACAGAGCATCTTCAAATCGGTCGCGTATGGTTGCGTCCAATTCTGCATTCTGTGCATACCACCCGGCCGGGCCAACTTCGTCCAGCCAGAAATTCAAAACGTCCTCAGGGCCGATCATAACTTTCCTCCTACTCACTGGTCACCACGTGAGTATCCTAAGCATTGTTTACAACGTTAACCTATTCACGTTTTGCGTCACCGCGACATAATTACCTAGTTGTTTCATCTGTCTCGTCGTCTTTTTCCTGCTCGATGGCGTATTCTTGTGCATATTCCAGCGCAACCGACGTGTAGGACGGCGCCACGGCAACATACGCGCCTGTATCTTCGACGTTGATCGTACCGCGTACAGTTGACCTGTACCCGGCATAGGCAACAAGCGCGGCAAAGAGCGTGCCCGTAAACATATAAAAGCCCCCCGGCCCGACGACCTCCATCAGGTATCCAGTGATCAAGGGGCCAGCGATCGCGCCCAAACCGTTGATGAATATCAGCCCACCAGATGCCGCAGCCATGTCCTCGTGTTCAAGAAAATCGTTTGTATGGGCAATCAACAAAGAATAAAGCGGATTAGACATGCCTCCCACCACAAACGCTGACACCAGAAGCAAAAAGAAAACGTCCCCCAGCATCATACCCAGGATCGACCCGACCAACCCGATCGCCGAAACGATCAGGACCAAATAGCGTCGATCCATCCGGTCCGAAATCCAGCCTATCGGGTATTGCAACAGCATCGATCCTACAAAGAACGTAGCCACAAAGGTCGAAATTTCGGCCACTGACAGCCCAGCTTGCGCGCCGTAGACAGGTGCCATACCGAACTGTGCGGAAAAGATGCCACCCAGTAAAAACATGCCCACGCAGCCCAATGGCGAATAGCCCAGAAGTTCTTTGAGGCTCATCGGTTTGGTGGTGTCAAATGCCGGCGTGGGACTGATCGACAACAAGATCGGCGTAATCGCGATGGAAACCAAAACAGATGGGATCACAAAGAGGACATATCCCGAAGGGTCCGCCGTCAACAGCAACGCCTGACTAAGCACGATACCTGCCGTTTGCACGATCATATAAAGCGACAACGCCTGGCCTCGATTGTCATTGGTCGCGGCATTATTCAGCCAGCTTTCAGCAACAACATACACCGCCGAAAAGCAAAACCCGATCAGCACCCGGCCAACCGTCCAAAGCCAGACTTCGGTAAATGTCGGATAAAGGATCATTACGGCTGAAATAAGCGACGCAAGCGCTGCAAAAACCCGCACATGGCCGACACGCCGGATCATGCCCGGTGCCATCCTTGACCCGCCTAAGAAACCGACAAAATAAGCGGACATGACCACCGACATCTCAAAGGTGGAGAACCCTTCGATTTCGCCACGAATACCAAGCAGCGTACCCTGCATTCCGTTGCCAACCATCAAAAGGGACATGCCCAGCAAAAGCGCCCAGGCGCTGGATAAAACTTGTAGCATGGCGGTCTCCGGCAATGAGTGGAGGAGCAACAGGAGGAATTGGTGTTTTCATGCGCCTGAATCGCGAACTGCCTCAAGCTTATCCGCGACCCGGATAGGTCGTATTATGACCTCTGCCGCATTAAGGGATCAGCAAGGACGCGTCCCCATAAGAAAAGAAACGGTAACGTTCTGCAATCGCATGGGCATAGATGTCGCGGACGGTGTCATACCCCATTAATGCCGAAACCAACATCATCAGCGTGGATTTCGGCAAATGAAAGTTTGTCATCAACGCATCTGCCACCTGAAAATCAAAACCGGGATAGATAAAGATATCTGTGTCGCCTTCCCACGCCGCGATCTGACCTGAGCGGCCTGCCGTCTCAATAAGCCGCAGCGCGGTTGTTCCTACAGGGATCACGCGCTTGCCGTCTGCTTTGGTTGCGTTGATTTCATCCGCTGCAGCTTGGCTGACAACACCCCATTCGGCGTGCATTTTGTGTGTTGTGACGTCTTCGACCTTTACCGGCAAAAAAGTCCCGGCCCCCACGTGCAAAGTCACATAACTAAAGGTCACACCCCGCGCCTGCAGCGCTGCAAGCAAAGCCGCGTCAAAATGCAAAGACGCCGTGGGCGCGGCAACAGCCCCCGCATTGCGCGCAAACACAGTTTGATAGTCTTCCTTGTCCTGCGCATCTGCCGGGCGTTTTGCTGCGATGTAGGGCGGCAAAGGCATCGCGCCCGCCGCGTTCAA